>JBJMWW010000066.1:0-7279 GCA_045809945.1 Chthoniobacterales bacterium
GCCACGGCGCGAAGGCGGTCCGTCGATCAATTATATTCTGATCAATGACGCGAAGACGCTCGCCTGGTGCGCGAGCATCGCGGCGCTCGAACTGCACCCATTCCTGCATCGCGCGCCGAAGATCGAGCAACCGACATCAGTCGTCTTCGACCTCGATCCGGGTGAAGGCGCGGACATTTTGGACTGCTGCGATATCGCGCTGCTTCTTCGCGATGTGTTCGACGGACTGAAGCTGAAGTCGTTCGCGAAAGTGTCAGGATCAAAAGGCGTTCAGGTTTACGTGCCGCTCAACACGCCAGTGACTTACGACGTGACGCAGTCATTCGCGCGCACCGTCGCCGAGCTACTCGAGCGCGAACATCCGAAGCGCGTTGTGGCCGATATGTCGAAAAATCTGCGTGTCGGCAAAGTATTCGTCGATTGGAGCCAGAACGCGGATCACAAAACGACGGTCGGCGTTTACTCGCTGCGCGCGAAACGCGATCGCCCGTTCGTCTCGATGCCGGTGAAATGGAGCGAGATCGAGAAACGCGATCGCGACGCTTTGTACTTCACGCCGGGCGATGCGTTGAAACGCATCGGCAGGCTGGGCGATCTCTTCGCACCAGTGTTGAAACTGAAGCAGAAGCTGCCGGCTGCTTTCGGTAGCGTCGGCGCGCTGCGCCGACCGCGGACGCCGCAGCGCAGCGTCCCTGCCACGCTTCGCGATTACGACGCGAAACGCCATTTCGACAAAACGAGCGAGCCGAAGCCGGAGACTCCGCGCAGCAGCCGACAGGGCGGACGACGCCGGTTCGTCGTGCAGAAACACGCGGCGTCGCATTTGCACTACGATTTCCGGCTCGAGATGCACGACGTGTTGAAATCGTGGGCGGTACCGAAAGGCGTGCCGCTCGACGAGGGCGAAGTCCACAGCGCGTTCGATACGGAGGATCACCCGATCGACTATCTAGCGTTCGAAGGGATCATCCCGGAGGGCGAATACGGCGGCGGAACGGTCATGGTTTGGGATATCGGCACCTACGACGTCATCGAGGGCAACTATTGGAAAGGTGCGCTGAAGATTTTTCTGAGCGGAAAGAAACTGAAAGGCGAGTGGACGCTGACCCGCGGCGAATCGGAAGGCGAGCGAACGAAGTGGTTGCTGGTTAAAAGCGGCGAGTCGGCCCGGCGAATCTCGGCAAAGAAGATTGAGCTTTCCGCGATTAGCGGACGCACGATGGAAACGATCGCGTCGGAACGAGCTGCAGTTTGGGAGAGCAATCGGGGTGAACAATCGAGCAAACGCGGAACGCCCAACATCCAACGTTCAACGTCGAAGCCCGAGGCAGGACGCGACCGCCGAGCGCGCCGCGAACGGCCCAAGCGTGCATCCGTACCAAGACCGAAGTTTGTTGCACCGATGAAGGCGACGCCGGTCGAGAAATTGCCGGCAGGCGACGAATGGATTTACGAAGTGAAATGGGATGGCTATCGCGTCGAGGCCATCAAGGCGGGCGATGATGTGCAGTTGCGGTCGCTGAAGGATCGGCCGCTGAACTCGGATTTCCCGACGGTGCGCGATTCGGTCGCTGCGATTTCAGCCGGGACGGCGATCATCGATGGCGAAGTGGTGGCGGTGAATGCGCAAGGCAAGCCGTCGTTTCAGATGCTGCAGAATCGCGGTTCGTCAGGCCGCGAGTGGCAGATCGTCTACTACGCGTTCGATCTGCTGCATCTCGACGGACGCGATCTGAAGCGCGAGCCACTTGAAAAACGCAAAGCCGAGTTGAAGCGGGCGATTGCCGGTTCGCCTCTATTATATAGCGCGGAGCTAAAGGGCGATCCCGATGAAATCATCGAATCGATCCAGAGCGCGGGTCTCGAAGGCGTGATCGCAAAACGACGCGATTCGCCTTATCAACCGAGTGGCCGAACAAGCGCCTGGTTGAAGTTGCGGCTCGGTCTTGCACAGGAGTTCGTCATCGGCGGCTACAATCCCGACGGCGCGATCTTTCAGTCACTGCTCGTCGGCTACTACGAAGGCCGGAAGCTGATCTTCGCGGGCAAGGTGCGCCAGGGATTTAATCCTGCGTCACGACGTGCGTTGATGGAGAAACTAGTGCCGCTCCGAACCGATAAGTGTCCGTTCGCAAATCTGCCGAGCAGCAAGAAGAGCCATTTCGGCGAAGGCGTCACGGCCGACGACATGAAGAAGCTGAGATGGCTGAAATCGAAGCTGGTCGCGCAGGTGCGATTCGCCGAATGGACCAGCTACGGCCTGCTGCGACACGCGACGTTTCTTGGGTTGCGGGAAGACAAGAATGCGCGCGAAGTCGCGCGGGAGTCGTAAAAGCTGTAGGGGAAGATGTTAGCTTCCTGCGGATTTCGAGTCGCCTTGAGTGGGAAGCTAACAGCTTCCCCTACAGACAATCTCGCTCAGTCGCCGTGACAGGTGCAGCCGCTGCCGCAGCCTTTCTCGCGCACGACGACTTCAACGCTGATTTCCTGAAGCGCGAGCTGATCGTGAATCACTTCAATCAATGCCAGAGCGCGCTCATCTGGCATGCTGTCCGTCCGCAGCTCGATCTTCACCGATTTGCGCGCGAACTCCGGATGTGAGTCGAGCATTTCGCCGTCGAGGATGAACGAAGCGTAAGCATTGAATTTCTCCTGCAGCTCGTGCAACTGCTCGTCACCGCCATTCCACGGTCGCGCCTCGCGCATGACGAGGAGCACCTCGCCCTTTTGTTGATCGAAGCCGAAGGCGTCGATCACGCGTGGATTGGCGACTCCTTCAGCCATCGAGTCACGATGCTGTCATTCCGAGCGAAGTCGAGGAATCTCCGTGCTTTTGCTGCACGAGGATGTCTCGGCTGCGCTCGACATGACAGAACGCGCTTTTCGCGCTAGCGAGTACGCGTGATCAAATCAGTGAATCGCCTGTTTGCCGCGCTGCTCTTCGCCAGTGCCTCGAGCGCACATGCGCAGCTCACGAACGATTTCATCCAGAACAACAGCTACTGGGGTGACGGCAAGGCGGAGTTCAACATCTACGACGCGCAAATCGTCCGCGATGGGCAGCCCCGCCCATGCGAGGTGACGCACATTCTGGTGCGCGAAGCATTCGATCCGAAACAGTTCGTGAAGCAGGAGGGCCAGCCGCGCCCTGACGCAATCGCCGTGTTGAAGCTGAACCAGATCTTACACATCCCGACCGGCCTGTACTTTTGTCAGCAGATGCATTCGAACTTCTGGCGCGTCGATAACGGTCAGCTGTTAAAGTTCACCCTGACGAGTAACGACAGTATCGGTAATGCCTACAAAGAAGCGCGGCGCGCTGCGGATGTGATGAGCTACGAATACCGAACTTACTCGGATGGTATGAGCACAGGCAGCGAGCCGGTCGCGCTGCCGCAGAACACGTGGTTTTACGACGAGCTCGCGTTTCGCGTCCGCACGTTCGATTTTCGCAAGCCGAATGGTGCAACCGAAGTGCAGCTCGGGCAGAGCGTGATCAATTCAAAGAAAGACAAATTCGAATTCAAACCGGCGAAGCTCTCCTTCGTTTCGACCGAGAAAAGCATTAATGTGACGGTGCAACACGCCGGTGGGACGGATCAGTTTCGACTCGACAGCCAATTTCCCTATCTGCTTCGTGAGTGGACCGCGGCGGACGGAAGTCATCTCAAAATGAAGCGCAACCTGAAGGTCGATTACTGGAACTACGGCAAGAATGGCGACCGCGAACGCGCCTTTAATAACCCGATGCTGCGCCAGCCGGATTGATTACTCCTGCTCCTGCTCGTAATCGTGATCATGATCGATTACGAGCACGATTAGGAGCGCGAGCATGAGTGAAAAAAAGAACTAACGAACGACTCACACTCCTCGGCCGCAGCGAAAGGAAGCTGCCGAAATCACCTGCGGCTGCGCAGCTCGAGACCTTTCCGAATCCGGCGAAACGGCCCTACCGCATCCGGCTCGAAACAGCGGACTTCACTTCGCTCTGTCCGGTGACCGGGCAAACCGACTTCGCGCAGATCACGATCGAATATGTCCCGAAGAAAGTCTGCGTGGAGACCAAGTCGCTGAAGTTCTATCTCGCGTCATATCGAAACGAGTGCGCCTTCAATGAGGCCGTGACGAATCGGATTCTCGACGATTTCGTCGCTGCCTGTTCGCCGCGGGAAGCGATAATCGTCGCCGAGTTTTCCGCGCGCGGCGGCATCGCTCTGACGGTTCGCGCGACCTATCCGGAATGAGTTGCGCCGTCGTTCTGCTGAGTGGCGGACTCGACTCGGCAACGACGCTGGCCATAGCACGCGCCGAAGGTTTGGACTGCTACGCGATGTCGTTCGCCTACGGACAACGTCATGCCGTTGAGTTGCAAGCTGCGGGGCGAGTCGCGCGGTCGCTCGGCGTTATCGAGCATCGAACTGTCGAAATCGATTTGCGTGCCTTCGGCACATCAGCGCTGACCGACAACATCGACGTGCCGAAAAACCGCGCGGCGATCGGTCATGGAATTCCCACTACCTACGTACCCGCACGGAACACAATTTTTCTCTCCTACGCTCTGGCGTGGGCGGAAGTGCTCAGCGCGCGCGATATTTTCATCGGAGTAAACGCGCTCGATTACAGCGGCTATCCTGATTGCCGGCCGGAGTTCATCAGGCAATTCGAAAAAGCTGCGAATCTCGGCACACGCGCAGGAATTTCCGGCGACGAATTTCGCATCCGCACTCCGCTTATCGCGATGACGAAAGCGGAAATCGTTCAACGAGGCACTCAGCTCGGAGTCGATTTTTCACTCACGCACAGTTGCTACGATCCAGCCGCCGATGGCGCGGCCTGCGGCGAATGCGATTCGTGTCGGTTGCGGCTGAAAGGGTTCGCCGATGCCGGCATCGAAGATCCGATTCGTTACGCGATGCGATGAAACGGCCCTGGCAGGCCTTCGTACTCACACGACGTGAGCAGATCGTCATCGTTCTGCTGATGATCCTGTTTGTCGTCGCGATTCTGCTGACGCAGCACCTCAGCTGATCACTGTGGCAGCTCGGGAATGCGTGCGTAGCCGATGAACATCGGGTGCAGTTTCGCGTCGTTGTCGCGCGGCGGTTGCCCGATTTTGAAATCGAAAACGCTGACGCCGAAACGTGATTCGCCGTTGTAAACACGGCCGTCGCTCGCGCCGACCATGATGCGCTTGTTGCTCCCCTTCTCGCGTCCAAGATAAATCATCGAGTGCGTAATCGGCGGGTCGCGCTCGATCGAATAGGTGCCGGTCCAGAAAAGCAGATCCCCGGGGCGCAACTCATCGAGCTCGAACGAATCGTCCTTCCGGCTGTTCACCGCACGGAACGTTCCGGCTTTGCGCGCCCAAACGTATTGCTGACTCGAATCGCGCGGCACACCGGGTACGCCGTTTTGCGTCAGCACGTAATAGACAAATCCGGAGCAATCCATGCCGCCATTCGCCGGATCGGCCGAGCCGTATTTGTAATCGAGATTGCGTCGGGTGAGATCGAGCGACAGGTCGGCGATCTTGCGCACGTTCGCCGGGTAGTCGGAGTATTCGCGAATTTGCTCGGGTGGAACTGTGGCTGGCGCGCCTTTCTTTTTCTCGGGCGGTGGAGCGATGGAAGGCGACGGCGAAGGCGTAGCCGTGGGTGTCTCTGAAGGGCTCGGCGTCGGCGAAGTCTCCGCGGATTTCTTTTTGCGTTTCGAATGCGGCGACGCAGAGGGCTCCGGGGTCGGTGATGCTTCCGGGGTTGGCGTTGGACTTTCCTGAGACTGCTTTTTCCGTTTCGAATGCGGCGACGCAGATGGTTCAGCGGTCGGTGTCGGTGATGATGCGTCCTCGGTTTCTGTTTTCCGTTTGTGCGCGGAGGACGGTGAAGGAGTCGGCGTAGGACTGCTCTTCTTTTCCTTCGCCGCGGTTGAGCTGGACTTTCGTTTTTTCCGCTTAGGCGCGGGTGTCGGTGACGCGAAGATTTTCTTCAGCGTACCCGGAAGTGTCTGAGCGTGCGCAACCGGGGCGACGATACTCGCCGCAAGCACAATCGCGACCAGCCGCCCAATCACCGCGACAGTTCCTGTAGCACGGCTTTGTTCAGCCGGATGCAGGCATCGAAATTTTCGAGTGGGAAATTCTCGTTTGGGGAATGGGCACGGCAATCCGGCAGCGCAAACCCGATGAGCAATGTTTCGACACCGAGAATACTGCGGAACTGCGACACGATCGGAATGCTGCCGCCTTCGCGAATCAACGCGGGTTCTTTGCCGCTGAAGGCTTCCCGCATCGCGCGTTGCGCTGCTTTGCCGAACGCAGAATTCGGATCGGTCAGATACCACGGACCGCTGTGGCCAGGCGTAACCTCGAGCTTCACGCCGCGCGGTGTGTGTTTCTCGAAATGGCGCGCTGCAAGTTTCACGATGTCGTCGCCATCCTGATCCGGAACCAATCGGAATGTGATCTTGGCGAACGCCTGGCTCGCAATCACCGTTTTCGTTCCCATTCCCTGGTATCCACCACCGATACCGTTCAACTCCGCGGTGGGCCGGGCCCAGATGCGCTCAACCGTGCTGTAACCCTCTTCGCCGACCAATTCCGGTACGCCGGTTTCCTTCAACATTTCGGCATCGGGATCGATGGGCAGTTTACGCCACGCTTCCCGCTCCCACTCTTCGAGCGGGCGCACCTTGTCGTAAAAACCGTCGATCGCGACGCGCCTTTTCTCGTCGTGCAAGGTTGCGATCATTTGGGCGAGGGCGGTGATTGGATTTCCCACCGCGCCGCCGAAGATGCCGGAGTGCAAATCCATCTTCGCGGCGCTGACTTTGATTTCCATTCCAACAACGCCACGTAATCCGTAGCTCAATGTCGGCGTGTTCTGGGCAATCATTCCGGTGTCGGAAACAAGAGCGATGTCGCATTTCAGTGCCTCCTTATTCTGCGAGAGAAAATTGCCGAGGTTGCCGCTGCCGATTTCTTCTTCTCCTTCGATCACGAAATGCAGATTCACCGGCAACTCGCCGTTTTGTTCGAGCGCTTCCTGAACACCGAGAATGTGCGCGAGGATCTGGCCTTTGTTATCAGTCGCGCCGCGGGCGAAGACATAGCCATTCTTCAAAACCGGATCGAATGGCGGCGAGTCCCACAAATCGAGCGGGTCGGGCGGCTGGACATCGTAATGCCCGTAAATCATGACCGTCTTGCGGCCAGCTTCGTGTTTGTTGCGTGCCCAAACGACCGGGTGACCCGGCGTCGGATGCAGATCGGCTTCGAGGCCGA
>JBJMWW010000067.1:0-11077 GCA_045809945.1 Chthoniobacterales bacterium
CACGTTGTAGCGCGGGTCGAGCGGCTGCATCGCCTTGCGGCAGAGGAACGCGACCTTTCCCGGAGTGTCTTTCCCCTCGAGCGTAGTCAGGTCCATCATCGAGATGGCAAGCTTGAGCCCCTCCAGTTTTGCGGAAGTCTTGATGCTGCGTTTCGCGAACGCGCCCGCCCGTTCCTCGATCATCACCTGATCGATGGTGGGCACGGCTGAGTGCTTCGCGGGCGTCGAGCCGTTTCGGTGTGCGATCGCTTTCATCAATGGAGGAGATTGTGCCAACGGTGAGCGAAAACAGGCGGGTTAACGACGATCGCTGAAGTTGTCACCGACCGATGATGACAGCGACAGCGGGGAGCGGCAAACCTCGATTCCACGTGCTCAGCAACGCGATGCCTCCGCGTTCACGCTGCGATTCGACGCCGGAACATTCCGGGAATTGAGAGCAACGCCCACGCGCCTTCCAGGACGATGAAACCGATGCGCCAGTCCTCCAGCGCGACCCAGGTCAACATGGCCGAGCCGAGAAAGTTCATGGCGTTAAACAAACGATCCTTTTGCGTGAACCGCCCGACCTGCAGGCCGATGTAGGCGGTGAGGATTACCGCGGCGCCGACGAGTGAGAGAATTTGGTAAAACATGGGGCTCGCGTCTCGTGCGCCCGAAGATTGGTCGCGTCAAGCATTGCTCGCATACCACTCGTTCCGAACCGCACCGACCAGAGGTGCGAGCCGGTTGTACAGGCGAACGACGTAAACAAGATAGCCGGCAAGCGCGGCGAAGCTGATTGCAATCAGATATCCGTGAGCGCCGCGGACGATGAAGACCTCCGGCCACCTTGAGATTGCAATCGTGCAGGCCGCGTTAAAGAGAAAGAGCGCGGGCAAGAGCAGCTTGATATTCAACCACTGGTCGCGCCGAACAGCCTCGCACAGCCGCGTCCCAGCTTCACCGGTACTGTCGCGGCAGCGCGCAGCGATCATCCTCAGGTCGACGACGAACAAGACCCAAATGACGACGGCGAAAACGGCGCTGAGCGCGAACCAGGCGCGCGGGCTTTGCAGACGGGTGAAGAGGATCGATTCGCCGAGCGCGCAGGTGATGTAGAGAAAATTGTGCACGAACTCGAGCGGCCAGCGAATCAGCGTGAGCGTGTGAAGAACCGAGCGCGACCAGAAGATCAGGATCACGAGCAAGCCGGTGGCGACGTAGAGCCACGGCGTGATGTCGCGTAACGAAAGCGCAGAATTCGCGCGCTCGACCAGAAAGCTCAACGCCACACCCTGAATAATGCTGATCAAGGTGAGCTCGATTTCACTCGTCAATCCATCAAGTCCGATCCGCGTTTCTCTGTCGTTGTTCATCATCGACTGCAAGCGCGTGCCTGGAGGGATTCGAACCCCCAACCTTCTGATCCGAAGTCAGAAGCTCTATCCGGTTGAGCTACAGGCACTCAAAATGAATTTCGAATTTCGAATGCTGATTGTCGATTTCGGAATGCTATTCGGGCTCGCGAATGACGTAGCCGGTATGACGGACGGTCTCGAGCAACGGCGGATTGCCGAGCTTTTTGCGGAGACGACCAACGTAGACCTCGACCAGCTTGGTGTCGTATTCGTGTTCGCGTTCCCAGACTCGCTCACACAACTCCGTCCGCGTAAAGACGCGGCCCGGTTCGCGCATGAAGACTTTGAGCAAGGTGAGCTCGCGCGAAGAAAGCTCGATCGGTCGGTCGCTGCGGCAAACGGATGAGTCGGCGAGGTTCAGCTCGAGATCGCCGACGCGCAGGACCATGCTTGGTTCCTCGGCATAGCGACGGCTGAGGGCTGAGACGCGGGCGACGAGTTCCTGCATCGCGAATGGCTTCGGCAGGTAATCGTCGGCGCCGAGCTGCAGCCCGGTCACGCGGTCACCGACTTCGCCGCGCGCGGTCAGCATCAGGACGCGACTGGTAATCTTTCGGGAGCGCAGTTTTCGCAGAACGTCGAACCCATTCATTCTCGGCAGACCGACATCTAGCACGATCAAATCGAACGCCGGCGTGCCGAGCGCTTCGCCGAGCGCGGTTTCTCCATCATGCTTTGCCACCGGGTCGTGGCCCGCTTCCGTCAGCGCAGCGGTTACGTGGCGGGTCAGCGTGACATCGTCGTCGACCACGAGAATGTGCATTGGAACTGCGCTACGAGATTCTGCGGCGGCGTCAATTCGTAAGTCCGGCACCAGGCTGGCATTCGTATCTAGAATTACTGCGAATGTTTTCGCGCGATCGAGCCTTTGCGACGATCGGGGCGACGTTGCTCGTCGCTCTCGCTGGCGTCTTACTCGCCAGCGCTCTTATAATTTCTGGATCAAATGCCGAGTCGGTCCCGACCGAGCGAACGGCCAAGTACGCGACGGCCGATTTTAGCTTTTCGGCTCCGAAACAACTGCTCCCAAACGCACCACTTCCGCTCGGTTTCCAAGATGTCGAGCCGGAGATCAAAGTTGACCTTTTCGGCAACATCTACGTCACCGCCATCGAAGGAGTGCCGGCTGGCGTGGACCTCTGGAAATCGACAGATAAAGGAGCGTCCTTCACCTATCTCGGCCAACCAGACGGTGCCCAATGTCCGGTCCCCGGCACCTGCACGAATGACGCCGGACTCGGCGGCGGTGACGATAGCATCGACGTAAGCAGCGGCGGGTATTTGTACGTCTCGAGTCTCTGGCTCGGAAGCGTCACGATGTCCGCCTCCTACGACGGCGGGACGGGCGGAGCCGAGCCGGGCCAGAAGTGGGAAGTCAATCCAGTCGCCGCGGCAGTTCCGTCAGACGACCGCCAGTGGGTTGCAGCCTACGGACCGCAGACGGTTTACATGAGTTACCGGCAAGTTCTGGCGGCCGGTGCGAACGCCTCAAACGTGATCTTCGTCGCGAAATCGACTGACGGCGGCAAAACCTTCCCGCAACAGGTGCCAACGTTCGACGCAACCAGCGAGGTGACAGCGCGTCGGGAAGGCAATCTGGTTGTCGACCCGTATAACGGCAATATTTACACATCCTTCCGGCCGCAGGAACTGAACGGCCACACGCGCGCTGAGCTCTGGTTCCTCAAGTCCACGGACGGCGGCGCGACGTGGAGCATGAGCAAGGCGTACCAGGGACCGGCCGGCACCGACGTTGGCAATGTCTTTCCGGCGATGGCGGTGGATCGCGGTGGTAATGTTCATATCGCGTTTAGCCGCTGCGACTACAACTCCACCTCGCAGAATAGCTCCAACTGCAAAGTTTTCCTGATGAGTTCAGTGAACCAGGGAGCGAGCTGGTTGCCAGCCGTGCAGGTGAACAGCGGAGCTGAGACCTCGTATGCGATTCTGCCGTGGATCGCTGCCGGCAGTCCCGGCGTTGTCGATCTCACGTGGTACGGCTCGAGCATCACCCAATCGACTGAGAAGACCGACTGGCATGTTTATTTTGCCCAAACTACAAACGCCACCGCGCCTACTCCGACATTCAAGCAGGCACAAGCGGTCTCGCAGATCGTGCATAATCAGGATATTTGCTTGAAGGGCGGCGCCTGCGGCAGCACCGGCAATCGCGCGCTGGCCGAATATTATCAGATCACGCTCGATCCGGACGGCAACGCGAACATCGCGTTTACCGACACGGTGAATAAGACCGACACGTTCGGCGACGGGAAAACGTGGTTCACCAAACAGACCGCTGGTCCCAGCGCTTACGCTCCGCCAAATGGTCCGCCGTCCGCCAGGTTCGCTGCCAACGTGCCAATGCCGCCGCCGGCGAGCAGTCCGTCGCCAACGCCCGGATCAGTCGGAGCGGGAGCGGAGCCGGGAATCAAAGTCGATTCGCACAACTGCATCTACACCACCGCTCCGGGCAATCCGTTCTTCTGGCGTTCGGTCGATCTCGGCAAAACTTTTCAGCCGCCGGTAAATCCGGTCGCAGATGAACCCGGCCTGACCGGTGGCGACGAGGAAATTTTGCCGTTCCCCCCGACAGCGGGAAAGCCTGATCCGATTTATTTTGGCGATCTCGGGCTGTCGAGTGTTCACGTGCGTGAATCTACCGACGGCGGCCGGAATTGGTTCAAGCCCGGACCCGCTGGCGCTGCAGGTGATGTAGCGATTTCATCCGATCGCCAGTGGTTTTACGGCGACCGCGCGCCAACCAGCAGCGACGTGACGATCTACGAAATGGATCACGAGTTGGCGAGCGAAGCGATCCGGTTCCACGCGCTGACGAATGACACGGTGTGGTCGCCGCCGGCCGACGGCATCACAGCACCGGAGTTGATTCTGCCACCCGATTCTACTTTCCCGAGTACTAATCCGGGTCCCGTTTTCGTCGATCAAAAAACGCATCAGGTCTACGGCATCTTCTGTGCGTCGACCATCAAGACGAATGCTGATCGTCCGCCGTTCGGCAAACTACCGAACGTTTGGGAGGCGACAGGACCAGGAGTGACCACGGCCGGTCTGCCGCCCGGCCCGTTCACAGACTTCCCGGTCTTCAAAGGCGTTATCGATTCGCCGACCACGCCGGCGCCGCCGGCAGGGACGCAGACCTTCGGCACAAACGCGGCTAACGATTTTCCGGCCGGCGCCATCGACAAGGCGGGCAACGTGTATGTCGCCTGGGCGATGAATAACTCGCGCACTAATCAGTACGGCGTCTGGTTCGCTGCGTCACACGATCACGGTCAGACATTTTACGGGCCGTTTCTTGTCAGCGTTGGCTCGGGCGCGGCCCTCATGCCGTGGGTCGCCGCGGGTGACGTGAACCGCGTCGAAATTGTGTTTTACGCAACGCCAGCGAATGTCGACCCCAACGTCGTCGCGATCGGCGACAAGAAGGTGCCGTGGACGGTGCAGTTCGCACAGTCGCTTAACGCCGCGGATCGTGAGCCCGTTTTCACGATCAGCCAGGCCAGCGACCACGTGAATCACTATGGCGTGATTTGTAACGAGGGCCTGCTCTGCGGCAGCGGCACGCGCAGCCTGCTCGATTTCTTCCAGGTGGCGATCGGCCCGGATGGTTTGGCAAACATCGTTTACGCCGATGACGCCTCCACGATAAAGAATGCGAAGGGCGACGACGTTCCGTTGCCGTCGCATCCGGTCTACGCGCGACAAGAGTCTGGCCCGCTCGGTCTCACCGCCCCCACTTCGCCGCTTTGTGTCGCCGTGCAGACGAGTCCGACTCCGACGGCGAGTCCCACCGCGTCACCCACTCCCTCCGCCACGAGTTCGCCCACGAGCCCAACACCGACTCCGAGTCCAACACCGACCCCCAGTCCAACTGCAACACCTGTCAACGTGCAGCTCCTGAATATCTCGGGACGCGCCGATGTGCTCACGGGTGATCACGTTTCGATCAGCGGGTTCATCATCGCTGGCGAACGCTCGAAGCGCGTCGTCGTTCGCGCGCTTGGCCCTTCACTGAATACCAACGGCACACCGGTGCCGGGCCGAATGGATGATCCATATCTTGAGTTGCACGACAATAGCGGCGCGATCATCGCGCAGAACGACAATTGGCGCTCGACTCAGGAGCAGGAGATCCAGGCGAGTGGCCTTGCCCCAAGCGACGATCGTGAAGCGGCTGTCATAATGACATTGCCGTCGGCCAATTACACCGCGGTCGTGCGCGGTGCGAATGGCTCGACCGGCGTGGGACTTGCCGAAGTCTACGACATGACACCGAACAGTGGATCCGAACTGGGCAATCTGTCCGTACGCGCGGACGTGCTGACGGGCGACAACGTTTTGATCGACGGAATCATCATGCGCGGTGGTACGCCGCAACGCATACTTTTCCGCGGTATCGGGCCGGAATTAAACGCGAAGTTTCCAGACGCATTGCAGGATCCCTTCATGGAGCTGCGCGATAAGGATGGCGTATTGCTCATGAGCAACGACAATTGGCGCGATGCGGCGAACGCATCAGAAATTCAGGCGACGGGTCTCGCTCCGAGCGACAATCGCGAGCCGGCGATCTTGTTGCGATTGCCCTCGGCGAACTACACCGCGATTTTGCGCGGCGTAAACGACACGACTGGGATCGCTCTGGGCGAAGCTTACAAGCTGAAAGATTCGCCCTAGCGGAACTCTGTCGGGAAAGCTGTTGGGCTCCCGCCGCTGTTGCATTCGAAGAAAGGGAAGCTAACAGCTTCCCCTACAGCTTCAGAAGCAATGAATAGCGACAGCAAAGATTTTCTGCGCCAACTCGTCGAGACACCGAGCCCGTCCGGCTACGAGCAGAACGTGCAACAGATCGTGCGCGATCGCATTGGGCCGTGGTGCGACGAACTGCGGACCGACCTGATGGGGAACGTCTTCGGCATTCGCAATCCTAACGGCACGCCGCGCATCATGCTCGCCGGCCACTGCGATCAGATTGGCTTCATCGTCAATTACATCACCGACGACGGCTTTCTCCATATCGATCCAATCGGCGGCGTCGATCCGGTGGTCGCGACGTCGCAGCGCGTCACGATCATGACGAAAAAGAACGGCTTCGTACCGGGCGTGGTCGGTCGCAAGGCGATTCACCTCATGGATGATGAGGACAAAAAGAAGGTACCGAAAATTCACGATGTCTATGTCGACATCGGCGCGCGCAACAAGGCCGAGGCGCTCAAGCTGGTCGCGTACGGTGACGCCGGTGTCTTCGTTCAGCCCTATATCGAATTGGCCAACGAGCGTGCCGTCTCGATGGCGTTCGACAACAAAATGGGCACGTGGATCGTGACCGAAGTGCTGCGCTTGCTGCACGGTCGCGAGGTTCAATCGTGCGTGATTGGTGTTTCGACGGTGCAGGAAGAGATCGGATTGCGCGGCGCCGTTGCGAGCGCATTCTCGAGCGAGGCGCAGGTCGGGATCGCCCTCGATGTGGCGCATGCCACCGACACACCCGGCATTGAGAAAAAGAAAGCGGGCGACTACCATGTCGGCAAAGGTCCGATGGTTTACCGCGGCGCGAACATCAACCCGCGCGTCTTCGAGTTGATAATGGAGGTCGCCGACGAAGAGAAAATTCCGGTGCAGGTTGCGTCAGCCGCTCGTGGCACCGGCACCGACGCGAATGTAATGCAGATTTCGCGTGGCGGAATGGCAACCGGCCTGCTCTCGGTGCCGCTGCGCTACATGCACACGCCTAACGAATTGCTTGCGCTCGACGATCTCGAGAACACGGCGCGCCTGCTTGCCGCCTTCTGCGCGAAGGTCGGCCGAGACCACGACTTCACTCCATAGTCCCGCGATGCGTCGTTCTCTGGCGCTGTCGATTCCGAGCGTAGCGAGGAACCGCACAAGCGTCCGAGTAGACGCCGCCGCTACGACGCCTGCGAGGTCCCTCGCATTCGCTCGGGATGGCCGGCAGGTTTACCGAACTTCGTGATCGTATCGCCGCCGGATGCTGTTGCCGAGTTTGCTGATGTCGGCGCCGTAAATGTGCAGCGAGACAGCCACGCCATCGCTGGCGTTACAAACCCGATGCACGTCACCCGGCGGAACGAGACTCGCGATTGAGCCAGTCGGATTTGCATGTTCGCCCGTGACGACGAGATGCGGATCGCGCCCGGCGCCGCGCAGCTCGTAAGTGGTTTCCTGCTCCTGGCCGCGATACACGCCGACAACGCACCACGATACGTGATCGTGAATCTGCGTCGCTTGTCCGGGCAACCAGACCAGCGCGACGATGGAAAAACACCCGTCCGGTTCGACGTATAGAATGTGTTGCCGATAACCGCTCGGATCCGGAGCGATTTGTTCCGGTGCAAGCAAATCAGCGCGACTGATAAACTCGCGCAACACGTCGGCAACTGCAGCGCCTGTCGTGGCGGCATCAAGGTCGCGCCGCACCACATCGCGCACTCCGGCGATCAACTCGTCCAGCGCGGTGGCAGTTGTTAGTGGTGCGTGCATCGCATCCGATTATACGACCTCGATCTCGATCGGCAGGCAAAAATTAACCATGTAACTGCCGCGATTCGCATCGTGGTGCAGCGCCTGCGATCGGCCTAACGAATCAGTCGCGCGCGAGCGAAGCGTGTAGTTGCCGCGCGTTTGCGGCGCTTGCCATTTCATATTCCAAAGCCGCCATGCATTCCGTAGCGAATCGCTCAGAAGCGTTGCTTCCTGCCACGTTTTTCCTTCGTCGGCGGTGATCTCGACTCGCGTGATGTCGGCTTCCGACGTCCACGCTGCGCCGGAGATCTCATAGAGCGAACCCGCGCAAATTTTCTCACCCATCGCCGGCCGCGCGATTTGCGATTTCACCTGCATCTCTCGTAACGGAATGAGAACCGGACCGGCGGCGTCCTGTCGCCAATAACCGTAATCGACCGTCTCGTAGTAGCCGTCGAATTCGCGGTCAAGCGCGACGATCCGCCGCAGCCACTTGATCGACGCCATTCCGTACCAGCCCGGCACAATCGCGCGCAGCGGAAAACCGTGCGCCGGCGAGAGCGGCTCGCCATTCATCTCGTAAGCGAGGAGCACATCGTCGAGCGCCTTCCCGCGTGGAATGCTGCGCGCGAAATGGATTTCGCCGCCCGGTCGCGGCGGTTCGGCAATCGGCCCGCGATCTGCGCCCTCGAGCACGATGTGACGAGCTTGGTCGCGCAGGTCAGCCGCTGCGAGGACATCGCGCAACAACACGCCGCTCCACTGCGCGTTACCTACCGCGCCGAGTTCCCATTGCACTCCCTTCGCTTTCGGAACGAGAAAGACGCGGCTATTGCCCGCACATTCCATCGTCATTTCCGTGGTTTGTTTCGGCAGCGCACGAAGCTCGTCGAGGGTGAACTCATGCTGCTGCGCAACGGCGCCTTCGATATACAGCCGCCACGTGTCGGAATCGATTTTCGGCACGGGAAAATGCGAACGGACGTAGAAATTTTCGTTCGGCGTAATGCGATTCTCGAGCGACGAAAATGTCATTTCGAGATTGGCCGGTTCCTTTTCGCGAATGATCATCTCGTCGTCGTGCGTTTACGCATTCCCAGGTCGGCTTTCATCCTGATTCTCTTCGTCGCCGTTACAAGCTTCGCTGGCAACTCAGTTCTGGATAACCCGCGCAACACATTCTGGTCCACACCGGCGCCTGAAGTTTTTCAGGCGAAATTTCAGACGAACAAAGGCGAATTCGTGATCGAAGCGCATCGCGCGTGGGCGCCGCGCGGAGTTGATCGGTTTTACAATCTGGTGCGCGCCGGATTTTTTGACGACTCACGGTTCTTCCGTGTCCGCGCTGGTTTCATCGCACAGTTTGGCATCGCGGGCGATCCGCGCATCGCGCAGCTCTGGCGCAACGAAAGCATTCCAGACGATCCGGTTCGTGAGAGCAATGTCCGCGGCAGCGTTGCCTACGCGATGACCGGACCAAACGCCCGCACGACGCAGTTCTTCATTAATCTCGTAGACAACACCAAGCTCGACTCGCAGGGTTTCGCCCCAATCGGCAGAGTCACCAGGGAAATGGAAATCGTCGATCAGCTCTACTCCGGCTACGGCGAGAACGCCGGCGGCGGTATGCGCGGCGGCAAACAAGACAAAATCTTCGCTCAAGGCAACGCCGGGCTCGACCGCGATTTCCCGCGTCTCGACAAAATCATTCGCGTAATCGTTGTGCCGTAACCTCGCGCTCTGACCGGCGGCTTTACAGCGCGGCCCCTCACTGGAAATTGGCGGATGCGTCGATTCGTTCTTTCTCTGTTCCTTGCTTCGGCAATTGCATTGCACGCTCAACAGCAGCCGTCGGCTCCGCCTGAGAGCCGTCCGCCGGAGCAGGCGCGCGAAACTCCCGTGCTCGAACGATCGCCGGCGCTTCCGCAGCTCAACGAGGTACTGTTCAAAAATCTAAAGGCGCGCTCGATCGGTCCTGCGACACCTGGCGGGCGTGTCTCGGAGATCGCAATTGATCCGCGCAATCCGGCGGTCTTCTTCGTCGGCTTTAGCACCGGCGGTTTGTTCAAGACCGCTGACAACGGTGTGACGTTCGATGCCGTGTTCGACAAGGAAGCGGTGCAATCGATCGGCGCCGTTGCGATCGCGCCGTCGAACACGGATGTGGTGGGGGTCGGGACGGGTGAAGCGAGTGATCGCAACACGGCGGAGTGGGGGAACGGCGTTTACCGCTCCGTCGACGGCGGCAGCTCGTGGGAGCACGTCGGACTCGACAACAGCCGCGTGATCGGCCGGATCGTCGCACATCCGACGAATCCTGATACCGCCTACGTTGCCGCCGGCGGAAATCTCTGGGCCGACGGTGGCGAACGCGGCCTTTTCAAAACGATGGACGGCGGCAAAACGTGGAAAGCGGTGTTGCAAGCGCCCGCTCCGCAGAACGCAGTGCTTGGGTGCGTCGACGTTGCGATCGATCCATCGAACCCCGATGTCGTTTATGCGGCCATGTACGCGCGCCGACGCACACCGTGGAGTTTCGCATTCGGCCTGGACCTGACCGGCGGCCAGGACCTCGGCGGAATTTACAAAAGCGTGAACGGCGGCGGTAGCTGGAAGAAACTGACGAACGGTTTGCCCGGCGCAACCGGCCGCATCGGCCTGTCGGTTGCCGCGGGCAATCCAAAAATTGTCATGGCCGTCGTGCAGAGCAACGAAGGCGGCGCCGGTGATTTCACTGACATTCACAGCAAGGCCGGCGGTGTATTTCGCAGCGAAGACGGCGGCGAGAAATGGACACGCGTGAGCGACTTCGATCCGCGGCCGTTTTACTTCAGCCAGATTCGGATCGATCCGGCGAACGATCAGCGCGTCTACTTGTTAGGCTTCGCGCTTCTCGTTTCCGACGACGGCGGCAGAAATTTTCGCGAAGATCTTTCCGAGAAACTTCATCCTGACCAGCACGCGCTCGCGATTCAACCAGGCAGCGTTCCCGCACCAAAACCGCCAAAGCCCGAGGACAAAAATAAGCCGGCGAAACCGGGCATTTGTCAGCGGCTCCTGATCGGAAACGACGGCGGTGTTTACCAGAGCTATAGCGGCGGCAAAGGCTGGGAGCATCTCGCGCGCATCGCAGCGGGCGAATTCTACCGGATCGCGATGGATGATTTGCGGCCCTA
>JBJMWW010000068.1:0-22154 GCA_045809945.1 Chthoniobacterales bacterium
CGAACGAAACGCGGTCTTCCAGAAAGGTGGAGATGTTGTCGCTGATGTCGAAGATCAGCCAGATAGAGATGAAGCCCACGATGCAGTAGACGTATGCCTGCAGAAAATTGCGAATGACGTAGCGATCGAGCAGTCTCACGGCAGAAAAGCGGAATGGGCTTACAGTTTCGGCTGACAACGCTCCGCTGTCATGTCGAGCGAAGTCGAGAGATCCATCGGGGCCTGGAGATTCCTCGACTTCGCCCGGAATGACAACAGCGTCGAACCATCCAATCAAATGATCGCCTTGAGAGATTCGCTGGGGAGCGATTTTGTCGAGCGCGTCCGCTCAATCTTTTCGGAGACTGGCCTGCTCGCGAAGGCGAAGAACTTCGAATATCGGCCGCAGCAACAGGGGATGGCAGTCGCAGTGGCGCGCGCGCTCGAGGAGGAACGTCACCTCGTGATTGAAGCGGGGACCGGCGTCGGGAAATCGATCGCTTATCTGGCGCCGGCCGTGTTGCTGGCAGTGGAGCAAAAACGGAAGGCGATCGTCTCCACGCACACGATCAATCTCCAGGAGCAATTGCTCTACAAAGACATTCCAATCCTGCAGAAAATTCTGCCGATCGAATTTGAAGCCGCACTGATGAAAGGCCGGCAGAATTACGTCTGTCCGCGCCGGCTCGATCGCGCAATGCAGCAGGCGAACGAGCTGTTCACGACATCGGAACAGTCGGAGCTGGTGCGGATCGCTGAATGGGCGCGGACGACACGCGATGGTTCGCTCAGCGATCTTGCGATTGAACCGGATCCGAAAGTCTGGGCGCAGGTCTGCAGCGAAGCGCACATCTGCACCAAGAAAACGTGCGGAATGGATGCGCGATGTTTCTACCACGTCGCGCGGCGCCGGGCCGAGGCGGCCGACATCGTGGTGATGAATCACACGTTGTTTTTCATCCTCCTCGGCAACGAGCCGGAAATCGAAGAACGTGAGAGCGGCTATATTTTTCCGAACGACTTCGCGATTTTCGACGAAGCGCACACCCTCGAACAGACGGCTTCGCGTCAGATCGGGATCGGTGTGTCGCAGTACGGGCTGCGCTCGGCCGTGCAGCGGCTTTACAATCCGCGAACCCGCAAAGGCCTGTTCACTGTCACGCGTGACGCTGCCGGGGTAACTGTTGCCGCGGACTTGCTCGACGACATCGACAAGTTTTTCGCCGCGGTTGAGGAACGCTGCGAATTCCGCAAGGGCCGCGAGTTCCGTGTTCGCGAACCGGACCTGGCGCCGGACATGATTTCGGCGCGACTCGGCGGGTTGCAGGCGCGGATCGCCGAAGTGGTGAAGAAAACGGAGGACGAGTTTTTGAAGCCGGAGTTACAGGAGATGGGCCGGCGGATTCGCGACGCCCGTGAAAGTGTCGCGACATTTCTCGGTCAAACCGCCGAGAACCATGTCTACTGGGTCGAGCAAACGGGCAAAACGGCGCGCTTTCTGTCTCTGAACGCCGCGCCGATCGATATCGCTCCGGTGCTTCGCCGCATGATTTTTCGCGACGACTGCACGTCGGTCATGACGAGCGCCACGTTGGCCGTTGGCCGGCCGGATCTTGCCTACTTTCGCGAAAGAATCGGCGCGGCTGACGCCGAAGCGGTGCAACTCGGCAGTCCGTTCGATTTCCGCAAACAGATGAAGCTTTTCATCGTGCGCAAAATGCCGGATCCGCGTGACGCCGGGTACGGCGACGCACTGGCGCATTGGATCAAACATTTCGTCACGAAAACCGAAGGCCGAGCCTTCGTGCTCTTCACAAGCTATCGCGGAATGCAGCAGGTGGTCGATGCGATGGCTTCCTTTTTCGCCGAACAAAAAATGAATCTGCTCGTGCAAGGGCAGGGTGTGCCGCGCAGCCGGTTGCTCGAGGAATTCAAAACGGCACCGCGCAGTGTGCTCTTCGGCACCGACAGTTTTTGGATGGGCGTGGATGTGCCAGGCGAAGCGCTTTCGAATGTCATCATCACGCGACTGCCGTTTGCTGTGCCCGATCATCCGCTGATCGAAGCGAAGCTGGAACTGATCGAATCCCGTGGCGGCGATGCCTTCACCGAATACTCGCTGCCGGAAGCGATCCTAAAGCTGCGGCAGGGTGTCGGCCGGTTGATTCGGACGCGCGGTGATCGCGGGATCGTTGTCATTCTCGACAACCGCATCGTGACAAAGCCGTATGGCCGCTCGTTCTTGAAAGCACTGCCGGATGCACCGGTAGAAGTCATTTAATGTTCACTTGAACATATAACTACTCTGCGCGTATGCTCGGTCATGGTCGGCGACGCGAAGGCAGAGATTTTGGCAGTCATCTCCGTTCTTCACACCTGGGGCATTCAGTCGCTCGGGCAGCTCGCGGCGCTCGATAAACAACAGCTGGCACAGCGGCTCGGCCCGGTCGCAGTACAGTTGTGGGAGCGCGCCAATGGGCAGACGACGCGGCCGCTCAAGCGTGTCAGGCCGCCGGAAATTTTCGAAGAGGGATTCGAATTCGAACAGGAAATCGAAACGGCCGAGCCGCTCCTCTTCATGCTGCGGCGTTTTCTCCAGACCTTCGCCATCCGACTCGGCGCGGTTTATCTGGTCGCGAAAGAGCTGACGCTGCGCATCAGCTTCAGCGACAAAAATACTCATGAGCGCACGTTCAAAATTCCGCAGCCGACTTGCGACGTCGAGTTGCTCTTCCGAATGCTGCAAACGCATCTCGAGAATTTTACTTCCGAGGCACCGATCGTCGCAGTTTCATTACGGGCCGAACCGGCGAAACCCGCGCAACAGCAATTCGGGTTGTTCGAAACTGCATTACGCAACCCCGCGCAGCTCGCTGAGACGCTCGCCCGGCTGAGCGCGCTGATCGGCAACGATCGCGTTGGCAGGGCGGTGCTCGAGCAGACGCATCGGCCCGACGCATTTCGGATCGAGCCGTTCGCATGGGAATTCGATGCTGTAGCGTCCGCTGTCCCCGGCGGAGATTCGCCCGATGCGCTGAGGACAGCGCACACTACAGTCGCGCTACGCCGCTTTCGCCGCGCAAAAGCCGCGGTCGTCCTTATCGATGACAAACAACCCGCACACATTCGCAGTGCGGAAGCGGAGGGGCAGGTCGTGGCGCACGCCGGCCCATTCGCTTCATCCGGCGATTGGTGGACGGAAGAGAAGTGGCAGCGCTCGGAATGGGATTTCGAGCTGGAGAACGGCGCAGTGTGTCGTTCTCATCACGATGGCCGGGAATGGCGCGTTGATGGTGTGTATGACTAACAGGCCGCCATCCCGAGCCGAGCGAGGGACCTCGCAGACAACGTTCGACTGCACCTCGCAAAGTGACGTCAAACCTAGCTTGAGAGGTCCCTCGCTCTGCTCGGGATGACGGCGTTTCGCTCGCATCATTATGCCCTACGTCGAATTGCATGCGTGCAGCGCGTTCAGTTTTCTCCGCGGCGGATCGAACCCTGAGCAGTTAGCCGACGTCGCCGCCGCGCTGCACATGCCGGCCATGGCGTTACTCGATCGCAATGGCGTCTACGGGTCGCAGCGTTTCTCCACCAGAGCGCGCGAGCGCAACGTGCGACCGATCACAGGCGCAGAGCTGACAATGGAAGACGGCACGATCGTGCCGGTGCTGGTGGAAAGCCGCGGCGGCTACTCCAATCTCTGCTCGCTCCTGACCGAAGCGCATTTACGCAGCGAAGTGAAAGGGCAATGCGCGATTCGCTGGAGCGAGCTGGCGCAATTCGGCGACGGTTTGATTGCGCTCGGCGGATTACAAACTGCCGAGCGTCTCGCCGGCTTGTTAGGTCGCGACCATGTTTATGTTGAAGTGCAGCGACACTTCGTGCGCGGTGAAAAACGGCGCAACGAGCAGCTCTTCGATCTGGCAGAGCAGTTGCGACTCCCGTTACTGGCGACAAACGGCGCGCAGTATGCCACGCCGTCCGGACGCGAAGTGCTCGATGTTTTCACCTGCATTCGCGAGCACACCCACCTCGACGCCGCGGGCAAACTCTTGTCCCAAAACGCTGAGCGTCATCTGAAGAGCGACGCGCAAATGCGCGAACTTTTTGCCGATGTCCCCGAAGCGATCGAGAACACCGGGCGGCTCGCGGAACGTCTGCAGTTTTCACTCGAGAACATCGGCTACGCCTTTCCTGATTTTCCAGTGCCGGCCGGTCACGACATGAATTCGTTTCTGCGCACGATCGTCTGGTTCGGCGCGCAGCAGCGCTACGAGGCAATCAGCGCGAAAGTGCGGCGGCAGATCGAGTTCGAGCTTGCGCTGATCACCAAGCTCGGATTTGCCGGTTACTTTCTCATCGTCTGGGACATCGTGAATTTTTGCCGCGAGCACAACGTCATGGTGCAGGGCCGCGGCAGCGCGGCGAACAGCGCGGTCTGTTATTGCCTCGCCATCACACCGGTCGATCCGGTGAGCAATAATCTCGTCTTCGAACGTTTCCTGAGCGAGAGCCGTAAAGGCTGGCCCGACATCGATCTCGATCTGCCGAGTGGCGATCGGCGTGAAAGCGTGATCCAGGAAGTTTACCGGCGTTACGGCAAACACGGCGCGGCCATGACTGCGAACGTGATCACGTATCGCGGGAAAAGCGCAGCGCGCGAGATCGGCAAGGCGCTGAATTTACCGGCGAACATTCTCGATCGTTTTTCTCACCTCTTTGCCAGCGGCGATTTCCCGCACACCCTCGAGCTCGAATCGCACATCGAACAGGCAGGATTGCCGAGGAATCATCCGCGCATGCCGGCGTTCGTCCGATTGTATGACGCGATCTACGGCTTGCCCCGACATCTTGGCCAGCACAGCGGCGGGATGATTATTTGTCAGAACAAGCTGAGCAAATTCGTCCCGCTGGAAAACGCGTCGATGCCGGGCCGCGTCGTGGCGCAATGGGACAAGGACGACTGCGAAGATCTCGGGATCGTGAAAGTCGACTTGTTAGGCCTGGGCATGATGTCGGTCATGCAGGATGCGCTCGAGCTTTGTCGAGAACGGGGACGGCCGCTCGATCTCGCCCACATCCCGAAAGACGACGCCGCGACTTTTGAGACGATGTGCAAAGCCGACACGATCGGCGTGTTTCAGATCGAGAGCCGCGCCCAAATGGCAACGCTGCCGCGGATGCAGCCGAAATGTTTTTACGATGTCGTTATCGAGGTCGCGATCATCCGGCCGGGTCCGATTCAGGGCGACATGGTGCATCCCTATCTGGCGCGCCGCGCGGGCAAGGAGCCGGTCGTGTTTTTCGACGAGCGCTTGAAGCCTGTGCTTGAGTGCACACTCGGCGTGCCGCTTTTCCAGGAGCAGATGCTCAAGATCGCGATGATCATGGCGAATTTTTCCGGCGACGAAGCGGAGGAATTGCGCCGCGCGCTGAGCTTTCATCGTTCCCAGGAGCGGATGAACAAAGTGAGCGTAAAGCTGCGCGACGCGATGCTGCGCAACGATGTCGCGCCTGAGGTGATCGATAAAGTGTTGCAGTCGATCACGTCGTTTGCGCTCTACGGATTTCCCGAGTCGCACGCGATCAGCTTTGCGATTCTCGCTTACGGCAGCGCCTATTTAAAAGTGCATCGCGCGCCGGAGTTTTACGCCAGCCTGCTCAACAATCAGCCGATGGGTTTCTACGCCCCCGCGACCATTGTGAAAGATGCGCGGCGACACGGCACACGCGCGTTGCCGGTTTGTGTTCTGCAGTCGGACGTGCACTGCACGGTGATCGACGACGCGACCTTTCGCCTTGGCTTTTGCGTCGTGAATGGATTGCGGAGCGAACATGCGGAGCGAATCGTGAAAGAACGTCCGTTTTCTTCGCTCGACGATTTCAAACGTCGCGTGCCGATGAGCAAAGAAGAACTGCGCAAGCTCGCTCTGATCGGCGCGTTCAACTGTTTCAGCGAACATCGTCGCAACGCGATGTGGGACTTGGAAGAGGAATTGCCGGAACCGATCTTCCAGCAACGTCATCCTGAGCGCAGCGAAGGACCTCTCAAGCGACGCTCGACATCATACAGCCAAAACACGTCGGGCATAACTTGCGAGGTCCCTCGCTCCGCTCGGGATGACAGAAAAATCTCGCCGCTTGCACCGATGACATTGCAGGAGCGGGTGAATGCGGATTACGCCGGCATGAACCTGACGACCGGTCCGCATCCAATGCAGTTGCTGCGAGCCGAGTTGCCGGATTGCTGGCGTGCGATCGATCTGGCGCAGGCGCGCCACGGCTCGATCGTCAAAATCGCCGGCAATGTCATTTGCCGTCAGCGGCCGGGCACGGCCAAAGGATTCGTCTTCATCAGTCTCGAAGACGAAACCGGCATTTCGAATTCGATCGTAACGCCGGACTTATTCGAAAAACTTCGGCTCACGATCACGGAAGAGCCGTTCCTGATTATCGAAGGCAAAGTGCAGAACACGGACAACGTCGTGCTCGTCAAAGCGCAGCAGATCACGCCGCTCGCCCACGAGCAGATCGCCGGCTCAGCGTCGCACGATTTCCACTGAGCTATTCTGAGGTCGACCTTCGCGAAGGCTCTTTTGGCTGCGCCGGTTTTTCCGGCGGATGCTCCTCGTGCTCCATCCACTCGGTGTGAAATACGCCGGCCTTGTCGACCCGTTCGTAAGTGTGCGCGCCGAAGAAGTCGCGTTGCGCCTGGAGCAGGTTCGAGGGCAGACGTGCCGAGCGATAGCTGTCGAAGTAAGCGAGTGATGCGCTGAACGCCGGCACTGCCACAGCGTCATTCGTTGCCGTGGCGACAGCGAGGCGCCAGTTATGTTGCGTGTTTTTGATGATGTCGGTGAAGTACTGGTCGAGCAGCAGATTGTGCAGGTTGGGATCGCGCTGATATGCCTCGGTGATGTAATTGAGAAACTTCGCGCGGATGATGCAGCCGCCGCGCCAGATCGGAGCGATGTCACCGAGCTTGAGATCCCATTTGTAAGTCGTGCTCGCGGCGCCCAGCAGTTCCATCCCTTGCGCGTAGGAGACAATCTTCGAGGCGTAGAGCGCGTCGTGCACGGCGGCCACGAGCTCTTTTTTGTTGCCGGTGAATTTCGGGATTTCCGGCTGCGGCAAAATCTTCGCTGCGTTCACGCGTTCGTCTTTGCGTGAAGAAATCACCCGCGCTTCGACGGCGGCGTTGATCGTCGAGATAACGACCGACTGCGTCAGCGCGGATTGCAATGTCCACAACCCGGTGCCCTTCTGCCCCGCCTTGTCGAGAATGACGTCGACGAGAAACTTGCCGGTGTCGGGATCCTTCTTGCGGAAAATCTGCGACGTAATTTCGATCAGGTAGCTCTCGAGAACACCGCGATTCCATTCCGTAAACGTGTCGCCGAGCTCTTCATTCGTCAGGCCGCCGACGTTTTTCATGATCGCGTACGCTTCGCAGATCAACTGCATGTCGCCGTACTCGATGCCGTTGTGAACCATCTTCACGTAATGTCCGGCGCCGTCCGGGCCCATGTAGCGGCAGCACGGTTCACCATCCACCTGCGCGGCGATTTTGGTGAAGATCGGCTTGATGATTTCCCACGAAGCGCGCGAGCCGCCGGGCATGAGCGACGGACCTTTGAGGGCACCTTCTTCGCCGCCGGAAACACCCATGCCGACGTAGTGCAGTCCTTTGCCTTCGAGGTCCTTGAAACGTCGCTGCGTGTCCGTGAAAAGCGAATTGCCGCCGTCAATGATCACGTCGCCCTTGTCGAGCAGCGGCACGAGTTGCTGAATCACCGCATCAACCGGCGCTCCCGCTTTGACCATGATCATCGCCTTGCGCGGTTTGCTCAGCGCGCCGACGAATTCCTCCATCGTCTTCGCCGGCACGATGTTCTTTCCTTTCGCCTTGCCGTTGGCGAATTTTTCCGTCACCTCCCACGTCCGATTGAAAACCGCGACACGAAAGCCTTTCGATTCCATATTGAGGACGAGGTTCTCGCCCATAACCGCGAGGCCGATCAGGCCAATATCACATTGATTCGTGCTCATTTTGGTATCTCCTGTAACGGGGCCGACGATCCTATGCAGAGCGACGCGCGGGTGCAATTGCCGTTTCGCGGATGAACTGGGCGAACCGACTTACGCTCAGCCGTCTCGCGCTCACCGTCCTTTTTGTCTGCGCTCTCAATTCCGAGTGGCGCTATGGGCGAACCACAGCGCTCGTCCTTTTCATCATTGCCGGCCTAACCGATTACTTCGATGGCGAAATCGCGCGTCGCTATCAGTTCGTCACCGCATTCGGCAAATTGATGGATCCTTTGGTCGACAAGATCATGATCGCGGCTGCATTCATCTCGCTCGTACCGCTGCGCGCCATTCCGGCATGGGTCGCCATCACGATTGTGGCGCGTGAATTTTTGATTACAGGCTTGCGGCTGATTGCCAGCGCGAAAGGCCAGGTCCTGCCGGCTGAGCGGCTCGGGAAACACAAAACGTCGTGGCAGATCGTGACGGTGATCTTCTTTCTCGCGCTCTTATCGATCCGCGAGCTGCGTTACGCGAGCGGCGTCGATGAATGGTGGCGTCGCACCTGGGATGATGGCGGCAACGCGCTCGTCTTTATCGCCGTCATGCTGACGCTCTATTCCGGGCTCGCCTACGCCTGGCGACACCGCGATCTGGTGGTAAACGAGCGATAGCAGCCTCTGATCGAAACCAGAGCGGGTGAAGGGAATCGAACCCTCGTCAGTAGCTTGGAAGGCTACAGCTTTACCATTAAGCTACACCCGCGCAGGAAGAGCCAGTGCGGCTCGGGCTAAAGCTGGAGCGCACCATGTCAGCTGCCAAGCTGTTTTTCCAGCTGCGCTTGCGTTCATGCCTCCTGCAGCTAGCTCTTCGATATGCAGGTGACGAAACTTCTCGCAAGCATTGCCCTTGTTGCCGTTGCCGCTTCGGCCCGTGCCGATCTCACGATTGTGCAGGAGGTGCAAGGCGCGCCAGGTGCAAGTGGCCAGATGACGGTGAACGTCAAAGGCGACAGGGCACGGATCGATGCGTCGCCGAAGATGACAATGATCATCGACAGCAAAGCCGGCAGCATGATCAACATGATGAACGATCAGAAGAAGTTCATCCGCATGCCGTCCGATGCCATGCACGCCGCTGCGGGCCACCCGCAGAATTCTCCTTCGCCCGCTCCGAAGCTTACGCCGACCGAAAATCACGAAAAGATTAACGGCTATGACACAACGGAATACGTTTTCGAAACTCCGCAGTACAAAGCGAGCTACTGGATCGCAACGAACTATCCTGATTCCGCCGCGATCATGACCGACCTGCAGCGCCTCTCAAATCAAGCCCTCGGACCCGCTAGCGGAGGCATGCCCAATTATCGCGATTTTCCCGGTATTCCGTTGCGGACACGGCTGACGATTGGCAAGGCACAAGTCGTGAGCACGGTGAAGAGCATCAGCCGCGATTCGCTGCCGGATTCGCTCTTCACGCCGCCGTCGGACTTCCAGGAAATCAAGATGGGCGACATGGCAAAGATGCTGGGTAAACCGGCGACCGCTCCTAAACCGGCCGACGCCCCCAAACCTGCCGCACCGCCGCCGAAGCCATAACGCGCCGTCTCATTCTTGCGTCAGGATCGCCGCGCCGCCGCGAGCTGTTGAGCGAGGCGGGTTTCAAATTCGAAGTCGTAGCGCCTGACGTAGCCGAGCTCAGTGGGCCGGCTTTGACCGCTTGCGAGCTGACGCAATGCAATGCCATGCGCAAAGGCAGGGCGTTGCGTTCCGCCCGGGATGTTGTGCTTGCAGCCGACACCGTCGTCGCGATCGACGATCGCGTGCTTGGCAAACCAGCCGACATGCGCGCCGCGCGGCAGTACTTGCGTCAGCTGAGTGGTCGAACGCACCAGGTCTATTCGTCAATCTTCGTCGCGGACCCGATACGCGAACGAATTAGGTCCGAGTTGTCACACGTCACATTTCGCACGCTCAGTGACAACGACATCACAGCCTACTTCGGCAAAGTGAATCCGCTGGACAAAGCCGGCGCTTACGCTGCGCAGGGTCACGGCGTTGAGATTATTGAACGAATCGATGGCTCCTACACCAACGTCGTAGGACTTCCGATGGAGCGGACGATCGAGTTGTTGCGCGAGTTCGGAATCGTCAGCGCGTTTCGGCCGGTTCCGGTTCCGCAATTCGAACCTCGTGATGGCGCTCCCGCTTCAGCACACGGTAAAGGAACCAGACGATGAAACAATTCGCCGCGACGATGACAAACCCGGCAATGCTCGGTCGGTGCAGCACGTGCCTGACCTCGAGCGGAATGAGCGATGCGGTTGCGAAAATCATGAAAAATTCCGCCCAGCGTTTCTGCAAATACACGCCGATCCCTTCGGTCAGGAGCACAGCTGCATAAAAGAAGGCGAGCATTCCGGTCGCGCGGATGTGACCGCCGGCCAACCATTCCTGCAACCAGTTCAGCAACATCTTGATCGGTTTGCTGTGCGACAGGAGGATCTCGTCGTCTGCCCAATCGGAAACAGCGTCGAGCCATCGCGTGCGCGCGTTCAAGACGAGAAGCGACACGCCCAGTGTGACGAGCAGTACGCCTTTAAAGATTTTGAAAACCGCGATCAGCTTGAGGTAGCGGACGCGGTTCCGCTCCTGCAAAATCCGCGGACCGTCAGGGGAACGGCTCATCTCAGCGCGTTTTGCGTTTGCGACGACGGATATGTCATTCCGAGCGCAATCGAGGAATCTCCGTCGAGCGAATACGAGGATGTCTCGACTGCGCTCGACATGACACAATCGTATCCTAAACAGTTCATTCAGCGCGAATCTGTCGCTCGCGACAGCAGACCTCGAGCTTGTTGCCATCCGGATCTTCGAAAAAGACCGCGTAATAACCCGGCGTGTATTCCGTCCAAATCTGCGGACCTTCGATGTGACTAGCGCCGGCACGCCGAACGACCTCTGCAACCTCATCGACTTGTGCCTGTGTGTCGGCCCAGAACGCGATGCGCGATTCGTTAGGCTGATGATTCGGGTCTTCCGTGAAACCGAAGAACTCACGCGGTTTATTGTCTGGTTCCGGCACTTGAAACGCGCCCCACACATCGCCGCTCTCGTCCTTGCTGAACCCAAGCGCCGGCAGTAACGCGGCGTAAAACTTCTGCGCCACCGCGCGGTTTTTCACCCGCAAATCGATGTGATCGAAGTATCGCGTCATTTCGCAGCGGCGCGCTTCGTTCGTCGCACCATCAGCTTCAAGCCTGACCACGTTTCGTCGACCGCGCAAACTTTGACGTCCACAAACCCGAGGGGCAGCGCTTCGGCGCGAATGACATCTTCGGTCACATCGGTCGGCAGGCCGGATGATTTCTTTGGCCACGAAATCCAGAGGGTGCCGGCGTCGAGCGACGTGCGAAGTCGGTTGAGATGACGCGTCAACTCGGCCCGCCTTCCGGTGAAGAGATGAACAAAGCGAACGCCCTCGTTTACTTTCGAATTGATCTGCGCGCCGTTCGGGAGGCCGGCGAGCAACTGCGCGTAATTTTTCGGCGCGTTGATCGCCACGATCTGTTCTCCGGGCTTGATTCCAAGTTTGCGCACCAGCGGAGTTCCGGAGTAGCCAGCCATCGCGTCACCTTCGACTTCTCGGCGCGTTATCGCTAAGCTTGCCGCGTTTTGCAAATTTCGACCGTTCTGCGACCAGTCATCGCGCTCGTATTCGCGGCGGCACTCATCGGCTGTCGCCCCGATCCCAATACCGTCTCCGGCACGATCGAAGTCGACGAGGTGCATGTTGGACCGCGAATGGGCGGGCGAGTCGAAAAGATATTCGCGCAGGAAGGCGATCAATTGCACGCCGGCCAGCCGATCGCACAGCTCGATGCCGAAGAGCTGAAAGCGCGCCGCGATCTCGCAGCCGCCCAAATCAATACTGCGCAGCACGATGCCGATTCGCAGGAAGCGCAGCTTGAATTTTTGCGCGACGATTCACGGCGGCAACAGGACTTGCTGCGGCGCCGCGTGGTCTCACCGACGGACGCCGAAAAAGCCGACACCGCGGCACGCGCGCAGGAGAAAAACCTCGAAGCGGCCAAGATGCGTGTCACTCAGGCGCGCGCCCAATTGGCCGACATAGACTCGCAGCTCGGCGAGATGCAGGTCACCGCGCCCGGAGATTCAGTGCTCGAAATCCTGAGCGTGAAAGTCGGCGATGTCCTTCCCGCGAATCGCGAAGTTGCGACCCTGCTTCTGCCGCAGCACCTCTGGGTTCGGGTTTATGTTCCCGAGCCGTGGGTGGGCAAGATCCACCTTCGCGATCAGGTGCGAGTACACGTCGATTCATTTCCGCACGAAGAATTCAGCGGCAGCGTCGAGCAAATCAATCGCCAGGCCGAATTCACGCCGCGCAATGTGCAGACGGTCTCGGATCGGATTCGCCAGGTCTTCGGCGTGAAGGTGCGCCTCGATAATCGCGACGACAAACTGCGCGCCGGCATGTCGGCTGACGTCTACTTCCCGAACGTGGAAAAATGAAAACTGCGGTCATCCCGAACGAAGTGAGGGACCTCGCAAGCGTCCGAGTTGGCTGTGCGTTCATCACTCGTTTTCGAACGTCTCTAAGATCCCCGAGCGCCGCTTCTGTCATTCCGAGCAACGTCGAGGAATCTCCGAAGATTGCGCTGCGAAGTGACACGAAGATGTCTCGACTTCGCTCGACATGACAGAATCAAGCGATCCAATGATCGAATGCGATGCGCTGACGAAGCGCTTCGGCAACTTCACGGCGGTCGATCACGTCAGCTTCAGTGTCGGCAGAGGCTCGATCTTCGGATTCCTCGGACCGAACGGTTCCGGTAAATCAACCGTCATTCGGATGCTTTGCGGAATTCTCGAGCCGAGCGACGGCACCGCGACAATTGCCGGGCACGATGTCCGCCGCGAGGGCGAGGCGATCAAGGAACTGATCGGCTACATGTCCCAGAAGTTTTCGTTGTACGACGAATTAACGGTCGATGAGAACCTGACCTTTTCGGGAAAGCTCTACGGATTGAACGGCGGCGCATTGCGCAAACGCCGCGACGAGCTCATTGCGACCACGCATCTCGAGCCATATCTCGACCGCCGCGCCGCGCAGCTGTCCGGCGGCTGGCGTCAGCGTCTCGCGATGGCCTGCGCGCTCATGCACGAGCCGACCGTGCTATTTCTCGACGAGCCCACAGCCGGCATCGATCCGGTAGCGCGGCGCGAGCTCTGGGATCTGCTTTTCGAATTCGCAGGGCAGGGGATGACGCTTTTCGTCACGACCCATTACATGGACGAAGCGGAGCGGTGCGATCACGTCGGCTACATTTACATGTCGAAGTTGATTGTCTGCGGTGAGCCGGATGAACTCAAAGCGTTGCCGGACGTGAGCCCCGCCGGGACGCGGCGACTCGACGTAACCTCCGATCACGTCACGCGCGCGTTGCAGGCGATGCGTGAGATGCCCGGCGTCCATAGCGCGACGGTCTTTGGGCAGTCGATGCACCTGCTCGTCGATGAAAATATTCGCCAGGCCGAGATCGAACAGAAGCTGCGCGGTGTCGGAATCGGCAATGTCGCGGTCCACGAAATCGGACCGTCCCTCGAAGATGTTTTTGTGACGCTGACCGCGACGCACGCGCAGGGAAATGAGAAGAAGGCGGCCTAACATGTCATCCCGAGCGCAGCGAGGGACCTCGCAACCGAAGTGAAAGCGTTCTTCGTCTATATGATGACCAATCGCAGCAAGGTCGTTCTGTATACCGGCGTTACGAATAGCCTGGAGCGTCGCGTGTCAGAGCACCAACGCGGCGAGATCAAAGGTTTCACTGAAAAGTACAAGCTCGATCGCCTCGTCTACTATGAGAGCTATGATGATCCGCGCGATGCGATCGCGCGGGAGAAGGAGATCAAAGGCTGGCGTCGCGCGAAAAAGAACGCACTCGTGGTAACCAAGAACCCGCGTTGGATTGATTTGTCACCGCAACTTTTCGGCCATTTGCGAGGTCCCTCGCTTCGCTCGGGATGACCGCATTTTCGCCACGATGAAACATCAGCCCTTCCGCGGCCTGAGCGCGATCCTGTTCAAAGAGTTCATCAGCGTTTGGCGCGATCCGATGACGCTCTTCTTCATGTTCTTCCCGCCGCTCATCGAAATGATCGCGTTCGGTTACGCGCTCGACAACGACGTCAAGCACATGGCCATGGCGGTGTTGAACGAGGACCGGACGGTGGAGAGCCGTGCGTTAGTCGACAAGTTCGTGAACACCGAGACCTTTCGAGTGGTCGCTCAGGTTGATCGGCCGGAGCAGCTCGCGAGCGAGATCCGCAAGGGTCATGCGTATTGCGGGCTGCAGATACCGCCGCACTTCACGCGCGATTTCCGCGCCGGCTATCCGGCCCAGGTGCAGTTGTTGATCGATGGTTCGAATTCGACCACGGCATTGCAGGCGTTGAACACCGCGGTGGCGGTCGCGTTAACCGAATCAATGAAAACGCTCCTGAGTGAAACCGGACGTCGTGCACCGCCCATCGAGGTGCGGCCACAGATGCTTTACAATCCGGCGATGCGCAGCCCGAACTTCTTCGTGCCGGGCGTTATCGGCGTGGTTCTGCAAATCGGAACGACATTCGCGACGGCGATGGCAGTGGTCCGTGAGCGCGAACGCGGAACGCTCGAGCAATTGCTCGTTAGTCCGCTCAGCCGCTGGGCGCTCATGCTCGGCAAACTGGTGCCTTATCTGTGTATCGGGCTCGCCATGGCGGTTCTGCTCTACGCGATTATGCGCTTCGTCTTCGCGGTGCCGATCGCCGGCAACCTCATTTCCCTCGCCGTCTCAACTTTCGTCTATGTTTTTGCGCTGCTCAGTCTCGGCCTGCTCGTCGCGACCAAAGCGGAGAACCAGATGCAGGCGCTGCAAATGTCGATGACGTTTATTCTGCCGAGCGTGTTTTTCTCCGGCTTCATCTTTCCGCGCGAAACGATGCCCCCGATCTTCTACGCGATCGGCGCAGTCATCCCGACGACTTATTTCATTGCGCTGAGTCGCGCGATTATTCTGCGCGGCGCCTACTTCTTCGAATACTGGCCGAATCTGGCCATCCTCACAGGCATGGCGATCGCGCTCTTTTGCATTTGCGCGCTAAGATTTCGACAAAAGATCGGCTAGCATGTTTGCATCTGCGCGCCGCGTTTTCCGCCGAGGATCAGCTAGCGTGTTTGCAATTGCGCCGTGCGTTTCGATCGCGAATCCGCTAGCCTGTCATCCCGAGCGCAGCGAGGGACCTCGCAGTCGGAGTGAAAGCCTTCTTCGTCTACATGATGACCAATCGCAGTAAGGTCGTTCTCTACACCGGCATTACGAATAGCCTGGAGCGTCGGGTGTCAGAACACCAACGCGGCGAGATCAAAGGATTCACCGAAAAGTACCAGCTCGATCGTCTGGTCTACTACGAGAGCTATGATGAGCCGCGCGATGCAATCGCGCGGGAGAAGGAAATCAAAGGCTGGCGGCGCGCAAAGAAGAATGCACTCGTTGCATCCAAGAACCCCCGTTGGATTGATTTGTCGCCGCAACTATTCGGACGCTTGTGAGGTCCCTCGCTTTCGCTCGGGATGACCCGCGAGAGCGGTTACTTGGATATTCGATGATGGGCGGTCTTTCTCATTATCGTCACGCGGGCGGCGCGCCGTTTGTCTGGTCGAAGGTGGCCATCGCCCGCGAGAAGCAGATCAAAGGCTGGCGGCGCGCAAAGAAGAAGAGCGGTTATTTGGATATTCAATGACGCGCGCGAGTGGTTATTTGGGTATTCAATGATGCGCCTCCTTCTCGTTATCCTCATCATCGTCGCGGCCGGTGCGGCGTTCGCCTGGTGGACGATGGTGCGAATGCCCGGCCGCACTTATTCGGGTGCTGCGCCGCCGTTCACCGGCGAAGAAACAAAGCTGCGCGACGAGCTTGTCCGCGACGTACAGGCGCTGGCCGGCGAGATCGGTGAACGCAACATGTCGCATTATCCGCAGCTGCTCGCGGCGGCTGATTACATCGACCGCGCGTTTGTCACCGCAGGTTTTCAGCCGCGCCGCGACAGCTACGAAATTAACGGTAAATCCTGCGACAACATCGAAGTCGAGATTCGCGGCTCGTCCGAAATTGTGGTGATCGGTGCGCATTACGATTCAGTCCTGGGCTGCCCGGCGGCGAATGATAACGGGAGCGGCGTTGCCGCGTTGCTCGCGGTCGCCCGTAGATTCAACGGTCAAGCCACAACGCGCACGCTACGCTTCGTAGCATTTCCGAACGAAGAGCAGCCGCATTTTCTGCGACGCGAGATGGGCAGTCTGGTTTACGCGAATCGCTGCAAACAAAAGGCCGAGAATGTCGTCGCGATGATCAGTCTCGAGACGATCGGTTATTTTTCCGATGCACCTGGCTCACAGCATTATCCGCTTCCCGGACTAAACCTGTTCTATCCCGACCGCGGTAACTTCATTGGCTTTGTCGGCAACGTCGCGTCGCGCGCTCTTGTGCGCGAGACGCTCGGCGCGTTTCGGCAGCACGCCACCATTCCGAGCGAAGGCGCCGCCTTGCCGGGCGCGGTTCCCGGCGTCGGCTGGTCGGATCACTGGTCATTTTGGCAGAATGGTTATCCGGCCGTCATGGTGACCGACACGGCACCATTTCGTTATCCGCATTACCACGAGCCGACCGACACACCCGAAAAACTGGATTACGACTCAATGGCCCGTGTCGTTTCCGGATTGGAGCACGTGGTTCGCGCTCTCGTCATGCGGTGATCTGGACGATCGGACATTCGACCCGCGCGATCGACGAGTTCATCGCGCTGCTCAAGTCGCAAGAGATTCGCGCGATTGCAGATGTACGGCTGCTGCCGGGGTCGAAGCGTTATCCGCAATTCAATGCCGACGCGCTCGCCGATTCGTTAGGCCAGGTCGGAATCCGCTACGAACATTTTCGAGAACTTGGCGGGAGACGAAAGCCTCGTCCCGATTCGCACAACACGGCGTGGCGAAACGACGCGTTTCGCGGTTATGCCGACTACATGGAGACGGAGGAATTTCAGCGCGGCATCGAGCGACTCCGCCGTCTCGCGTTAGAAACTCGCACCGCGATCATGTGCGCTGAAGCGGTCTGGTGGCGCTGCCATCGCGCATTGGTTTCCGATTACCTGAAGGTGCGCGACACCGAGGTGCTTCACATCGTCAGCGCGACCAAAACCGAGCCGCATCCGTTCACCTCAGCAGCGCGTGTCGTCGATGGCGAGCTGAGTTACGGCAAGTCGTAAAGCTCGACCAGCCCAACGCCAGTCGAGCGGTTCTTGCCGCGCAAAATCGCGGTGTATTCGCCAGGTCTGACGAGAGGCAGATAAACCGCGGCTTCCGCCGCGTTGGTCGGTGCGAGGCCGGCGTGACTGATGTCAGACGCGCCACCGGAGGTCTGCCAGTTGTCATTCGAATCAAGCAGCACGCCGTTCGAATCGCGCACCTCGAGCATTGGGTCGGCGAGCGCTGATGGCACCTGGCTCTTCAACGAGGGTCCGAGGCCGCGCACCACAACGGTAGTCGGCGCCAGATTCGCCGGACCGGCAATAAATCCGCCGATCATGACGTTGTCGTCTGTCTCGACAAAGCCGCGCGTGCTCAGGTTCGCGACGACGGAGCTGGCATCGCCGCTCACGTCGAACGCTTCCGCTAGCGCAATGCCGGTAGTATTGTTCTTACCGCGCACTACCGCCGTGTACGCACCCGGCGCGAGCGTCATAACGATGGCCGACTCGCGATCGTTGGTTGGCGGAATACCTGTCGCGGCGATATCGCTTTGCTGATCGGTTTTCCAATCGTCGTTCCGTGCGATGGGTGACGGATTGCCCTTTTGGTAAAGCTCGAGCGTCGGGTTATCGAGTCGGCCGGCGACCGGCTTGCCGTTCACCTGCAACGACGGCCCGATCGCGCGCACGAGCACTTTCTTCGGCGCGGTGCCGGTAACGATGAACCCCGCGATCGGGATGTCGTCGCCAGTCTTTACGTCAGCACGCGTCGAAATATTGAGCAGGCGCGCGCGCGGCGCATTGAGCGGCAGCGGTGTTTTACGGCTGGCGGTGGTCACCTGCCGCGGCGGTGGTGAAGCCGGCGCCGGTGAAACATCGGGCGTCGTGTAACTGATCGTCGGAATGCCGTTTCCGTTCAGCACGATCTGCATGAAGTCGAGCCGCACGTTGCCAACTGTGTCTACGAGTTCCTCGTCCCAATGCGGCGTGGCCGTGTCGACGTGGCTGCCGCGAAGGTAGAAGACGCGCGCGTTGCCCTGGCCTGCGTCCTCCAGCAAGCCGACATGGATTGTCCCGTTATCGACGACAAAGAACTGATCCGCGCCGGTGTCGGAGCGGAGCGCGTTGCCGTAGCGTGGCAGCGTGTGCACGAATGCGATGCTCTCGCCCTGGTTGAAGCTGACGTAGAGCTTGTTGCCATGCAGCACATAGAGTGTGCCCTTTTGGTCGAAGGCCGAATGGGTAACGACAAACGTCGAGCCCGGGCCTGACGCGACCGGATGCTTGATCCCGTCCCAGGTCACTCCGAAGTCGTCGGTCTTGCAGATGTAGAGATCGCGCGCTCCTGGCGTCGTGTCGCTATCGGCGGTGTCGGTCCAATAGAATTTCCGATCGGTGCCCCACGTCCCGTGGTGCCCGGCTTTGTGCAGGGCGAACTTCGAATTTGGTACGCGCGTATCGCCGGCGGATTTGTTCGGCGCGTGTGCGTTGTTATGACAGACGATGTGATCCGAACCGCTGCCGTCATCGCCGACGAGCGGTGTTTGAATGGGAAACGTAAGTCCGCCATCGAAACTGAAAATCACTGATGTGCCGATGCGGAACCAGCCGGCGAGGACGTACGGTTTATCGGTTGGCAGCGCACCACCGGGTCGCATATCAGCGAGCGGCCCGAGATAAGCCCACGCCTGATCGTTACCCGCCGAGGCGGTCGGGCTGTGATTGATGCTCCAGGTCTCGCCCTTGTCTTCGCTGCGCGCGATGACCGCGTCGCCAAGTTCGGTCCCGAAGAAGATCGCATCGTTGCCAAATGCGTTCATGTCACCCTCGATCCCAAATGGCACCGACGCGCCGACGGGCGGATAGGTTTCCTTCCAGGTTTTGCCGCCGTCGCTGCTCTTCTCGATGATGTTACCGGTTACGAGCACCGGCAGGAGCACGTAGTCCGTATCGCCTGACGCGGCGAGGTTCCCTTCACAACAGGTGCCGTGATACACGATGTTCCATTGCGTCGATTTCGGTGGCGGTGGGAGTGACGGTGGTTCCGTCGGCGCGAACACCTCGGCAACGCCGTTCGGTTCGTCCGCGGCCGAGCCGGTGAAATAGCCGATGTGGACGGTGAACACACCGGTGCCATTCGTTGCGGGATCGATCACCACCTGCTCGGTTGTGCCAGGCGCGCCATGCGTGGAGGAGCCGATCACCGGACCGCTCAAGTTACCTTTGTGAACGAAGAGATCGTAGTCGTTCGCGAGCACTACCCATGAAATCGAGACGTTGATTTTCTTGCCTGCCCAATCAGCCGGCGTGCCGGACACCGTCAGGGTAAAGACATCGCAATTCACACCATCGACGCAGGTGCTTTCGCCGTTGTATGCGCCGCCCGCGGCGGTTCCTTTCCACGTTACCGGTTTTGAGTTCGGACTGATTGTGCCAGCCGCGGGATTAGCGGCACCGAGCCGCACCACGCCGACGAAGCAGAGCAAGCCTGCAATGACCAAGAGACCGGCGAGCGCCAAACGAGCTGTTTTCATGCGAGTTCCTCCGAAGAGAATTCGCTCGCGCTAATGACAATGCGCGTGCTGCGTTGGCTTACGCAGTTGGATAATGAACAAGCCGAGCATGACGAGCGCGTGCTGCAGCGTCCTGACAAACCAGTTCACAATACTGAATCTACGGCGAGATTAGGTTGTGCACGATGTCGCCTCGAAGCAGCTGAATTGGGCCGCGATCCGCGAGGATTTTCCGATCCTCGAGCAGCAGGTGCACGGCTATCCGTTGATCTATTTTGACAGTGCCGCCAGCTCGCAGAAACCGCGCGCAGTGGTAGACGCGCTCCGGCATTATTACGAACACGATCACGCTAATGTGCATCGCGGCCTCCACGAACTGAGCGCGCGCGCGACCGCGCTTTACGAAGGGGCGCGACAACGGACCGCCGATTACCTCGGCGCTGCCAGCGCGGATGAGATCGTCTTCACGCGCGGCACGACTGAAAGCATCAACCTTGTGGCGCAGGCCTGGGGCGGAAAGCATCTGCGCGAAGGTGACGTCATTTTGCTCACCGAGATGGAACACCATAGCAACCTCGTGCCATGGCAACTCGTCGCCCAGCGGACCGGCGCGCGCCTGCGCTTCGTGCCGGTAAACGAAGACGGCACGCTTGCACTCGATCAGCTCGATTCACTGCTCACCACTGAGGTAAAGCTGTTCGCCTTCACGCATGTTTCGAACTCGTTAGGCACGATCAATCCCGTCGCTGAACTGTGCGCGAGGGCGCGCGCGATCGGCGCACTCACACTGGTCGATGCGGCGCAGAGCGCAGGCCACATGCCGCTCGATGTGCAGGAGCTCGGTTGTGATCTGATGGCGTTTTCCTCTCACAAAATGTGCGGCCCGACCGGCGTTGGAGTGCTCTACGGACGCGCGGATGTGCTCGAGTCAATTCCGCCGTGGCAGGGCGGTGGTGAAATGATTGTCAGCGTTTCGCTCGAGAAGAGCACCTACAAACGCCCGCCGCATCGATTCGAAGCAGGCACACCGATAATCGCGGGCGCGATCGGGCTGGCCGCGGCAATGGATTACATCGACTCGATCGGTCGCGCCGAGATCGCGACTCACGACGCTGGCCTAACGAGCTACGCGATCGAACAACTCGCCGGCATTCCCGGAGTGCGGGTCCTTGGGCCGAAGGGCAAGCGCGGAGCGATCGCGGGATTTGTGATGAACAACGTGCATCCACACGATCTGACTACGTTTGCCGATCAGCGCGGGCTCGCCTTGCGCGGCGGTCATCATTGCAATCAGCCGTTGATGAAAAAGTTCGGCCTGCCCGGTACAACGCGCGCCAGTTTCTATTTCTACAACACGAACGCGGAGATCGATCGGATGGCGGAGATCCTGCGCGAAGCGGCGAAGTTTTTCGGATGAGCGACGATCTTGCCGAACTGTATCAGGACGTAATTCTCGACCACTCGCGCCGTCCGCGAAATTTCGGCGAGCTACCGAATCCCTCGGTGCTCATCCATGGTGACAATCCATCTTGCGGCGATGAGATCCATCTCGGCGTGCGCTTTGGCGAAGAGGGCGCGCTGCAGGAAATCAAATTTAGCGGTCACGGCTGCGCGATCAGCCAGGCCTCAGCGTCGATGATGACGTTGAAGTTGAAAGGCAAGACGCGCGACGAAGCGGAGCAGCTCGTGCGTGGATTCGAGCAGTTGATTATGGCCGGCGCCGCACCGGAGTCAGTCAAGCTCGGCGACGCGCGCTTGCTTGGAGGTGTGCGCAAATTTCCGCAGCGTGTGAAATGCGCGATGCTCGCCTGGCGTGCCGCCGAACAGGCGCTGCGGCAAACGCACGGAGACTCTACGATTTCTACTGAGACAGAGCTAAACGCCTCGTAGCGCGCGACCGCGCAACTTGCCCACGCGATTCGATTAGCTTAGAACCACACTCCACGCGGGGTTGCTAGCTCAACGGTAGAGCAGCCCCGAACGCTTTCGGGGTTGGTTGCAAGATTAGTCAGCCGCCGCTAAAACCATCGACGCGGGTTGGTAGCTCAATGGTAGAGCAGCGCCCTTTTAAGGCGTTGGTTGTGGGTTCGAGTCCCACCCAACCCAGCGAATGAAATATGCAAAGCGCCTATCCCTATCTTCTTAGTTTCCACAATTTTCTTCGTTGGATCGTGCTCGCCGCCGGCCTGGCGGCGCTAATTATCGCGGCATCCGGCTGGTCCGGGACGAAAACAACAAACGATCCGCTGCGCCGCTTTAGCGTGATTTTCGTCGCTTCAATGGACCTGCAGTTTCTGCTCGGCCTCGTCCTGTATTTTTTCGCGAGCCC
>JBJMWW010000069.1:0-27938 GCA_045809945.1 Chthoniobacterales bacterium
CACTCGGGATGGAGCGCACCGAAGTGAAAGGCAAAGAGAGCGACGCGCATCTCGGCCACGTCTTCGATGATGGTCCGCGCGACAAAGGCGGAATGCGCTACTGCATCAACTCCGCCGCGCTCAAGTTCATTCCTGTCGAGAAGCTGCAGGAAGAAGGCTACGGCGAATACCTGAAGCTGTTCGAGCAGAAGAAATAGCGCGCAGAGTTGCTGCGCGGCGCGGACGGTGAATCGTCAGCGCATGACGCGGCATAATCGCGACGATCGTTCCGGCTTCATCGCCGCCGTCGCCGCGTTCGGATTGTGGGGCGTCATTCCAATTTACTGGAAACTGCTCAACTTTCTACCTGCCGCCGAAATCCTCGCGCACCGTTTCATCTGGTCGATCCTGTTCCTGATCGCGCTTCTCACCTGGCAACGGCGCTGGCCTGAAATCCGCGACATCATTCGCTCACGACGCGCGCTGATCTTTTGCCTGACGAGCGGCATCGCCATCTCGATCAATTGGCTCACCTTCATCTGGGCGGTGAACGCCGGACGCATCATCGAAACCAGCCTCGGCTATTTCATGACGCCGCTGGTTAACGTGCTCTTCGGCGCGATTTTGCTGCGGGAGCGATTAACGCGGGTGCAACTCGCCGCGGTCGCGCTGGCAGCGATCGGCGTGCTCGTCCTCACATTCGGCTACGGCAAGTTTCCGTGGGTCGCGATCGTGCTCTGTGCGTCGTTCGGCTTGTACGGATTACTACGGAAACAATCCGGCACGCGGCCGATTCCCGGTCTTTTCATCGAAACAATGCTGCTCGTCCCGATCGCGTTCGCCTTTCTCGTATTCCGACATCACCGCGATGTGTTCATTTTCCCGCGCATCGATGCCACGCACATACTGCTGCTCTGCTCGACCGGTATCGTAACCGCACTCCCGCTTGTCTGGTTTGGACATGCTGCGCGACACCTGCGGCTGATCACACTCGGATTTCTGCAATACCTCTCGCCGTCGGGCTCGTTCCTCGTCGGCGTCTTCGCTTACAACGAACCATTCAACACCGGGCAATTGATCACGTTCATCCTGATCTGGATTGGCCTCGCGATCTTCACCGCGGAAGCCGCCTATCGCTGGCGAACTCGACCGGATGCGGCAGGCGCGGCAGCCATCGCCGAATCGCCGGCCTGATGTAGGTTAGGCCGAATGCGACAGGACGATTTCGATTACGCGATGGAAAACACGCGCGTGGTGCTCGCGCCGGACCAGCAGATCGCAACGTTCGGCACGACGAGCTTTCAATTTTATCTCGTCTCCGAGTTGATGGATGCGGTCAACGCTGTCCGGGTGCGCAAGGGCCACCTGCAGGCCGACCGTCCGCAGATCGTCACGCCGGAGAATTTCGTTCGACTCCTGCTCGAAGGATTCGGCGAGCCGGCGCATCGCTACGCGGAACGGCTGCGCGAGTACGCAAATAACGTCGCGGTGTTGCGCTATGGATTTCAGTTTCGCCGCACGGATGTCAGCGAACACATGGTGAGCGACACACTCGATTCGGTCATCGGCCGCACCCGCCGCGAAGCCGAAGGCGCCGGGGAAACCAGCGCCGTCATTCACGGTGTCGATGACGCATGGGAAGTTTGCCTTCTCAAATTCACGATCGATCTCATCGAAAAATCCTCGCGCCAGAACCTCGGCGATTTTCGTCAGCGCGGTTTGCTGTAACGCCGCAGCATCGAAAAGAAACGGACCGTGTCGCGGACCGGATGGATGCTGCTCACCTCGTCGGCATACACTGTCGTGATCGGCACTGACTCGATCGCGTAGCCGCGGCGGCTGGCGAGAATCAGCATCTCGGTTTCGTAATCGAACCGCTCGCCGCCGCCGAGCACGTCGGGAATCAAGTCACGGTGCAACATGCGAAAACCACATTGTGAATCCGGGATCACGCAGCCGCAGAGTCCGCTGATTTTGCGGCTCATGTAACGATTGACGGCACGGCGCAACGGCGGCATCCGCGTCACGTCGTGCATGCGGGATCCAATCAAAAGCTTTGCGCCGCTGCGCTCGGCGGCTTCGACAAAACGCGGAATCTCTTCGGGCAAATGTTGCCCGTCGCCATCGAGCAGAACGACGTAATCCACACGGCGATCCAGCCAGTGGCGCAGACCCGCCTTGATCGATTCACCTTTGCCTCGATTGACCGGATGCACGATTACATCCGCGCCGGCAGAGCGCGCATTTTCAGCCGTTGCGTCAGTCGAACCGTCATCGACAACGACAACGCGGCCGGTTTGCGCCAGCGTCCGCCGGGCGACATCGGCGATGTGTTTCTCTTCCTGTAAGGCCGGAATTGCGGCCGCAATCTCCACGATCTAGCGGACGACGGGGTGAAAATCCGCCGCGTGATACGAGCTGCGGACGAGCGGACCGGAGGCGACATGCTCGAAGCCTTTCGCTTTCGCGATCTCGCGGTATGCCTCGAAACGCTCCGGCGAAATGAACTCGACCACCGGCAGGTGTTGCGGGGTTGGCCGCAGGTATTGGCCGAGCGTCAGAACTTGGCAGCCGATCTCGCGAAGGTCGTCCATCGTCTGAAATAGTTCCGGCTCCCGTTCGCCGAGGCCCAGCATCACGCCGCTCTTGGTCACGGTCTTCGGTGAGATATGTTTCGCTTTGCGCAACACGTCGAGCGAGGTGCGATACTTCGCGCGCGACCTAACAAGTGGCGTCAGTCGCTCGACCGTCTCCATGTTGTGATTGAAAATTTCGGGCCCGGCGTTGAGCACGACCTCGATACACCACTCCTGCGCATGAAAATCGGGCACCAGCACTTCGATGACGATCGACGGGTCCATTTCACGGATGGCGGTGATCGTACGCGCGAAGTGATTCGCGCCGCCGTCCTTCAAATCGTCCCGAGCCACTGCGGTAATGACGACATGTTTGAGTTCCATTCGCCGCACCGCTTCAGCGACGCGTTGCGGTTCGTCGTCTTCGAGCGCGAATGGCTTGGCTGTCGAAACGGCGCAAAATCCGCAGGCCCGTGTGCAGCGATCGCCCGCAATCATCATCGTCGCTGTTCCCTGGCTCCAGCATTCCCAGCGATTTGGGCACTGAGCGCTCTCGCAAACGGTGTGCAGGCGCAGGTCGGAAATCAGCGATTTGGTCGAGAAGAAACGAGGGTTCGATGGCAGCCGCACTTTGATCCACGGCGGCTTCTGCGCCTGGTGCAGCGCCGGATCGATTTTCGCGCAGGACATCGCGGGAACGTTAGCCGTCGGGTTACAGCGAGGCAACATCAGCTGTCATCCCGAACGCAGTGAGGGACCTCCCAAGCGTCCGGTCAGTCATCGCAAACAAGGGAACACTTGTGAGGTTCCTCGCGTCCGCTCGGAATGACCCGCTACAGAGCGCGTCGCCCGGAGAGCGCGCGCGACAACGTCAACTCGTCGGCTGATTCAAGTCCGCCGCCTGCCGGCAATCCATGAGCAATGCGTGTGATCGTGACACCGGTCGGCTTGAGCAACTCTACGAGGTAATTGGTTGTCGCTTCCCCTTCGACGTCGGCGGCCAGGGCAAGAATCACCTCGACAAACTTCTCCTGCTCGACACGCGCGACCAGTTCCTTGATCCGCAGATCGTCGGGGCCGACGTGATCTAGCGGTGAGATGCGGCCGCCTAACGAGTGATAGCGTCCGCGAAACGCACTTGTTTTCTCGAGCGGCAAAATGTCAGTCGCCTGTTCGACCACGCAGAGCTCGTCGCTCGCACGCGTTGGATCGCTGCAGATTTCGCAGAGCTCGTCCGTGGTGAAGAAACCGCAGCGCACACACGGTCGCACCGTTTGCCGCGCGGTTGCGATGGCGTTGCTGATCAGCTCCGGCTGATCGCTCTTCGCGCGGATCATCCAAAGCGCGATCCGTTCGGCGGAACGCGGTCCGACGCCCGGCATGTGTCGGAGCTGCACGATCAGCTCGCGAATGGCCGCTGGGTATTCGCTCTTTCTCAAACTCGCGCGCTAGTCCTCGAGCGGCGCGTTAGTCAGCTGAAGTGCAAGCGGCTCAAGACGGCGCAGGTAAAGCTGCAGCGGTGGATCTTCGCTATCGGGAAGACGTGCCCGCTGGAAATGCGCGTAAGCTTCGGCCCAGCGTTTCTCGCGATAAAGCACGACACCGTTCCAGAATGAGTCGCGACGTTGCAACGCGTCGGAAGTGGCGTTTTCCGCAAGCGCAATTGGCTCGTAAATCTCGTGCCGCTCCCGCACGTCGACACCGCTCAGGAAATCAATCGGCCGCGCGATCAACGCATCGCCCGCCATCTCGAATGTCGCCGGCCCGATCAGGACGCGTGAGCCGTAGAAGCGATTGGCGATGCAAAAACGGCGGGCCAGCTCGATCGGTTCACCGGCCGCGAGAACGGATCGACTGTCACTGCGCAGCGGCGCAACGATGACTCGTCCAGAGCTCACCCCCGCATTCACGGTCACGTTTTCGCTGTCGCCGTTCTGCCCGTTACCGTTTGGAAATCCTTCCACGACGCGCATCGCTACGCGCGTTGCTTTCTCCGCGTTGTGCTCGACCGCGGACGGGTAACCGAAAATCGCCACGATCCCCTCGCCTGCGGCGGTTTCGATGAACGCACCCGATTCCTGGAAAATCCGGGTGGCGTAGTTGATAAATCGAGTAGTCAGCTCGGCGTAGGCCTGCGGCTCGAGCTCGTCGGCGAGATCGTGCTTGTTGCCGATGTCGCAGACAACGGCGGAGACGTCGTAGGCACTCGCCTGTGCGACAGCTGCTGCTTCGCGTGGCTTCGGCTTTTCGATGCGCTTCGACGGTTTCTCGACCGGCCGCGGCGCCGGTTTCGGCGGCGGCGCGACCGCTGCCACTGGTTGCTGAACGGCCACCGGTTCTTCAACTTCAATCGGCGGCGGTGCTTCCGCTGCGGCGAGCTCACGTTCGAGCGCACGCCGCGCGGCGAAATTAGCCCATGCTCCAGCGATTGCGATGAAGGCAACGGCAGCGCCTAAAGACAGCAGCGTCGACAAAATCGATGGCAGCGGCTGAAAGAAAAAACGAAACAAACCGCATACCCAGACGAGAGCTACCAACTCGATCGCAAACAAAGCGACAATGAGCGCGACCTTTCCGCGACGTTCTGTTTCGAGCGTCATCCACGCGACAGCAAACGCCAGCAGAGGGACAAGAGCATACTGCAGCTTTTCACTCACCAGCTTCGTCACGTCCGCCGGCGAAAGAACGGAGCTCAGCGCCATCTCGAGACGGTTCGTGTAACCGGACGCGTGCAACCAGAGCACGAGTCCGCCCACCAGCACGCCAATGATCAGCGCCCAGAGTAGAGACCGTTTCATCTTTTGATAGCTCTCAACTGTTGCTGGTTGACGCAAGTGGATAGTGCGAACGGACGACAAGCTCGCTCAGAAACTTATCCGGCGCGTCGACCGCCTCCGCGGAAAGAACGAAGCGCCGTTCGCCCGTATTCTTCTGCACGAGCCCGAGGCCAAATTGATAATCCTTGAACAAATGGGCGCAGAGTTCCTGCATCGTCATCCGCTCGGCCTGAGCGCGCGCCGCGAGTCGATCGAGCGCTGAATCGTCGAACACGATCTCAAGGCCGTGGTCGCGTTCGAATTTCCCGGCAAACTCTCGCGCCTGTTCACGCAACGCCGCTTCCTCCTGTCGATGTCCCTCGGCCATGAGCCGTTCCAGGACGCGTTTCGGTGCGCGCACCAGCTCGGAGGACACGCGAAGCTGCGTCAGACCTGAGCCGGCGAGGTAGTACTTGAAGTCGCGGAAGAGCCGCTCGAAAACCGTGAGCAATCCGCGCGCGCCAGTCTTCTCTTTGGACGCCGCTTCTGCGATCAAGCGCAGCGCTTCATCTTCAAAACTGATCGCTATCCCGTAAGCGGCAAAGGCACGCTCGTACTGCCGCAAAATGCTCCCCTCGGAGTAGCGCATGATCTGGTAGAGATCCTCCGCGCTCAGTTCTTCGCAGACCACGCGCACCGGCAATCTGCCGATGAACTCCGGCTCGAAACCGTACTCGATGAAATCTTCGGTCGTGACGAATTGGAACAGCTCGTTGTCCATGACGCGTTTCGGCTCGGCTGCGAATCCGATCTGTCCCTGCGCAACTCGACGGGAAATCTGCTGCTTGAGCCGCTCAAACGCGCCGCTGACGACAAACAGAATATGCTGGGTACTGATCGTCTCCCGTTTCGCTTTGCCACCGCGCTTCTGAAACTCGAACGCAGCCTGCAATTGGGCCTGGAGATCGTGCGCGCTGCGCAACGGCACATCGGTTTCTTCCATCAATTTCAAGAGCGTCGTCTGCACGCCTCGCCCGCTCACGTCGCGGCCGGCCACATTCGAAGCCGCCGCGATCTTGTCGATCTCGTCGATGTAAATGATTCCGAATTGCGCGCGATTTAGATCGCCGTCCGCTTTGTCCACCAGCTCGCGAACGAGATCCTCCACGTCCCCTCCGACATAACCGGTTTCGCTGAACTTGGTCGCGTCGGCTTTAACGAACGGCACTTTGATCAACTCCGCGATGTGCCGGATGAGGTAGGTTTTGCCGACCCCGGTCGGTCCCACGAGGATGACGTTTTGCTTCGCATACTCCGTCTGCCCCGCACGCTCCGGATTCTCGCGCTCGAGTCGGCGAACATAGTTGACGTGGTTGTAGTGATCGCAGACCGCGATCGAGAGCACCTTCTTCGCTTCGTCCTGTTTGATTACGAAGCGGTCGAGATGCGCCTTGATGTCGCGCGGAAGAAAATGGAATTGGAACTCACTGTCGTCGGATGGCTCCGGCTTCTCCGGCTGCTCGGTCTCAGCCGTGTCGGCCTGGGGAAAGGTCGCGACGGAAACGCGATCACCGAAGTTCGTTTTCATGAACTCCGACAGCTTCGTGCGTAATTCTTCAGGCGATGGGAATGGCGGTGTCTGTTCCATCAAATGGTCTTGGAACGCCCAGCAGCGGGCCTGTTCAAAACTAACCGCCTCTCGGGCGCTGTAAAACCGCGGCGACTACTTACCGGCTCTGCGCCACACGTGCACCTGCGGGATTCGCGAAAAGTGCGTCGAGTTCCTCGAGCACCTTGGCCGGACCACGATATTCGGTTCCGGCGTAGCTGTCGGACACGACATGACCTTCGGGATCGACCACGACCAGACATGGAATTCCCGCACCGGCGAATTTGTTAAGGTCGCCGCGGCCTTTCACCTTGTCGTAATCGAGCGCCGGCCACGGCATTTTCGCCTCGCGCACGTAAGTTTCCATTTCAGCTCGCGAGTGATCGGCACTGACGAAAACGATTTCGAATTCCGGATGCTGCGGCGCGACCCGATTGTAGAAGTCGACAAGCTGTGGCGTGAATTTCCGGCATGGTCCGCACCAATGCGTTGAGAAGTAGAGGCCGATCAGCTTCTTGTTCGTTAGCGTTTCACTAATGAATGGCTGCGACGCGCCGTCTTTCAGCATCACGAGATCGTTCTGCAGACCCGCAGCAATCCCATTTTTCCTCGTGGCTGCGGCGGCGCGTTGTTTGGCGATCTGCGCCTGATAGAGCGTGTCCGTTTCGCGCGATCGCTGCGCTTCTGTTGCGCGGCGTGCGGCTTCGGCGGCGAGTTGCGATTGTGCGGTCGCGACTTCTTCTTTCGGGACGGCGAATGCGCCGCTCTTCATCGCGGCGATTAACTCGGGCGCTGCATTCGCGCGCGTCAGTGCAAGCTCTTCGGCCGCGCCGATGCTGCCGAGCAGGTGACGCATTGCGAGTTCGTGTTGCACCGTCTCGGTCGAATAGCCGGTGCGCAACATGAGCGCGAGGTCTTTGACAGTGAGCGGCGGGAGATGAGCGGTAAGAGCGGTGCAGGCGAACAGAATTCCTGCAAAGGCAACGGCGCGCATGCGCGGTGATCGAGCAAGACATACGCCACTGGGCGGCATTTGCGCTGCGACACAGCGCAGATATCTGAGCCTGCAAACGGTCCGCTAGGTGGTTCGTAATTTCGGGCTGATCGGCACCGGTTCTCCGCCGCGATCCAGATATACCTGATAGAGCTGCTTCGTGATGTGCGTAAACGCAAAGTAGACCGGCACCATGACAAAGTAGATGCCGATGAAAAGCGCGAGCATTCCCACAATCATGAACACGACGTTCGCGACCATCAGGAAGAGCCACGCGAGTAGCGTTTCCTTCCACGTCAACGCGATGAAGCGTTTCACAAATGAGATGTCGAACGCCTGGCCGAAGCTCTGCGTCAGGCTCGCCCGCAATTTTAGCGGCGTCATGACCAGTGCAAACAGCACCATGGCGACAAAGAACAAGCACATCACGGCGCACACCGAAACACCTGCGACGTAGCCGGCGTTCCGCTGGTTGGCGAGGAACGTCGTCGCGAATGCCGCGAACATCAGGAAGACAAACGGAACGATCAGTACCAGGTTTGCAACGAAGAGGACGAGGAAAGGCCATAGACCTCGCTCGAGATAGGTCGCGAAATCGTCGAACTGAAATTCCGGAAAGGCGGCCGGATCGTCGCCGTCGCGGCCCCAGAACCCGATGACCATCCAGCCGATCAGGACAATCGGACCGACAATTGGAAGCAACACGCAGATCGCGCCAAAGAGCAGATTTCTCGGCCAGTGCGGCGTCTTGAAAAAATCGGAGATCGCTGCGGTGTAGTTCATCAAAGACGGTCGTAACTGGTCGGCAATCGCTGAGCAAGCTTGACCGAATCAGTGATTCGTCAGCAGCGGCAACGCCTTCCGGTATTCCGGTTTTGCCGAGGCAGCAGCGTTTCCGAGTCGTTGCGCGTCAGCCGGCAGTCCAGTTTCAGCGGCAAAGACTGCGCACCGCCACTGCCGATCCGCCGCGTCCGGCGCCCGTGGCGGAATCAGTGCGGTCGCAACGGCCAGCAATGCCTGTGGACTGAGCTTCGTCCATTCGATTTGAATCTGACCGTAGGGCAGCTTCATCGTCAGTCGGGTCTGATCCGCGTTCGCAATTCCGACGTAGGCGACGCCCATCTTGTCGGTGATGTTTACCGTAAATCCGCGCTGGTTAATCGCCGCGATCAACTGCTCTTTCCATTCAGCGAGCCAGCGGGCTTTCTGCACAAAGACGTCGCGCTGCGACTTCAAAGGCTCGGTGGCCTGTGCCGATTGAACCGCGCCGAGCGCGCCGGCAAAATCATAGGCCGCAACTTTCTGACGGTAGGTCGCGACCGCCGCGCTCAGATTGGGAGCGCCCATTTCAGGTTGCTGGTTTACCGGCTGTTGCTGAGTCGCTGCCGGCGTCGCTGGCTGAGCACCCGGCTTATGTGAGAGTGCGGCTTCCTGCTCTTCGAGCACCTTTGCCATCGCGCCGCGCGTTTGCAGTTTCGCCTGTGTCTCGCGTATCGCGGCGAGTTGTTGTTCGACACTGCCGTTCGGCTTCAACGCAGCATAGCGTGCATAATCAGCGAGATACTTTTGCGCAAACGGCTTGTAATCGTTCATCCACCGGAATGCCGGCGGCACCTCCGCGTGCTCGAAGCGCTCGAGCAGCGACGCTGCCTCTTTAAATTCGCGCTGCTGCCAATCTTTCATGGCGAACAGAAAGAGCGCGAAAGCGTCCGGTGTTTTCGGATTCGGCTCGGCCACCTCGGTGCTGCGTATGACTGCAGGATTCGCCATCCTGCGCGAGGTATCGACGAAGAATCGGCCGTTTTCGCCCTGCACCGGTTGCTTCGCAATTTCATCAAATAAATCATGAGCCTGCGTCTTAAAGTCACGCAGCATCGAGGCGAGGGCGCGATGAACGCGAACCCAGTTGAGCAATGGCGGCCGATCTTTCGCCTGCTCTGCAAGTCGGCCGAAATCGCTTCGCGCCCGCTCGGTATTTCCGGCAATTAATTCGTGGCGCGCCTCGTCGAATGATTTCAGCAAGACCGCATCGACCGCGGCCGTGTTGTTCTGACCCGCCGCCATCGCTTTCTGACGCGCACGATAGGCAAACACGCCGGCGCTGATCACTGCAACCGCAGCAATGATGCTCGCAGCAATTGCAAGCCGCCGTTTCCGAATCGTCGCGGGATCACGCACGAGCACGGCACGCGCTCGTTGCAGGTCGCGGATCAATTCATCATAGGACTGGAAACGTGCTTGCGGGTCGGATGCGAGCGTTCGCTCGATGATCTTCGCTGTCGCCCGACTCACTCCCGGCGCAACGCTGCGCAAATCGAGCGGCTGCTGTTTCATCGCGAGCAACTGCGTGGCCGAGTTGCTCTCGCCTTCAAACGGCGGTCTGCCGGCTAACGCATGAAAAAGAGTGGCACCGAGACTGTAGAGATCGCTGCGGAAATCCTCGGGCTCAGCGCGCAGCCGTTCCGGTGCGACGTAGTAGGGCGTGCCCCAGATTTCGTTTTGCGCTTCCGCGTTTTGCTCGGCCGCGATGGCAAGTCCGAAGTCGCCGATCTTCGCCGTCTCCGCGTCGGCGAAGAGAATGTTCGCCGGTTTAACGTCGCGATGGATCAGTCCTTTCTCGCAAGCGGCGCGCAGTCCTTGCGCGATCTGGATTCCGATCTGCAATCCTTGCGGCTCCGCGATCCGCGTCTGCTGCGCCATCAAGTCGTCGAGACTTCCACGATCGACCAATTCCATTACGAGATAGAACTGCCCGTGATCGTAGCCCGACGAGAAAACCTGCACCACGTGCGGATGATTCACGGCGGCAGTGGCGCGAGCTTCCTGCTCGAGTCGCGCCGCTTCGGCGGGACTCGCGCTCAGCTCGCTGCGCAGTAACTTCAAGGCAACGAACCGATCGAGCCGCGTGTCGCGCGCCTTGTAAACCGAACCCATGCCACCAACGCCGAGCGTTTCGACGACCACGAAATTATCGAACGCTCGTTCGACCCTGACTTTTTCGCCGCAGTCCGGACAGGCAACGCGCGCAAGCGGCTCTGCGTTGGTCACGTCGACGGCAGCGCTACAGGCCGGGCATGGCTGCGTTGTTCGTCCGGTGTCGGTCGTCGCCATACACTTTCACGTTAGCATTTTTGACGAAGCGTGATCGAGCGAATCGTCACTGCCGAACGCGCCGGCATGCGGCTCGATCAGTTTCTTGCCGCCGAGCTTCCGCAGTTTTCGCGTTCACGTATTCAACAACTGATCCGCGACGGATTTGTCACGCTCAACAAAGCCAGGCCGCGTCCGCGTGATGCGGTGCGAAGTGGGGACCGCCTCTGCCTGACCGAGCCGCAGCTGACGGCGATCGATGCAAAGCCGGAAGAGATTGGCCTCGATATCCTGCATGAAGACGACGACCTGCTCGTGATCAACAAGCCGGCGGGCCTCGTTGTTCATCCCGGTGCAGGTAATCGCGAGCACACGCTCGTCAATGCGTTGCTCGCTCACTGCCGCGATCTCTCCGGCATCGGCGGCAAAGAACGCCCGGGGATCGTGCATCGCCTCGATAAAGAGACAAGCGGCTGCATCGTGATTGCAAAATCTGATACGGCGCATCGCGCCCTGGCCGCTCAATTTGCCGGGCGCACCGCGGAAAAAGTTTATCTCGCGCTCATTCGTGGAACGCTGCCGAAGCGCAGCGGCGTGATCGATGCGCCGATCGCCCGACATAAAATCAATCGAAAGAAGATGGCCGTGGCGCGCAGCGGCGGACGCGCGGCGCGAACAGAATATCGGGTGCTCCAGATCGGCAATGGGATCAGCCTCCTCGAATGCGAATTGCACAGCGGGCGGACGCACCAGATTCGGGTGCACCTGCACCACATCGGCCACCCGGTCCTCGGCGACAAACTATACGGTTCGGCCGGGCGCGGTGTTTACCCGCGACAGATGCTCCATGCGTGGAAGCTTGGATTCGCCCATCCCCGCACCGAAAAACAGGTCAGATTCGAGGCGCCTGTTCCGGCAGACTTCGCAGCTGCGATTCCGTTACGCGACGCGTTTTAACCCGACCCGTTGCGCAGCGGCATCAACCAGCTCAGCAACGCGTCGTTTGAGCCGAGATGCGCGTGTGATGAGAAACACGAGAAACAGACCGTACAGCGTCAGCAGGAGAAGGTCGGGCGCATTGGTATGCAGTTGTCGATAGACGAGCAGACTACTGGTGAAGAGATTGATGATTACCGTGGTTGGAACAAGGTGATGGCGAAGGCGCGCGCGAGTCAGGCATTTCGAGCCGCCGTGATATTCAGTCACGGTCTGCAACGTGATGCTCCACCAAAAGTTGCCGTAGATCTGGACATCCCACTCCTGCCATCCGGTATCGCTCGAATAGCGCCAGCCTTCCGCATCCAGGAGCGTGAAGATCTCCCGGAGTAAATCGTGCCGATCCTTGGCCTCTTCGCTCCAGTAATCGCGGCGGCGCGGGCTGCCCGAGCCCAGGGCATCTGCCGGCAGCGGTTCGTGCGTCGAGATCACCGCGCGCGGTGTGCGCTTGAAATGCAGCCAGGTAAAATAGCGCGACCAGCCGCGCACTAGCGGTTGGGCAAAGGCGAGAAACATCACGAGAAGCCGCGCCGCAACCGTGTCGAATCGCGGCTCGATTCGCGCCCGCATCATGTAGGAAAGCGCGACGAGAAATGTACCGCCGAGCATCAGATAGGGCACGATCCGGAATGCCGGCAAAAAAATTCCAAGGCCGAATAGGAAGACGGTGAGCGCGAACCATTCAACACTGCCGAGGTAAGCGGCGATCTCAGATTGCGGCGTCGGGTAGATCGACTGGAAAAATCCTTCGCCAAAAATCCCGTGATAGATGATCGGCCGGTTGATGAACCAGCTAAAGCGCGGCGCGCCGTAGATCTGTCCCCGCCATTTCGCAGTTCCCGTTGGTCCAAAGAAGATCAGATGTTTGAAGCGCAGCAGCGATTCGGCTTCGCCATAACCTTCCTGCTGTTTCATGAACGCGCGCAGGGTGAAGCGACGATGATGCCAGACGACGGCCGCCGGGCTGAACGCGACCTGACAACCGGCCTGTTGGATGCGCCAGCAGAAATCAACGTCATCGCCCGCTTTATGGTATTCGGGATCGAATCCGCCGACGTTTTCAAACCCCCAGCGGTACCAAGCCATGTTACAACCCGGGATGTGCTCGGCGATTGTGTCGGTAAGCAACACATGGCTCGGGCCTCCCGGCGCTGCTGCGACGCAAGCCTGCACCCAGTTTTGCGCCGGCGGCGGGACATTTGGGCCGCCAACACCGGCAAAATCCCCTCTCAGCAGCGTGCTTATTAAATAGTAGAGCCAATCGCGATCGGCCATGCAGTCGGAATCGGTGTAGGCGAAGACTTCGCCGGTCGCGACGCGCGCGCCGTGGTTGCGAGCCGCACTGAGACCATGGTTCGTCTGATGAATGTAGCGGACCTCGGGAAACTGCGCTGCGATCTCGCGCGTGTTGTCTGTCGATCCGTCATCGACGAGGACGACCTCGTATTTCGGATAGTCCAGTTGCCGCAGGGACTCGAGACAGGCAGCAAGCGTTTTGGCGCCGTTGTATGAGCAGACGATCACCGAAACGAATGGCGTCTCCCTCAGCGCCGGCCGCGGGAGGGTCGAATCGTCCTGTCCGAGTATGTCGTGCAGGGTGAAGAATGCCTTCTTTGGTTTGCGCTCGCGGGTGACGAGCCCAAATGCCCAATCGGTAATTTCCTGCTCGCCGGTGAACCATTCGTCGGTCCACGCGAAGAAGACGGTTCCTGCAAGGCCGCACCGGACTACGCTTTCGGTATGCCAGCGGAGCATCTCCGCCTGTTCGTCTTCAGTGTGGCGGATCGTATCCATTCCGAACTCGCCCAATATCAGCGGCTGGTCTTCCGCTAAGTTCTGCAATCGAAGCAGGTAACGTTCGAAATTACGCTGATCGTGCAGGTAAACATTGAAGCACGAGAAGTCGCTGTTTTGCGGTAGGAGGAACTCGGTTGGAGGATAGCTCGCATACGAGAACAGCGTTGCAGGATCGGTCGCGCGCCCTACACGAATTAAGTGTTCGATGAACTCGGTCACGCGGCGGACGCCGAGCCAGCGCACCATGGTTGGTGAAACTTCATTGCCGACGAGATAACCAAAAATCGCCGCGTGACCGGCATTGGCCACGATCGCTGCTCGAACCGAATTCGTGATTTCATCGCGCGCCGATTTGTGTCGCAGAAACTCGACGTGTTTTGCCCAAGGCAACGTGATCAAGACGCGAATTCCCCTTTCGCTGCACGCGTCCAGAAACCAGCGCGGCGGTGCGTGATAAACACGAACGACGTTCAAGCCGATCTCCCGCATCTGCGCGAGATCGCGAGCGACTTGTTCCGGCCTGCCGACGTAGAACCCTTCGGTGTCGGGTTTGAACGGACCGTAAGTCACGCCCTTGACGAAAAACTTGCGATCGCCGTCGAAGAAAAACTTCGCGACAGCGCGGATGCGCGGCTCGGCGGTCACAGCGCGCAAGCTAGAGACACGCTTGTGCAGCGTCCAGCCTACAGCGCATGCAACGCTTCACGCATCACCTCAGCTGTTCGCACGAGATCGTCGCTCGTGTGCGCGTTGGAAATAAAGCCAGCTTCAAATTGCGACGGCGCGATGTAAACGCCGCGGGCAAGACATTCGTGGAAGAAACGCGCGAACCGCTTCGTGTCGCTGCCCTTCGCAGTTGCCAGATCCCTCACCGGCCCCGGCGTAAAGAACAAACAGAACATCGAGCCGATGCGGTGAAACGTGAGTTGCAGCTCGCCTATCGTATCGCGGATTGCCGCCTCGAATGCGGCTCCGCGTTCTTCGAGAACGCTCCACGCATCGATCCGCTCGAGCTCATGTAACTGCGCGAGACCGGCTGCCATCGCCACCGGATTGCCCGACAATGTTCCCGCCTGGTAAACGGGACCGTCGGGCGAAAGCTGATCCATAATTTCCGCGCGTCCGCCAAACGCGCCAACTGGCAAACCGCCCCCGATCACTTTGCCGAGCGCTGTCAGGTCAGGTCGCACGCCATAGATTTCCTGAGCGCCGCCGCGCGCGAGTCGAAACCCCGTCATCACTTCGTCGAAGATGAGCAGGGCGCCATCGGCGCTACATTCCTCGCGCAACTGCGCGAGAAAATCGTCGTGCGGAAAATAGAGTCCCGCGTTAGCCGGGATCGGCTCGAGGATGACAGCGGCAATCTCGCCAGCATTTTCACGAAAGGCCGCGCGCACCCGTGCGATGTCGTTGAAAGCGAGCGCGATGGTGAGCGCCGCAATCTCTTCCGGCACACCGGCGCTGTCCGGACGGCCATGCGTGAGTGCACCGCTGCCGGCGTTCACGAGCAGCGAATCGGCGTGCCCGTGATAACAGCCTTCGAACTTGATGATCTTTTTGCGGCCGGTGAAGCCACGCGCCACGCGAACACAAGACATCGTGGCTTCGGTACCGCTGTTGACCATTCGCACTTTTTCGATCGACGGAACCCAACTGCATATGAGTTCAGCCATTTCGACCTCGTGGGGATTTGGAATGCCGAAGCTCGTGCCGCGCGCCGCCGCTTCGTTCACTGCATCGATCACCACGCGCGGCGCATGGCCGAGAATCGCCGGCCCCCACGTGCCGACGTAATCGATGTATTCCCGTCCATCCACATCCCAGATGTGCGCGCCCGCTGCGCGATCGACGAAAAATGGCTCGCCGCCTACGCCGCGAAATGCGCGAACCGGCGAGTTGACGCCGCCGGGAATTACGCGTTGCGCCCTGTCGAACAGGTCGGATGAAGAAGCGCGCATGCGCGCGAACGTTCAACAGCCTGCCCCGAGCGCAAGTCGAATGGGCTTCAACGCTCGCGTCTTGGGTTGAATGAAGGTGGAGGCGGGGGCGGGAATCGAACCCGCGAATAGAGGTTTTGCAGACCTCGGCCTTACCACTTGGCTACCCCGCCGAATCGGGCTCGGAGCGTAGGTGCGCGCTGCGGTTGTGTCAAAAAAGACGGGCCGTCAGTCGCCGCCGTGGCGTTTGCCGTGGCCGCGACCGCCATGGGCTCGGCCGGCACCGAACGATTGAGAGCCACCGCGCGTCGGCGCGGCCATCCTCTCGCCCCCGTTTCTTTTCCCGCGCTGCACACCGCGGACTTCAGTCGCGGCGGGATCAACCCCGCGCGCGCCAGGTCCTTCTCCGACCACATTCGGTCGCGGCAGCTGAGCCGAGCTGGGCGTGTTCGACTCGATCGGCAGCGAGAGATCACCCATCGATTTGGACTGCGCATGAAGAGCTTCAGCGGTCTGACGCGAAGGCACATGATAGACCACCTGCGGTTTTGATCTTTCAGAAGCATGCGAAACCTGAGCCGCTTTCGGTCCTGGCAACGGCTGGTTCGTCGCCGGCTGCGCCGATGCGATCTGCACCGATGTGCAAGCAGAGAGCAGTATCGCGCCGAATCGCGCAACGTGCCGTTGAACATTCTTCATACGAAATTCCTTGAGGGGAGCACGCCGAACCGGGGCCGCGGCGCAATTTCAGTATAAGTCTTGGCAACCACGGTCGCAAAGGGAAACGACGTCCGTAACACCAGCTCTCTAGACTTAAAATCGCGTTCAAGGTAGTTTCTGGCCGTTCATGCCGCAGTTTTCCTATCGCGCCCGTAACGCTCAGGGCGGCCTGGTTGAAGGTGTCCTCGATTGCGCCGATCGCACGATCGCGATCCGGCAGATCGAACAGCTGCATTACATTCCGGTGCGGATCGAGCCGGTTGGCGGTCCGCAGGTTGTGGCGCGCACGAGCGGCGCGGCCGTTGCTCAAGCCGCAACAGCGGTTTCAGCGCAACGGCTGCGCATTCCGCACGCACAGTTGCTCATCTTTACCGAACAGCTTGGCCACCTCCTGCAGGCCGGCATGACGCTGGACGAAGGGCTCGGCATTCTTGAGAAACGTCTGAAACATCCGCGCGTGCAGGAAATGACGCGGTCGCTGCACCGGGCATTAATTGATGGCCGCAGCTTCTCTCAAGCGCTTCGCGATTTTCCGCGCATCTTCCCGCCGATTTACGTGAACCTTGTCGCCGCCGGTGAAGCGAGCGGCGCGCTCCCCGAAATCCTGTCGCGCCTCGTAAGTCACCTGATGCAGGCGAAAAATCTGCGCGATCGCGTCCAACAAGCGCTGATTTATCCGGCGTTTCTCGCCTTCGCGGGGGCGGCGCTAATCACAATTTTCATCACCTTCATGGTACCGCAGCTGACGGGCTTCATGTCGCAGAATGGCGGCTCCCTTCCGCTGCCAACGCGCATTCTGCTCAGCGTTCACCATCTCATCACCACTTACTGGTGGCTCGCCGCGTTGCTCGTGATTGCAATCGGAGTTGGCTTTCGTTCGTTCGTCCGCAGCGACGAAGGACGAATCGCCTGGGACCGGTTCCGGTTGATGGTGCCGGGTTATGGCCGTGTGATTCGGCACCGCTACTACGCGCAGTTCTCGCGCACACTCGGCACCTTGATCGAGAACGGCGTTCCGTTGCTCCGCGCGATTGATCTTGTCACGGAGGTCGCCGGCAACCGTTATCTCGAAAGGAAAATGATCGACGTGCGTCGCGATGTGATCGATGGCGCGACGTTATCCACGGCGCTGACAAAGCAGCAGCTGTTTCCCGAGCTCTTTACCGACATGATGGCGGTCGGCGAGCAAACCGGCCAGTTCGCGCAGACGATGCAGACAATTGCCGACGTTTACGAGCGCGAACTGGATCGCACCGTGCAATTGATCTCATCGCTTATTCCACCTCTGATCATCATGCTGATCGCGGTCATTGTAGGCTTCGTTGTCTACAGCATTCTCTCCGCCGTGTTCGAGATGACACATAGTTTGCAGGTGCGACCGCACTAAGGTAACATCGGCGCTTTAATGTTCCGCCCGGTCATCGCGTCAGTCGGTTTGTGTCTCTCATTTGCGTCGCTGCGAGCGCAGGAAGCTGTCGTTCAAGATCTGCCGCGTCAGGCCGATGCGAACATCTCGGTCGATAGCACGTGGCTCGATCTGCGTCAGACTCCCGCGGTAAATGCTAAGCCGCAAAGTGCGCCCGCGTGGGTCGAGGGCGTGTCAATGGGTTCCTTGGAAGCGAAAGACGGCGAACCGGCAAAGACGATCTTTCGTATTCGACTCACCCATCCACAACCGGAACTGCAGACGTTGCTCTTCCGTCTATTCTTTGACGACAAAGCGGACGCGCACCCGACATTGACGGCGTGGGATGAATCAGGCACGCAAGTGCTGCGTTCCGCGCCGCTCGGCTCCGGTACGAACCTCCCGACGTCCGAGACCGTGCTCGTGCCAATGACGAGTGCTTCGACCGTCGATATAGAAATCCCGGGTGACGGAAAAACAGTGCGCGGCGCTTATCTCGACTGGATGACGAGCAGCGAAATTTTGCATCCGATCAATGCTGACCATCGGGAGCTCATTCCGGAACCGTTCGCCGCCGCGGCGCCGTTACACCCCGCCGCGCAGGATAGCGAACGGTTTGGCACCGTGACTGCAACCCTGGCGGAAGAAGTCGTGCCCATGGGGCCGAGCGTGCAGAACGGCGCAGCCTTTCAGTTCAGCATCGAAGCGCAGCCACTGATGGCGCTCGTCACCTTTGAGGTGGCCAGTCCAAACGTCGATACACCGCCCGAAATTTACCTGAACGGCGAAAGTGTCGGCCCTGTCTCATTGGTACTTCCAGAGCTTGCGGATCCTGCCTATCGCGGCGAGGTCAGCGCGCTGGTTCCACAAATGCGATTTCAATACACGGGTTGGGTACGGGCACAGAAGTTAGTTCCGGCGAGCAGCCTTCGCGCAGGGCAAAATGACCTGCTAATCATCGCTGGCGGCGGCACGCCGGCATCCGCGATTCGTGCAACGCAAATCCAATTGAAGTATCTTTGGGACAAATCCGACTACCTTCTAGTGCCGGGACATTAAGGGATCATTAAGGGGACCATGAGAAAACGAGAGAGCGGCTTCACGCTGTTGGAGATCATGCTGGTGGTGACGATCATCGCGTTGCTGATGGGCGCGGCGATTTATAAGCTTGGCGGCAACGTTGAATACGCCAAACACACGCGTATCCAGGCCGACATCCAGGGTATCAGCACGCAATTGAAGCTATACGAAAGCATGAACGGTTTCATGCCGACGACCGAGCAGGGACTGCAGGCGCTAGTCACGCAACCTTCGAGCGATCCGCGTCCTTCACGCTGGTATCAATTGTACAAAGAGATGCCGAAGGATCCTTGGAACAACGATTACATCTACCTGAATCCCGGCCGAAAGAATCCGAGTGGCTTCGATCTCTACTCGGTTGGGCCCGATCGGCGGCCCGACACGGCGGACGACGACTGGGGTCAGTAGCGCCGTCGTTTTGTCGCCCGCGCGCTACAGCCCCACTACCTCTTCGATGGCGGAGTTGGATTTCGCGGAATCACGCCGCGCACATGAGGCGGGGGCGTTGGCAACATTGGAATCGGCGCGGGTCGGATTTGTCCGGGAACAGGATTTGGCGGCGGCACGCCTCCCGGTAAAGCACCGCCATTGGGCACGGCAGGCATCGGCGGTTGCGGGAGCGCATTCGGCTGCTGCCCCTGAGGTTGTGCCCCGGCAATAGTTTGGCTGAGCACCGACTGATTAAACGTAAGCGTCGCGAACTGCCCATCTTTCCCAATCGTGACTTTGGTCGCGCCGACTTTGTCCGACCATTCGATGTTCGAGATGCTGAATCCTTCAACCGGCGCTTTCGTTGTCAGGTACTTCTTGAAGTTCTTGTCGCTGGTCGACGCCACCGTGACCAAATCGCCATCCGGTCCTTTGGCCGCATTCGCAACGTAGAGATCTTTGAAAATCGCTGGCGTCGCCGCCGGTGCAGCCACGGCGCTGGCGACCGCAAAAGGCGATTTGTCGAGCATGCCTTGATAACGTGCGAACGCGAAATTCTTCGGCAAATCGTCCGCGTGCATCGTCACGCCCGCGGCCATCAATCCTAAAAAGATAATTCCTTTCATTTCCTTGCTCCTCCTGCTCCCGGCGCGAACCAGCGCGCGATTTTAAACTTTCCTCGCATCATCGTCGGGTCGGCGCTGTCGATCGCAAGCGTCGCGTTTTCGAAGACGATGAACGACTCCGGCTGCTGCACGTCGTAGAAAAAATGGACGAGCGGCGGCCACGGACTCTTGGTTTCGATCGAAGCAAAGACGGACTGATGATTCGGCGTCGCATCGCCGGTCCCGATCGCCGGATTCTCGATTAGCACCTCGTGTTTGCCGGCGACCTGTTTTACCTGATCAAGCAAGGTTGAGGCGTCCCCCGGGCCTTTCAGTTGCGGCTGATGTTTGCGCAGCCACTCGTCGCGCTTCACCCAGGTGGTGCGCTCCTTCACGTAAACGGCCTCGCTCATGCGCACACCTTTGCGCTTTACCAATTCGGCGCGTGCGCTGCTGATCGCGCCGAGCAGGCTGCTCCAGATGAAAATGTTCACGAGCAGGAATGCCACCGCGCCGACGAGGCCCGCCAGGATCCGTTCGCGCCGGTTCATTCGCTCAATCCACGAGAAATTCATTTCGGTTTTCCTTCCAGCCGAAACTGCGCGTGCTCGTTTTGCAAAATCCGCGGCGGATTTGGGAGGTCGAACTGCCACGCCTGCAATCCGGGATTCTTCTTGGCCTTGTCGGCAAATTGGAAGGCAAGCGCAGCGGAGTTCGCCTCACCATCAACGGAAATTTGGCGGGCCGATTGTTCGAACTTGGTGATGCGCACATCGGCTGATGGCAAACTTTCAAACAGGTGCAGCAGCACTTCGATCGGGTAGAACCGCGGGTCGATCGCCGGAGCGAGCTCTTTCCAGCGCGCTTCCGTTTGCTTGATGAACGCGACTTTCGGCTCGTCGCGTTTGATCGCATGATCGAGCTGCCGAACGCGAACCCTTAGTACGACCAGATAGATCGCAAGTAAGGCGATCGCGGCGACATAGGCGGCGCCGACCAAGATCAGCCGCTGGCGCCATTCGCGTTGTTTGCGCAGTTGCGTGCGCCGCTGTTTCCAGCTTTCCGGCAGCAGATTGAGCTTGGTCGCTGCGGGCGGTGCTTCGACCGCGACGAAATCGGCGCGTGCACCGAACACATCTTCAAGCGTGTCGCGCCATTCGTAGAGACTTTCGTCGAGCAGCACATTGGAGAAGTTGGTGTCGATGCCTTGCAGCTCAGCGGTCAATGCGAGCTGCGGCAGGTCGCGCCGAAGCTGTGTCGCGTCAGCTCCGTTGAGCGATCGTGTGAAGGTGAGCTTCCCTTCCTCGGAGATTGCGCAGACCGTCGACTCGGTTTCGGGATAAATCAGAAGCGCCGTGCCGTTCGGCGCGTGAGTGGCAGAACGTTGCGCGCCGTAAACGGTCACCTGCGTCGGAATAATTCCGCGCGAGATGAGCGGCGCGGCGATTTCACTCAGCTTGTCGTTGTGAATCGCGACCGCGGAAATCACACTCCCCTGCTCCGTCTGCTCGATCAGATCGAAATCAGTCGTGACTTCTTCCGGCGCGTAGGGCAGCGCTTTCTCGATCTGAATCCGAACCATCTCGTTGAATTCATCCGCCTCCGCGTTCGGCAACCGCAATCGTTGCGCGAGCACCGCACTGATCGGTAAACCGAGCACCACCTGATCGTCGCCCTTGAGCAACGGCACCGCCTCCTCAATCGTGGCAACGCCTTGCACTTCCCATGCGCCAGATTGAGGCGTGAACCGCACCACGTTCCAGCCACGACCGGCCGGAATCACGAACACCGGGTGCGTGATCTGCGGCGGCTTGCGTTTAAGTTTTAGAATTCTTTCCAACTGATTAGCTGCGGCATGCTGCCGGTTTTGCGGAAGACCATTCGCACAACGTGCGTCACATCGCTCGATCTTCCCACGCTCACCACCCGAAGCACCTGGTCTTTGAACCCGATCACCGGCGCCAGCGCTTTAAACTGGTCTGGTGATAATGAAAGTGCATTGCGAATGTCATCCATTGAATTAAACGGCGCGTCATCCTCCGTGCCCTCGACGCCGTCAGGCCCGGCACGGAGCGTGAGGAACTGCTCGACCATCGGCTCGGTGAAGCCAGGCAAAGAAAGTAGCACGTCGCGTGATGCCCAGGCGAGGTCGATCGGTCCGGTGCTCGTGATTGTGAAGTCAGCGTCCCAATTAGGATCCGACGTGAATTTCTCCCAGCCGCGAATCTCCTTCACGTCGTCGATGTGCCTGAGCAACGCATTTGCCGGCCGGTAATCGCCATCCGCTTCCGCCCCGTTCAGACGGACGAGATTGTCAGGATCGACCCAATCGAGCAGGCAATCGATCATGTGATCGCGATCGTTCTGCTCGACGCCGCGATTTTCGAGATATTGCCGGAGCAGTTCGAGTCTGACCGGATTTTCGCCGGCTACGATCCAGTTCAAATTCAAGCGCCCACCTTCACCGGTAATCCGCGCTTCAAATGACTGATTGCCGCGTTTTTGGCGAAGGAGCGAAGACGTTGGCTTCGTTGCCGGGTCGAGCGCGATTTCGGCGCCCGAGCTCGCCATTGCTTCGGCTTCCAGCATGCGGCCTGCGTGACCATTCAGAGTCAGCCGCGTGTTGATGTCGAGCGCCCACGATATGACCATCGCGCTGAGCAGAAACAACGCCCAGAGCGCGAGCAACAGCGCAGCGCCGCCTTTCCTCGTCCGTCTGATCATAACGGTGTTCTTCCCAATGGGATGATTACCTCCCACGGAACACTGAGGTCAGGCCGTGCAATGTCGAGCTTCACCAGCCGTGGCAACGTCGAGGTGTCGGTCCAGCGCTCCACCCACGAATTCAGACGCGGATCGAAATAGCGAATCTGAATACCGCGAATGTTTTCGATCAACGGAAACCACGAGCCGGGGCTTTCTCCTCCAGTCTCCTCGGCCGCTTGTCGCGTCACACCCAAATCGTAGGTGTTGCGTACCGTTTTGCTCTCGCGCATCCGAAGCGTGACCACGAAATCGCCTGATGCATAGCGCGTCAGCAACCCGGGGCCGGCACTGCAGACCCACGTGATTTCGTCGCGTGGCATGTCGCTGAGCTTGAACGGTTCGCCGAGCAACGCACCAACGCCGGGCGGCAACGATTGCCACTGCGCCGTGAGCATGTTGACCAGACCGGTGTAACGCGCGTCGGCTGCAGTTTGTTCCGCCGAGAAACGCATCCCGGTCACGTTCGCCTGGACGAAGCGATAGATTGCGAGCGACATGGTCGCTAGAATCGCGACCGCCAACGTGATCTCGAGCAGTGTGAAACCTGCCTTGTATCCATCGCGCCCGCATCGCGGCGTGCGGCTCTTTCTGCTAGCCGGCACGATAAACATAGAACTCGAGCTTGCGCGACTGACGTACGCCACGCTGCGTCCATTGCGCCGTCAATGTCACTAACTGGATACCGGGAAGTTCCAGGTCCTCGTCATCCTTCAAATTCGCCGGCCCGCTTTTTTGAGCGAGCGTTACAACGCCAAAGCCCGTATCGACTTTCGTCTCCTTCGACTCATCCGGCATGCCGGGTGTGACCTGAATCTCGGCCATTCGGTTCGATAAAACCAAACGAACGCGATCGTCCTCTTCGCTCAGCGTCGTAGCGTTGAGGCAATTCTCCACCGATCGGCCAAGCGCGAGGACGCCGATCACGAAGATCGTCACTCCGAGCAACACTTCATAAAGCGCGAACGCGCGCCGATGGAACTTAGCGCGCTGCATAATTCGTCAAATCGGCGCGCGCGGTCAGCGGCGAATAGTTCGCCGTCCAACTGCCATTCAGGCCTTTGTAAACAATCGTCGCCGGCTCGCAGTTTCCTGACGGCCAGAAAATCCACTCTGCCGGGATCTCCTTCATCAACGCAGCGGTGAGGTTGAGCTGAATTGCCTCGCCACGAGCGAGCTTGTAGACGGCAATCGGCCCTTCGTCTTTTTCTGGCGACTCCGGCTCAAGGGCGACGTTGTCTCGCGCCCACTTGATAATGTATGCACGATGCTCGAGCACGCTCCGCTCCTGGGCTTGCTGCACGAGTTTGTTGAATTCATCGAGCGAATGCCGCAGCCGGCGATCTGCCAATACGCCGCTAACACTTGGCACCGCGAGCAGCATCAGCATGAGCAGAATCGCTACGGAGATCGCGATCTCAATCAGCGTAAAACCAGAGCGCCGACACATTTGCAGATTTTACGCTGTCGCGGGTGAATTGTCATCCGCGCGCCACCTTGCGTTTTCGGTGCAAGGCGCCGCTAAAAAAACGCAACCCACCAGCAGCGGGAAGTTTGCGCATATGTTAGTGTCACCGCGTGAAATCGGCTCGATTGAGCGGGTCCGCAGCAATGGGACTTTTGCTGTTGTTTGGTGCGATCGCCGTCATCGCCGTGCTCGTGTGGCAGGGCGTCAGTGCGCACGGCGCGCCCGATCCGGCGCAGCCGAACACGAATCCATCCGTCGCGATCTTCGATATCGGTGTCCTGGTTTTCCGCGAAGGTCTCGAATGCATCCTCGTGCTGGCCGCGATCACGGCGAGCATGGTAGGCGCGCGTAGTGAGCAACGTCGCCCGGTCGCGCTCGGTGCCGGTGCGGCGTTCGGCGCGACAATCGTGACGTGGTTTATCGCCATCGGCATCATGAGCAAACTCACCGACAGCGTGCCCGCGCTCGACCTCCAAGCCGCGACAGGTCTGCTCGCGGTCGTGGTATTGCTCGTCATCATGAACTGGTTCTTCCACAAGATTTATTGGGGCGGCTGGATCGCGCATCACAATCGCCGGCGCAAAATCCTGATCGCGAACGCCAACGCGGTGCTCATCACGCCGCGCCGGCTGTGGTGGGGATTGATCGCACTCGGATTCACCTCCCTCTACCGCGAAGGCGTCGAAGTCGTTCTCTTTCTGCAAACCTACCGTCTGCGACTCGGCAGCGGCGTCGTGCTGCAAGGCGCCCTCATCGGTCTTGTGCTTTCTGCGTTCGTCGCAGTGCTCACATTTGTTCTCCAGCAACGTCTGCCCTACCGCAAGATGCTGATCACGACTGGCATTTTGCTCGGCGGCGTTTTGCTCGTGATGGTCGGGGAACAAGCGCAGGAAATGCAGCTCGCGCATTGGTTGTCGACCACGCCGATTCCATCGCTCGAGAAAATGATTCCGGCGTGGGCGGGAATGTGGTTCGCGGTTTTTCCGACGGTCGAGACACTGGCTGCGCAGACCGCCGCTGCCATCCTCGTGATTGGCTCGTACTACGGCGCCCGCATCCTGCATCGCGAACAACCGGAGCCAGACGTGGTCGTGCCGGACGCGCTCGAGTCGACACGACTGCCGCCGGCAAAGCAGCTCGTCTGACAGAGACGAGGCGTTGGTTGAGATTGTCCTGTTGGAGGCAGCGGGAGGAGTTTTTCCCGCATTCTCAGGCACGCGGCTAGCTAGCAGTCCTCCTCGCGATGACCCGCGAAACCGTCGACGCCCTCCTCACTGGAATGTTGCAGAGCGCCGACGAAGTATCGGACCTCCTCTTTCTGCCCGGCAAACCGCCGCTCGTCGAGGTCCACGGCCGGCTGCACGATTTTCCAATCGACACACCCGAATCGGTTCTCGATACGGCGCTTATTCAGGAGATCGCCGGGCACGTGATGAACGGCACCGAGCGATTACACACGGAATTCGCTGCGTCTGGCTCTTGTGATTGCAGCTACGCCATCGAAAACGTGGCGCGCTTCCGCGTTAATGTTTACCGGCAAAACGGCCGCCACTCGGTGGTCATGCGCAAGCTCGCCTCCGAGGTGCCGTCGCTCGACGCGATCGGCCTGCCGCCCATCTTTCGGGAGATTATTAAAGAGCGGAACGGCATGGAGCTCGTCACCGGCGGCACCGGTACCGGAAAAACGACCACGCTGGCGGCGATGATTAATGAGATTAATCGCACCGCGCGCGTGCACGTCGTGACGCTGGAGGATCCGATCGAATTCTTTCACGGCGACGGCGAAGCGGCCATCAGCCAGCGGGAACTGGGAAAGGATTTTGCGACCTTCGCCGATGGCTTGCGCGCCGCACTGCGTCAGGCGCCGAAGATCATTCTCGTCGGCGAAATTCGCGACCGCGAAACGCTTGAGATAGCGATGACGGCTTCAGAAACCGGCCACGTTGTTTTCAGCACGCTACATACGGTCAATGCCGGCCAAACGATCAACCGTATTCTCGGCATGTACAATCGCGAGGAAGAAGCGCAGGTGCGGCAGCGCCTGGCCGAGACGTTACGCTACATCATCAGTCAGCGGCTCGTGAACACGGTAGAAGGCGGACGTTTGCTCGTGACCGAAATCATGGGCAGCAGCCTGCGCACGCGCGAAACCATCACCTACGGCGAGGCAGAGAACAAAACGTTCCAGGAAATCATCGAGGCCGGCGATACGCTCGGGTGGCAGTCTTTCGATCAATCTTTGCAGCGGGCGTTCGAGCAGGGATTGATAAGCGAAGAAACTGCGATCAGCTACTCGAACAACAAGACGCGCATGCGGCAAACACTCGACACCATCTTGAAATCGCGCGGAGCTGCCGTGGGGAGCGATCTTTCCGGGTTGAAATTGCAGCGCATGGCAGTCGCCGGCCGAAGAGCGCACTGACCGCTGTAGCCGCAGTCGCCGGCTGCGGCATTTGTACCCGCCGTAATCCGCGGCCACAGATCGCGGCTTCAGGTTGATAAGAGATGCTCGACCATCAGCCGCAGGTGTCGTCAATCAGAGCGGCTATGGCGCGGGCGAATTATCTTGCTACGCCGCGAACGCCGACGTCAAATCGGCGCGCCGCAGTAGCTTAGGCGGTGTCTTAGCGCGAGCAGCGCGATCTGACGACCGGCGGCAAGGAGTAGCATATGAAAAACACTCGTTCGTTATGTGTCGCCGCGGTGTTGTTCGCGATCTTCGCCGCTGGTGGCAGCCCGAGTTTTGGCCAGGGCAGTCTCACGCCGCCAGGCGCGCCCGCGAAAACGATGCTCTCTCTCGACCAGATCGGCAGCAAGGTCGACACCGTTGACACCAATGTCGATACGGCGAATGCGACGTTGAACATCCTGGCGGCAAAGGCCGAGAAACGAACGCCGATAAACAGCTTGCCGTACGCGATCAGCGCCCCGGGTTCATATTACGTGACCGGCAATCTGCCGCGGCGTTCAGGCGGCGGCGGCATCACCATCTCCGCCAGCAATGTGACGGTTTACCTCAACGGCGTCGCGCTGGATGGCACCGGCGCGCCGGCATCCACGAGCGGCATCGTGATTAACGACAACCTGAAGAATGTGCAGGTGTACGGCGGCGCGATCGCGAACTGGCCCGGCAAAGCGGTCGCGGCCGGCACGAATACGTCGACGACTGTTTTCGAGGACCTGCGCATTCGGGACTGCGGCAGCGGCGGGATTGCGTCGGGAAATAACTGCGTGGTGCGGCGCTGCGAAGTGAACAACTGCGCCGGGGGTCCGGGAGTGAGCGTTGGCTCCTACTGCGTGGTCGATCAGGTGTCGTGCACCAGCAATGGTAAAGGGATTGTTGGCATTCAACTGGTAAAAGTCAGCCGGTGTTCGGTGATTTCTTCTAACGGCAACGGGATCGATGTAGGCTCGGGCGGGACCGTGACGGATTGCTTTGTGAAGTTCAACAGCGGTACGGGTATCGCAAGCCTCGGGAGCGCGCTAATCGCGAACTGCAACGTGGAAGGCCCCTCCACTGCGGTGCATGCGGGAAGCACCAGCACGGTACAGGATTGCACGCTCAGCGTAGGGAGCGACGATGCGATCGCGGCAGACGGAGGATGCCTCGTGCAACGCAATCTGTGCAGCGGGAATGGACCCGGAGGGGGCACCGTCGGTATACACACCACTTCGGGAGGCAACCGTATCCAGGAGAATCACATTCGCAGTGTGGCCGTAGGAATTCTGCTCAC
>JBJMWW010000070.1:0-2755 GCA_045809945.1 Chthoniobacterales bacterium
TGTCGCGCGTTGATCTCGCCAAGACGGTCGAGCCGCAAATGCGACCACACATGATCCAGGGACTCGGCAAAGTGACCACCGTCGTGCTCGATCCGGGCCATGGTGGCCACGACAAAGGTGCGTGCAGCAATTACGGCTGCGAGAAAGATTACGTGCTCGATATCGGGAAACAGCTCAAGCCGCTGCTCGAGGCGAAAGGATTCAAAGTCCTCATGACGCGCGACAGCGACGTTTTCATTCCGCTCGAACAACGTGCGCGCATAGCGAACGCGACGCGCGACAGCATTTTCGTCAGTCTCCATTTGAACGCGACCGATTGGAACCCGGCCGCCGCGGGGTTCGAAATCTACTCGCTCACGCCGCGCGGCGCGCCAAGCACACAGGATGAACGGCTCGCCCTGCGCTTCTTTAACATGCAGATCGGCAGCCCCGCTGACGCGCCCAGTCTCGCGCTCTCGATGGCGATCTATCATTCGGTGCTCGGCCACATCCCGGAACCGGATCGCGGAATTAAGCGCGCCCGTTTTGCTGTTCTCCGGTTGACGCGGATTCCCGCCGTCCTCATGGAAGGTGGATTCCTTACCGAGCGTAGCGAAGGCCGGCTGATCGCGAACGATCAGTGGCGCACGAAGTACGCTCAATCGCTTGCCACCGGAATCGAGAATTACAAATTCCTCGCCGAGAAACATCAGCGGCCGTTGCTTGTTGCCGATTATCGTCGCCAACTCGGCGGCGAGCTGATCGCGCGCGACGCGACCGCGCCGGATGATTCCGCCGCATTGATCCCGGCGAGCAACACGCAGCATCAGGCGGAGATCGCGCAGCCAGGCGAAGCTGCACCGCCCGGCGAAAATGCGCCGCCATCCGAACAGGAACCCGACAAGTCCGAAGCGGAAGGAGCTGCAGCGACGACGATGGTCAGCGCCACGTTGACACCGCCAACGAACAACGCCGTTGTCGCAGCGCCTCCTGCTGAGATGGCGAACGGGACGGCGCCAGTGAACTCTGATGGTTCCGCCACGCCGGAGGCAGCGATGCCTGACAATTCGCCTCCGCCCGACAACTCGCCCGCAATCACCGATCAAGTCGCATCGGCGCCTCCAGCTCCATCCCCTGCGCAGCGCACCGCACCGCCGGTCCGTGCGCCGTCGCTCAGCCAGCGCATTCTCCGCTGGATGCCGATGCTTCCGTATCTTGAGCCGTAATCGCGCGCTGCTACGATTCGGTTGAGTGATACTCAGCGAAATCGTTCGCACCCGTTCGCATGCCGATTCGGTCGTGCCGTTGCGGATCTTCTTCGCCTTTTGGCTGATTGCAGCCCTCGGCGTCGCCTTCTACTTCCTCCGCCATCGCGAACGATTCTTTAGCGGCAAAGACGGTGATCGCACCACCGACAGCCCGGCTGCCGGCAACCTCCGAATGTGGATGGTCATCCTCATTCTTCTGCACGTTGCCGTGATCCTGACCTTGATGCTCATCGAAATTTGAACCCACGCTGGTGCGCTTCACTCGCGAAAACTTTCGAGTAGCGCTACGCGCAGGTCGCGTAACGAATTTCTAACAATTCGGCTTGCAACGATCGGACGCATTTGGCGTTAAATCGCGGCGTGCCCGATCCCCCGAACATTCGCGACCTCAAGGCGCGCATCACGGCCGATATCAGACGTCAGGGCTACAGCCTGATCAGTTACGACGAGCTGAAAGCCGCCTGGCCGGAAGCGTTCGCCACGGCAGCGCAATTAGCCGCCATCTCAATGATGGCCGACGAAGAAAACTGGATGTTCGAGTTCGTCACCTTCGGCGTGCTGTTCAAGCTCGCCGCGTAGTCGCGGGTGACAATGTGGGAGCGGCCTCAGCGACGCGACGATCGGGCGACATCCACAAGTTCTTTATTCGGAATAGTCGGACTTGATTGCCACTCACGGCCGTCCCTAACCTCGTTCATGAAAAAGCACCTGACCGTTGCAGTCGCACTATTATTCGCCAGCTCGCTCGCAGCGTTCGCCGCGCCTGATACCGCAGCGCTCGAAGCGAACGAGAACGCTGCCTGGCAGGCGTTCAAAGATAAGAAGCCGGACGAATTCAAGAAAGTCGTCGATAAGGACATGATCAGCGTCTCCGCCGACGGCATTGCCGACATGAACAAGGAAATCGCGAGCATGCAAAGTTGGGATATGAAATCGTTCAAGATCAGCGGTTTCAAAGCGTTCTCAGACGAAAAGGACGTCGCCGTTACGAGCTACACCGTCACCGTGGATGGAACCTACAACGGCCAGAACGCCTCCGGCACGTATAACGGCGGCTCAGTTTGGAAAATGGAAGACGGGAAATGGCTCGCGATCTTCCACACCGATGTGAAGCAGGAAAGCGCCACCAACCCGTAGCGCAGGCGCATGGGTCTCTAAGGAACGCAGGAAAACAGGAGTTGTCAGAGAACCTGCTTTAGTCGGGTTCCGCTTTGTGCATTCCAGATTCGTCCCAATTCATCGGTGAATCCGGGGTGGTGGCCTCTGTTCTTCCTGCGTTCGCTTTCCTGAGATATCTCCGCCTCCGACTTCCCACTTGTCACTCGTCGCCTGTCATTCTAGCGTAGCCGCAGAAGCGGGGGCGCCATTGGCTGAGACGTCGTAGACGAACCCCTTGAACCTGATGCGGGTAATGCCGCCGAAGGGAGCGAGGTAACGGACTGGGGTGTTTGGCCATGCGTGCTCGCGCATGGCTTTTTGTTTTGGAAATGAATTCGGAAACCAGGAAA
>JBJMWW010000071.1:0-14423 GCA_045809945.1 Chthoniobacterales bacterium
GACGACTGGTTATTTCTCAGCGGATGCGAAACGATTTGCTGATGGCAAACCGATTAAGCTGCTTGAGCGCGACGATGTAGAGAGCATGATCGCTGAAGTTTCGTCTACTCACGGAAACCTGTGCGACGTAAACGGTTGGATTAGCTCATTTGCGCGGGACGCGCGCGTAGTTGATCCGCTTTGCCCTCGGTGCGGGGGAGCAATGAACCTAAAACGCGGAGCGCTCGGACGGCTCTTCTGGGGCTGCTCGAGTTTTCCTCGCTGCCGCGGTAAGCGGGACGGTCGCGACTTGCTTCTGCAACAACGGCAGTGGCAGGCAAGCTGAGCCACTGGCGCGGAGCGTGTGAAGTCATAATCCGCTCACTGCGGATGTGACTCATAGTTCGTGGACTGATGCTCCATATCCCGGTCAAGTGTGCGGATGCCAGTCCGGTATCAACTCATTTCGTTTCATCATCTCGGTCAAAACAGGAACAGCCCGCGGCTTTGGCTGGAGTCCCGTCGGCTTGAGACCTTAGGCTTCTCGCCGGGCACCTCGTTTGTGGTTGATGGATCGTCAGCGCGACGATCGCTTAAAGAGAAGGCGAAGCTACAAGGCTGTCAGTAGAACGCTGCGCTAAAGCTTCGACTACTCTTCCTTCAAAGGCGAGAGCCAGGCGCGCCGGTGGCGCAGGTCGAGGGTGAGGATCCAGTGATTCAGGAACTGCGCGCCGATGTTGCCGTCCATGATCAAATCTCGCGTGCGGATTGAGCCTGCGACCGGCGTCTGACAGAGACGCGCTACAATATTGAACGACCGCGGCGGCGGCTGGTTGATCGCAAAATCATAACCCGGAAATCAAGGCGTTCTGTTTTTTCTGGCTTCCTGGTTTCGAATTCCTTTCCCATTAACGAGCCGCGGCTACAGGCTTGTGGGTGCGGGAAGCTGGCAGCTCGCCCTACAGCTACAGCCGAGTTGATCGAATCTGAGGAACGGTTCGAATGAAGGCAGCTTCCTGCGTTCCTGTTTTCCTGAGAGATAACTCTCGGGCTAATTGCGGCGGGCGCCCTGCTCGAAGCGGACGACAGTTTCGCCGGGCTTCATCAGGTCGAGCCGGTCGCGCGCGATGGTTTCGAGATAGGTCGGATCAGTCTTGAGCAGGTTTACTTCGCGACTGCTTTTCGCGAACAACATCTTCTGTTCGTTGACCTGCTGCTGAAGCGAGTCGATTTCGGCGCGGCTTTGCCTGAGTTGCTTAAAGCGCGGCAGGAACAAACTCGCGAGCACGAGCACTCCGGCAACGAGAAGAAGCAGGACGAGAACGCGATTCAATCGCTGCCAGACAGTCGCTTCGCGCCGTGCGCGGAAATCGCCGTACCCCGGGTAGTCCACTAAGCGCGCATTTTACCGCCGAAGAGCGCGTTGTCACCAAGTTCCTCGTTGATCCGCAGGAGTTGGTTGTACTTCGCGACGCGATCGGTCCGGCACAACGAGCCGGTCTTGATCTGCCCTGCGTTCGTCGCCACCGCGATGTCGGCGATGGTGGTGTCTTCGGTTTCGCCGGACCGATGACTGATCACGGCGGTGTAGTTGTTCTCCTTCGCGAGATTGATCGCGTCGAACGTCTCGGTCAGCGTCCCGATCTGATTCACCTTTACGAGAATTGAATTGGCGACGTGCTGCTGAATGCCTTTGCGCAGGAAATCGACATTGGTCACGAAGAGATCGTCGCCGACAAGCTGGACACGATCGCCGAGGCGCTGGGTGAGAATTTTCCAGCCGTCCCAGTCGTTCTCCGCGCAACCGTCCTCGATCGAGATGATGGGAAAGCGTCTCGTGAGCTGCTCGTAGTAATCGACGATCTCGGCTGCGCTTCGGCGCGAGCCATCCGATTTCTTGAATACGTATTCGTTCTTTTCGCGATCGTAGAATTCCGACGACGCGGCATCGAGCGCGATGAAAATCTGTTCGCCTAACGAGTAGCCGGCCGCCTTCACCGCCTGCGCGATCGATTCGAGCGCGTCGTCAGCCGAGGAGAGCTTCGGGGCGAATCCGCCTTCATCGCCGATAGCGGTGGAAAGCCCGCGATCGTGCAGCACTTTTTTCAGCGCGTGGAAAACTTCCGCGCCGTAACGCAAGGCTTCGGGAAAATTCGGCGCTCCTTTCGGCATGATCATAAACTCCTGGAAATCGATCGGCGCGTCGGAGTGCGCACCACCGTTGAGAATGTTCATCATCGGCACAGGCAGGGTGCGCGCTTCGGCGCCCCCGAGGTAACGGAAAAGCGATTGGCCTAACGAGTCGGCGGCGGCGTGCGCGTTGGCGAGCGAAACGCCGAGCAGCGCGTTAGCGCCGAGGTTCTTCTTATTTTTCGAGCCGTCGAGTTCGATCATCCGGCGATCGAGTTTGGCCTGATCGAGCGCGTCGAATCCGGCTAGCTCGTGCGCCAGGCGCTCATTGACGTTGCGGACCGCAGTCTGCACGCCTTTGCCGCCATAGCACTTCTTGTCGCCGTCGCGCAATTCCCACGCTTCGTGTTCGCCGGTGCTCGCGCCGCTCGGCACTTGCGCCCGACCAAACCCGCCGCCTTCGAGATGCACGTCGACCTCGACTGTTGGGTTACCGCGCGAATCAAGAATCTCCCGCGCAACGATCCTGCTAATGCTCGTTTTCGCCATCGCTGGCTAAAGCACGACATTCCGGTGGCATTGTCGAGTCTGGCGAATAATCTGCCGCGTGTCGTTCCGCGCTCGAAACGTGTTCGCCGCCGTCGTTCTGACGACATCTGCGATCGCCGCACCGCCAACAAAGTCGCCGCCCCCGGCGAAATCAACGCCCCAGCCTTCGGCAACGCCGGCGCCACCACAACTTCCGCCGGAACAGATCGCGCACGCGATCAAGACCGACTCGATCACGATTCCCACTCCGGGCGAATTGTTCGCCGCCCTGCAAAAACCGGGCAAGCCGGAGTGGTCAGCGCAATATCGTACGCCGGTCTCCTCGACGTTTCGCAACCGCGCTCAGATCGCGCTCAATCTCGGCGGCTTGATTGCGGATGGTTTCATCGCGGTTGAAGCGCAGGACAGCCAGCAGGTGAAGAACATCGGGACCGATGTGATCAAGCTGGCGAAGGCTCTTGGCGTGAGTGAGAACGTGCTCAGCCGCGGCAACAGCATCAACGAGTTTGCCGACAACGACGAGTGGGACACGCTGCACGAGGAACTTGAGGCGACGCAGAACGAAGTGAAATCGTCGATGCAATCGCACAAGGACCAGGACCTCGTCATCCTCGTCAGCCTCGGCGGCTGGATTCGCGGCACGCAGGTGGTCACCGCATCACTCGCGAAGAATTACGATGAGCAGAGCGCGCGCGTGTTGCGGCAACCGGCACTGGTTGCGTTCATTCGCACGAAGGTGAACGACATCTCGCCGGAGTTACGTGACGAGCCGCTCGTTAAACAGGTGAGCGAAGAACTCGGCAACGTCGAGAAAGAGGTCTCGTTCCCCGGCGGCCGGGCGCCGACAGTCGACGAAGTGCGCAAGCTGAACGAGACGGTGAGCAAGCTAATGGACGAAATTCAAAGCAAGAGCGACTCGCAATGAAACGCGCTGTTGCCATCGCGTTGCTTTTCATCGTCGCGAACTTGTTCGCGGCCGAGACTGACGATCAAACTCGCGCCCGCAAAACAGCGCTCGACGTGGCCGGCGCATTTTCCAATGACGGTTTCAAGATGCGCGACGGCCATTGGAGCGGGACTGTCACACCGCAGGAACGAACGATCGTTGCCGTGAATCTCTACGCCGGAAACCAGTATTGGTTTTCCGCAGCGTCGGCTGATGAATCGAAGAAGGTGAGCGTCGAAGTGTTCGACGAAAACGGCCGCCAACTTTCGGCGGACAACTACAACGCAGGTCCTGCGGCGGCGGCTGGCGTTTCGGCGGCGAACAGCGGTCAATACTTCGTCTCGCTCAGCGTCGAAGGCGCGCCGACGACCTGCTGTCTTCTCTATTCCTATAAATGAGAGTGGCGCGGCAGTTGCTTGAACGTTTCGAAGTGAAAAATCTCGCGTCCCTCGCAGCGATTCTCGCGCTTTTCACCGGCTGCAGCAGCACCGGAACCCATGCGGTGTCGAAGAGCGATGGGAAAGTCTACGCGGTCACGGCAGAAAACGCTGATTTCTTTCGCGTCAGTCCGCAGCAGGGCAACGGCCCTGACCGGACGCTCCCGCGCAATACATTGGTGCGGCTGATCCGGCCGTCGTGGGGTTTCTCAAAAGTGCAGGTGCTCGACGACAACCAGCAGGGTTATGTCGCGACGGACGACATCTCGGCCGCGCCAGCGAAACTCGTTGCCTCAGCCAACACGACGAAAGCCGACGCGACGCCGCAGCCCTCGGCAACCGCAGAGCAGTTCGATTTGAATTCGACCGATCCGCAGTTGAGCGCGCCACCCGAAAGTCTCCCGCCGCCGGATCTGCCGTCGGCGACAGACGTGGCATTGCCTCCTGCGCCTTCGCCCTCCGGTCAGTAGGCGGTTGTGCGGTCTACCGCGCCGCGACACAATGCGGCGGTGAGCGCGGTGCAGGTTTTCTACGAAGGACACGTCCAGGGAGTCGGCTTTCGCTGGTCGGTTAAACAGATCGCCCGCGGCTTCGACGTGACCGGCTTTGTCCGTAACCTCGCCGACGGTCGGGTAGAATTACAGGCCAGCGGCGCGGATGACGAAGTGCGCGCTTTCCTGCAGGCGATCGCGGAGAGCGAACTTCGCGCGCTGATTAAGAAAACGAACGAATATCCGCTCGCACAGGCACCGGACATTGCGGGGTTCGCAATTCACCCATGAGCGAAGCGGCCATTGCGGTCACAAACCTGACCAAAGTTTTCCCGATTCCATTCCAGCGGCGCGTCGTGGTTGCGGTCCGCGATCTGAATCTGCGCGTTGAGAGCGGCCAGATCTACGGGCTGCTCGGTCCGAACGGCTCCGGAAAAAGCACGACATTGAAGATCATCCTCGGTCTCGTTTCGCCGACCAAAGGCGCAACCGCAGTCTTTGGTCGGGACAGCGCGCTGACCGAAAGCCGCGAGCTCGTCGGTTTTCTCCCGGAGAGTCCATTTTTTCCGAAATACCTGACCGGCGCCGAAATGCTGCGCTTCTATGGACAACTGTCGGGATTGCGCCGCGGCGCGTTACGCCAGCGAGTCGATGAGCTACTCGAGCTCGTCGGCCTGACGAGTGCGCGCGATCGGCGGCTCGGCGGCTTTTCGAAAGGAATGTTGCAACGGATCGGACTCGCGCAGGCGTTGATCAACGATCCGAAATTGGTCGTGCTCGACGAACCAACCGCGGGCGTCGATCCCCATGGTTCGGTAGAAATCTGCCAACTGATCCTCGACCTGAAACATCGCGGAGTGACCGTGCTGCTCTCATCGCATTTGCTCGCGCAGGTCCAGGATGTTTGCGATTCGGTCGGTATTCTCGCGAACGGCGTTCTGGTTCGCGAAGGCACCGTGTCCGAGCTGCTGAGCATCGCGAATCGAACCGACCTGCTGATTGAAAACGCGTCCGCTGAGGTGCTGCGCGAGATCTCGGCAACAGCCGAACGCGGCGGCGCACGCATTTTGGAAACGCGACCGGCGCAGCGCTCGCTCGAGCGCGTGTTCCTTGATTCGACGAAGCAGTCGTGACCAAAGAGCACCGTTCGTTTTCGCCGCGGCGCGTGGCTGCGATCACGCGCATCACGTTTGTCGACCTGACGCGACAGAAAGTCTTCTACGGCATTCTGATTTTCGCGGTGGTGCTGATCGGCAGCTCGGCGTTCATGGCGCGGCTGACCTTTCAGCAAGAGCTCCAGGTCCTCAAAGATATTGGGCTCGGCGCAATCAGCATCTTCACGTCGTTACTCGCCGTGCTCGCCACCGCGCGCCTCCTGCCGCAGGAAATCGAGGACAGGACGATCTACACGATTTTGGCAAAACCGGTCGAACGCATCGAATACCTGCTCGGAAAGCTTGGCGGCGTGCTTTTGCTGCTCGCGATCAGCATTGTCGTCATGAGCGCGTTGTTCGTCGCCGTCGTTTTCTTTCGCGAACAAACGATCCTCAGCGAAACGGCGCGACAGATGAGCGCGGCGCCCGCCGATCAGCTGAGCGAGGCGATGCGCAGCGTTCGTTCGTCAGGACTGAGTGCGAATCTCCTGCCGGGCATCGCGGTTATCTACGTCAAAGCGGCGGTGCTCGCTGCGCTGACGCTATTCGTCTCCACCTTCGCCACGACCAACATCTTTACCGTCTTCACGATCGCGGTCATTTACCTGATCGGACATCTGCAGGGTGTCGCACGCGACTACTGGCTGCAGAACAACGGCAGCATCGTGAGTCGCGTTTTTCTCGGGTTGGTCGCGCTCATGTTTCCCGACTTGCAGCTCTTCAACCTCGTGGATGAGGTCGTGGCGGGCTCGAGCATCCCGCTCGCACTGTTTGCCAAAACCGCGGCGCTCGGCGGCTACTATATAGTGATCTACATCCTCTTAGCGTCGGCAGTATTTTATCGTAAGGAGCTGTGATGCGAATGGTCGTTCTTGCGGTGGTGCTGCTCGGGTTAATCGGCGCGAAAATTCCCGTCGAGCGATCCGTCGATCGCGCGCAACGCGAGCTGCACCTGCGGAGCGTCGATCTCAGCCTCAGCCTCCGCGAGCAGATCGGACAGCTCGGCTTCGTCGCGGCACTGAGTGGATTCCGCGCAATTGTCGCGGACGTCGTTTTCATCGAGGCGCATGTGGCCTGGGAACGGACCGACTGGGCACGTGTGATCTGGTTTTTTCGTCAAGCGACGACGCTTCAACCACACATGATTCTTTTCTGGGACATGGCGGCATGGCACATGGCGTGGAATGCAAGCGTCGCCGCTCTCAATGACACCTCGCAACCGCGCCAGACGCTGCGGGTCAAAGCACAACGCGAGTACATCGCGCTCGGCAAAGATTTTCTCGAACGTGGAATTCGCAACAACCCGTCGCGGCCGGAGCTTTACGAAGCGCTGGGCCATTTGTATCGCGACAAACTGAACGACCATCTGCACGCATCCGAGTCTTTCGCCAAAGCGGCGGCGCTTCCTGATGCGAAAGCCTACGACAAACGCTTCGCGGCCTACGAACTCTCCTATTGTGAAGGACACGAGCGCGACGCCTACGAGCAACTCCGCGGACTCTACGACTCAGGCGAAAACGAACGGCTGCCGACTTTGCTCAAACGGCTCAAAGCGCTCGAAGAGAAGCTGAATATTCCCGCCGCACAACGCATCTCGGACAACGTTCCCTAACGAATGCGTTTCGCGATCCTGAGTGATTTACACGCCAATCTCGAGGCGACGGAAGCCGTGCTAGCCGACGCCCGGGAGCTGCACTGCACACATTTTATCTGCCTTGGGGATATCGTTGGTTACAACGCCAACCCGCATGAATGCGTCGAGATTGTACGCGCACTGGACTGCCCGGTTGTGAAAGGAAATCACGACGAACAGGCGTCACTCGACGAATCGTCACGCGACTTCAATGCCATGGCGGAAGCGGCGATCAATTGGACCCGCGACAATCTCAGCGACGCTGATAAGGCATGGTTAAACGATCTGCGACTTTCGCGGCAGGTGCGCGACTTCACGATTGTGCACGCGACACTCGATACGCCTGAGCAGTGGGGTTACGTCTTCAACACTCTCGATGCCGCGACCAGTTTCACTTATCAGCACACGGCGGTCTGTTTTTTTGGTCACACCCATGTGGCCGGCGCTTTTGTGCGTGATGACGGCGTGAAGCGGGTTCGGATGGACCAGCTCGCGATCGACCCGACGAAGAAATATTTTGTGAATGCCGGCAGCGTTGGCCAGCCACGCGATGGCGATTGGCGCGCGGCCTATTGTATTTACGACACGGAACGCAACGTGATCGAACAACGGCGTGTGAAATACGATCTCGCTGCGGTGCAGAAGAAAATCATTAACGCGGGACTGCCTCGCGTGCTGGCGGAACGGCTCGAGCTCGGGCGCTAAGTTGTCATGTCGAGCGCAGTCGAGACATCTCCGTGAAGGCCAGTCCCGGAGAATCCTCGCGTCCGCTTCGCATCGCCGGGAACGACAGATCGATTCTAGTCATCAAGCCGAGCTCGCTCGGCGATATCGTCCACACGTTGCCCGCGGTGGCGGCGGTTCGCGATGCCAACCCCGAGGCAGAAATAACCTGGGTCATTAATCCTGAATGGGCGCCGCTGTTGCGCGGAAATCGCGACATCGATCACGTGCACATCTTCCCGCGCGGTGAATTTCGGGCCTGGCGCGCACCGCATCGACTGCTGCCGTGGCTGGCCGAGACGCGAAAACTTCGGCCCGACGTAGTGCTCGATTTCCAGGGATTGCTGCGCAGCGCACTGATCGCGCGGGCGAGCGGCGCACCGGAAATTTATGGGATGAGCGACGGTCGCGAAGGCTCGCGTCTTTTCTACCATCACGTGGCGCGCGTCGATCGCCACGCGCACGCCGTCGAGCGTTATCTCAGGCTCGCTGAAGAGTTCGGCGCATCGGTGCAGCAGCCACTGCGGTTTCCGCTGCCGAGTGGCGACCCGCTGCCTCACTTCGACAGCGATCAGCCATTCATTCTGCTGCATCCATTCGCGCGCGGAGTCGGCAAATCGCTGACCGCAGAAACGATCGACCAGTTCTGCAAGGCGTTCGATCCGATGCGCGTGGTCGTCGTCGGACGAAGCGGGATGCGTCTGCGGCAATGCGACAACTGCGCCAATCTCACAAACCAAACGAAGCTGCTGCAGCTGGTGTCATTGATCCGCGCCGCGCGCTGGACAATCAGCGTGGACAGTGGGCCGATGCACATCGCCGCCGCCGTTTCATCGCGGCTTGTTTCAATTCACACATGGACAGATCCGCGCCGCGTTGGTCCTTACAATCCGAACGCGGTGGTGTGGAAGAACGGCGAGTTGCTTACCATGCGCGAAATGGCCGATGCGCAACTGCCGAAGAAGAGACGCGCCTTTCGGACCAGCGATGTCGAACGGATTACTGAACTCGTGCACTACGAGATTAGCGCTGCGCCCGAGCCGCCAGGATCTGCTCAGCCAGGCGCAAATCGTCGGGAAACGTCACCTTGAAATTGGGTTCGGTGTTTGGCACGAGCACAACCTTCCGGCCGAGATGCTCGAGGGCCGAAACCTCATCGGTGATGTTGAGCTTCGCTTGTTCGACGGCAGCGTAAGCTTCTACTAACAAATCGCGCGCGAAGATCTGCGGCGTTTGCATGGCAAACATTCCTTCCCGTTCCACGCCACCGCTGACCACGTGATCCGGCGTCGCCCGCTTCAGTGTGTCGCTGACCGGCGCGGCCGCCGCCGCTGCGCCGTGCACTTCTGCTTCACGAAAAACGCGCTCGATCACATCGCAGCTCACGAGCGGGCGCGCCGCATCGTGCACCGCGACAAATCGCGTTTCGCCGGGCAGCTTCGCCAGTCCCGAGGCGACCGAATCCTGCCGCCGCTCACCACCCGCCGCGAAGTCGCGCAATTTGCTGAATCGCCCATCGAGCAGCATTTGGAAGTCGTGCAGCCGATGCGCACGCGCGACCACAATCATCGACTCGACCAGATCGCAATTTTGGAATGCCGCGAGCGTATGGCCGATGACAGTGCGACCCGCGATCGGCGAGAGTAATTTGTCGAAACCCATCCGCTGGCTGCTACCAGCGGCGACGATGATCGCGGTCAGCATCGCGCCGGATTACGGAGCGAGCTGCCGCTGCACTTCCTGGCTGACAGTCTTGCCATCGGCCCGGCCGGCGATCTTTGCCTGCACAGCTTTCATCACCGCGCCCATCTGCGCCTTCGATGACGCGTTCAGCTCCGCGATCGTGTCGCGCACGATTTTCTGCAGCTCATCGGCACCGAGTTGCTGCGGGAGATAATGTTGCAGAACTGCGAGCTCCTCTTTTTCCTTCGCGGCAAGCTCAGAACGTCCGCCTTTCTCGAAACTCTCGATCGAGTCCTGACGCTGCTTCACCTGTTTGCGAATGACCGCAGTCGCTTCGCTGTCATCAAGAGTCGCAGTCGCGCCGCCTTTTTCGATCGCACTGTTCTTGACCGCTGACTTGAGCATGCGCAGAACGCCGAGCCGCGTCGCATCTTTTGCGCGCATCGCGTCCTTCAAGTCATTATCGATGCGTTCCTGAAGTGTCATGGCGCAGTTATGTCACGCGAGCTGCGCCGCGCAAGTCCGCACGGATGCGGCATCACTCACCGTGATCACGTTCACATCTTTGCGAGTGCGTTGCACTAAACCAGCCAGAACGCCGCCGGGTCCGAGTTCTATGAACAGATCGCAGCCGCGGTTAAGCAGCGTCTCCATGCAATCGACCCAGCGGACGGTCCCGGTCACCTGGTCCTGCAGCGTGCGTCGTATTTCCGGCAATGTATCGACGACTTGGCCGGTAACATTGCTCGTTACCGGAAAACGCGGCAGCTGCATCTCCGTATTCAGCAACTCTTCGCCCAGCTTCACATAGGCGGTGTTCATCAGCCGCGAGTGATAGGCACCGGCGACTTTCAACAAGGTGGCGCGCCGGATGCCGTGTTCCCGCGCCAGGCTGACCGCAAGTTCGACCTTCGCTGCTTCGCCGGAGATCACGATCTGGCCGGGCGAATTGATGTTCGCCACATCGACGTCGCAATCGGCGGCGAGCTGGCGGACCGCGCCTTCATCCGCTCCGATCATCGCGGCCATCGCTCCCGCAGTCGCGGCGCACGCTTCTTCCATTAGTTCGCCACGTTTTTGCACAAGCTTTAGTCCGCTCGCAAAATCGAAAGTTCCGCCGGCGGCATGGGCAGTTAATTCGCCGAGCGACAACCCGGCTGCGCCTGCGACCTGAAAATCGCCAGCCGCTTCGCGCAGAGCCGCGAGGCAGGCCAGACCGTGAACGAACAAAGCGGGCTGACAATTCGAGGTCTTCGTCAGCTCATCGATCGGACCTTCCCATGTGATCCGGCTCAGTGGACGCGCAAGAATTTCATCGGCCTGCTGAAACAACTGCGCCGCGATTTGAAATTCCTGCGCGAGATCGCGGCCCATCCCGACTTCCTGCGCACCTTGTCCGGCAAAGAGGAGCGCGATTTTCGCCATCGATTCACTAAAGCGCGTTCTCGCGGCATGTCATCCCGAGCGAAGCGAGGGACCTCACAGTCGCAGCGATGCGCTGGCGCGGTAGGGCAAACGTGCACCGCAGTTCGCGTTCTCACGTTGGCGATAGCCGACTGATCTGATGTGAGATCCCTCGCTCTCCTCGGGATGACCACGAGTGCAACAACGCGCGAATAGCGCTTGCGTCGCGATTGCCTCTCGACAGCGTAGCTGGACGCCTGCGATGCCATTCACGACCCGCGAAATTGAATCTCCCGATCCGGCGACGCGCGTCGTTGAAGCTGACCGCGCGCTTCATCCGTTGAGCGAAGACATCGGCGAAAAAATGGTGCTCAACATGGGCCCATCGCATCCCGCGACCCACGGTGTCTTGCGCCTCGTCCTCGAGCTCGACGGCGAGGTGATTACGAAAGCCGTGCCGGATATCGGCTACCTCCATCGCGGCGACGAGAAGATCGCGGAGAACATGCAATACAACCAGTTCGTGCCTTACACGGACCGGCTCGATTATTTGGCGCCGCTTTCCAACAACGTCGCTTACGCGCTCGCGGTGGAGAAATTGATGGGCTGGGAAGTTCCGCCGCGTGGCCGTGCGATTCGTATGATTTGTTGCGAACTCGGACGCTTGCAATCGCACCTCATGGGACTGGGCGCGATGGCGCTCGATCTCGGCGCGATGACCGTGTTCCTCTACTCGTTCGAGCAGCGCGAAAAAATCTACAACATGTGCGAGGTCATCTCGGGCGCGCGCTTCACCACCAGTTACACACGGGTCGGCGGACAAATCCGCGATCTGCCGGAGTCGTTCTTCCCACAACTTCAGGCGTTCATCGACGGCTTCACGCCAGTGCTGAATGAATGCGATGGGCTGCTGACGCGGAATCGCATCTTCGTCGATCGCACCCGTGACATCGGTGTCATTTCGAAAGAACGCGCCATCGCCTACGCGATTTCAGGACCGAACCTGCGCGGCAGCGGCATCGAGCACGATCTCCGTCGTAAACATCCGTATCTGGATTATGAGCAATACGACTTCGAGATTCCGATCGGCTCGGCGGGCGATTGCTACGATCGCTATTTGTGCCGGCTCGAAGAGATGCGGCAGAGCATTCGCATTTTGCAGCAGGTGAAAGACAAAATGCCGGACGGTCCGATCAATGTTTCCGATTGGAAGAACATGCCTCCGCCGAAGGCGCGGGTGATGACGAAAATGGAGGAGCTCATCCATCACTTCATCGCGGTGACAGAAGGACTGAAAGCGCCGCCGGGCGAGATCTACTTCGGCGCGGAGAATCCGAAAGGCGAGCTCGGCTTTTACATCAACTCCAAAGGCGGCGGCGTGCCGCATCGGTTGAAGATCCGCTCCCCGTCGTTCGTGAACCTGAGCATTCTGCCGGAGCTGCTGCCGGGTAACATGCTGAGCGATGTAGTCGCGATTCTTGGCAGCTTGGATTTCGTGATGGGCGAGTGCGATCGATGAAGATGCGTTTTGTCATTCTGCTCGGCCTGCTTTTTGGCCTGACGAGTTGCGACAGCTCGAAACTGACGCCGCCGAACTACGACCAGATCACAAACGGTATGAGCAAAGCGCAGGTGGAACGGATTCTCGGTCCGCCGACCACAAAAGAGACAAAGGACATGATCCTGTTCAGCAAATCGACCTGGCGTTGGGAGGACGGCAAGAAGTTCGCGATGGTCACATTCAAGAACGACGAAGTGGACAGCAAAGACACCAATCTCGGGAGGGATCGGTGATGCGAAGCGTGCGCGCGTTCGTGTACGCGGGAATCCTCGCGATTTGTTTTACAGGCTGCTTCGACAAGCACATCCGAAAAGCCAACGTCGATGAAGTGACCGAAGGGATGTCGAAGAAACAGGTCGAGTCGATCCTTGGCCCGCCAACTTCCGTCGATTCTAAAGACTGGGTGATCTCCAAAAAGACGATCTATCTCTACAAGCAGGGTAAGGATTCGGTGACGCTGACTTTTAAGGACGACAAACTGCAGTCGAAAGAAAGCACGTTGACCGATTAAACGGGATGGCTGAAGCGACTGACAACGGCGGTGAGGCCTATCCTGTAGCCGGGGTCGCTGGCCCCGGCCCGTTACCGGCAATGCGCGGAGAGCCGCGGCCACCGACCGCGGCTGCGGTTCCCGCCGAGCTGGAGCGCAAAATGGATGAGGCGATCAGCCGTTATCCGGGCGATCGGAAACGCAGCGCGTCGATGCCGCTGCTCCACTTGTGGCAGGAACATTTCGGGTTCATCAGCGACGAAGGAGTCGAGTGGATCGCGCGCAAACTCGAGCTGCAGCCGATCAACATTCTCGAGCTGGTCACGTTCTATCCGATGTATCGCCAACAGCCCGCAGGAAAGACGCACATTCGCGTTTGCCGGACTTTGAGCTGCGCGATGAACGGTAGCTATCAGGTGATGGAGAACGCCTGCGCCGCAGCGGGCATCCAGCGGCACGACCACACCGACGACAACGGGATGCACAATCCGATCAGCGTCAGCGCCGACGGCAATTACAGCATCGAATTCGTCGAATGCCTCGCCAGCTGCGGCACCGCGCCGGTTGCGATGGTGCAGGACGAGTTGATCGAAAATGTGCGACCCGAAAACGCGGCGTCGCTGCTCCATCAAACCTCGAACTTCAAACCTCAAACCTCTCCTCATCCACTCGAGCGCCGACTGATTTTCCAAAACATCGGGCGCGATGATTACTCAGTCGACCTCGACTGCTACCTGCGAAACGGCGGTTACGAGCAGCTCAAGAAGGCGGTCACGATGTCGCGCGAACAGATCGTGAACGAGGTGAAGACTTCTGGTTTGCGAGGCCGCGGCGGCGCCGGGTTTCCATGCGGAGTGAAGTGGGGATTTATCAAGCCGGACGAGAAGAAGCCGGTCTACCTGATTTGCAACGCCGACGAGTCGGAACCGGGGACGTTCAAGGATCGCTACATCATTCACGAAGATCCACACCAGCTGATCGAAGGCCTCCTGATCTCCGCCTTCGCCGTCGGAGCAAAGGTTGTTTACATCTACATCCGCGGCGAATTCCCCGAAGGCGCGAAGATCCTGGAGCGCGCGATCGAAGAAGCACGCGGCAAGAACTTGGTCGGCCAAGGAATTCTCGGCGGCGCATTCGACTGCGAGCTTTACGTTCACCGCGGCGCCGGCGCTTACATTTGCGGGGAAGAAACGGGCTTGATCGAATCGCTTGAAGGCAAGCGCGCCTATCCGCGCATCAAGCC
>JBJMWW010000072.1:0-14586 GCA_045809945.1 Chthoniobacterales bacterium
GCCGAATTCTCCGGCCTGACGAGTCCGATGATGTGCTCAAGATTGCGTTCGGTGCTGCCTTCGCGCACGAGCAGATGCATCCCGCAGCGTAGCTTCTCACGCGCTTCCTCCAGCTCGGTGCTCTCGTGATCGGAACGGACGCCGGCGAGCGCGTAGGCATTCAGGTTTTTCCCGCGCAATCCCGGCGCGTGCCCGTCGATCACCTTCCCATGCCCTGCTTCGATCTTGGCCAGCTCACTTTCGAATCCGAGGAAAACGCCGGGATAATTCATCAGCTCGGCGATGCCGGCGATCCGCTCGTCGCCGATCATCAGCTTCAAATCGTCGGCGGTGAATTGCGCCCCGGCCGTTTCCAGCGGCGTGGCCGGAATACACGACGGCAGCATGATGAAAAAATCGATCGGCAGATCGCGCGTCGAATCGAGCACGTAACGAACCCCCTCCATCCCGAGAACGTTCGCGTATTCGTGCGGATCGATGACCATCGCGCTGGTGCCGTGCGGCACGACAGCGCGCGCAAATTCCGCCACCGTCACCATCGTGCTTTCGACATGGAAATGCCCGTCGATCAAACCCGGCGCGAGGTACGCGCCCTCCAGATCGACGATTTCCTTCGCCTCGTAATCGCCGAAACCGATCACGCGTCCGTCGTCGACGGCGACGTTCGCTTCATGAACTTCGCCGCTCAGCACATTGCAGAGACGGGCGTTACGAAAAAGCAGCTCCGCGGGTTTGTCGCCGCGCGCCACGCTCAGCTTGTGCTGGATGTCACGCATTGCCTAACGAGCGGCTCTTTTGTGTTTCGTTGTCATCCTGAGTGAAGTCGAAGGATCCCTGACGCTTCTGCGCCGACCCGCAACGGTCAGTGATCAGAGATGTTTCGCTCCGCTCAACATCACACATTAGGAAAGCACCTGATCCGCGATGGCGTGTTCCGGCGTCGCATGAGCCGGACGCGGTCCGCTCGTGCGGCGGGTGATCGCATTGAAAATTGCTTCCGGAGTCGCGGGCGACGCGACCGGCACCTGGCCTCCTCTTTCCCCAAATGCGGCGACGGCGTCGCGAATCGCTTCTCTTACCGATAGAGCGAGCATCAATGGAGGTTCGCCGACGGCTTTACTGCCGTGAATCACATCCGCCTGCGTCGCGTTCGAGAGCAGCGTCACGTTGAAAATGTCGGGCGTGTCTCCGATCGCGGGAATCTTATAGGTGTCGGGCGAATGGGTGCGCAGACGGCCATCTGAGTCCCAGACCAATTCTTCGACGGTCAGCCAGCCGGCTCCCTGAACAAAGCCGCCTTCGATCTGACCGCGCGTGACGCCGAGGTTCACGGGATCGCCCGCGTCATGGAGAATGTCGACACGAGTGATGTGATGCATGCCGGTGAAGCCATCGACTTCGACTTCACTCACCGCCGCACCAACCGCGAAGTAGTGGAACGGCTTCCCGCGCCCCGCCTCGCGATCGTAATTAATGTCGGGCGTGCGATAGAATCCGGTCGCGGTCAGGCTGGTGCGCGCGAAGTAGGCGCGTTGATACAACTCGGCAATCGGCAACTGCGTCTCGATTGTCTCGCTATTGAAGAAGCGGTTCATCGCGAAGACGACGTTCTTCGGCGCAACATCACATCCGAGCTTCTCGGTCAGCATCGCCGTTGCGAATGGCAGGAGTCGCGCTCGCAATGTCTCGCACGCATTCTTGACCGCTGCGCCGTTCAGATCCGTGCCGCAGGACGCCGCCGTCGCTGAGGTGTTCGGCACCTTGTCCGTTCTGGTTGCCATTACACGAATGCGATCCGGCGAAAGACCGAGCTCGCGCGCCGCGATCAGCGCAATATTCGTATAAACGCCCTGACCCATCTCGGTCCCGCCGTGATTCACCTGCGCGGTTCCGTCCTGATAAAGCAGCACCAGTGCGCCTGCTTGATTCAGATGGATCGTCGTGAAGGAGATGCCGAACTTCACCGGCGTGATTGCGAGCCCGCGCTTATGATCGCGATTTGACTTATTCCACGCGCGCAGTTCTTCACGGCGTCGGGCGAATTCACTCGACTCCATCAGCTCGCGCCAGACGCGCTCGATACGGTTGTCTTCTATCTCCTGTCCGTAATGAGTCGTGTTCGTCTCACCTTTGCCGCGATAGAGATTTCGCGCGCGCACCAGTTCCGGCGGCAGATCCAGCTCACGCGCGATCCGATCCATGATTTCTTCGATGACCAGCATTCCCTGCGGCCCGCCGAAACCGCGAAAGGCCGTGTTCGATGCGAGGTTTGTTTTCGCGACGCGCCCGCTGAATTCGACGGTTGGAATGTAGTAGGCGTTATCGAGATGAAAGAGAGCGCGATCAGTAATCGCGCGCGATAAATCGAGCGTCCAACCGCCGTTCGAGAAGAGATCGATCTTCGCGGCTTGAATCAGCCCGTGACGATCGAAGCCGACTTCGAAGTTTCCAAGAAACGGATGGCGTTTCCCGGTGATCATCATGTCCTGATCGCGATTGAACCGGACGCGCACTTTCTCGCCGGTTTTCGCCGCGGCTAATGCAGCGAGCGCCGCGGGAATTGCCGCCTGCGTTTCTTTTCCGCCGAAAGCGCCACCCATCCGCGGACACTCCACCACCACGCTATGCATCGGCAGATTGAGAAGGTGCGCGACGATGTGCTGCACCTCGGATGGATGCTGTGTCGAGGAGCTGATGAAAACTGTTCCATCTTCACCGCGCTCCGCCCAGCAGGCGTGACTCTCGAGCGCGAAATGATCCTGGCCGCCGAACGAAATGGATCCGGTGAACTGGTGCGGCGAATCGGATAGCGCGCTCGCCACGTTGCCGCGCCGAATGTGCGCCGCTTCGGTGTGAAAACTTTCCGCCGCGATCGCTTCTTCGATCGTGAAAATCGGCTTCAGCGGTTCGTACTCGACCGCGACTTTCTCCGCGGCCGCGCGACAGATTTCCTGCGTCTCACCCACCACGAGCGCGACGATCTGGCTGTGATACGAAATCTCGTCAGTCGCGAAGAGCGGTTCATCGTGGCGAACCGCGCCGACATCGTTCAGCCCTGGAACATCTTCAGCCAGCAGGACGGCGCGCACGCCCGGCACTTCGCGCGCTGCCGTCGCATCCCGCCGCAAAATCTTGGCATGCGCGTGCGGCGCGCAGACCGGCCACACCTCCAGCATTCCGGCCGGCTGCGCATGATCGTCGACGTAAATCGCTTCGCCGCTGACGTGCTTGTGCCCGCTCTCGTGCGGTAGCGCCTCGTCGCGTTGAGGCAACTGGCGCGCAATCTTCTTCACTTCAGGCGCGCGCCTTTCGTCCGCGAAGAATTTCCTGAGCAGTGTTTTGATCAACTGCGATCGATAACTCGCACTGCCGCGCACATCGGAGATCGGCGTGAACTCTTCTTCCAAAACCGGGAGGACTGCTTCGCAGGTTCCTTCCGTAAACGCGCGGCCGATCAACGCCTGCTCCGTTTTTCGCGCCCGCATCGGCATCGCCGCGACGCCGCCATAGGCGAGTCTCGCGTGCGCGATTTTGCCGCTGTCGTCGAGGTGAACGACAAAACATCCGGCCACCGTGCTGATATCCATCTCGCGCCGTTTGGAAACTTTGAAGAAGCGTCCGCGTCGTTTCGGATTTTGCGGGACGATGATCGCCTTCAGGATTTCGCCGGGTTGCAACGCGGTCTTGCGGTAGGCGACGAAGAAATCGTCGATCGCCAGCGTCCGGTCACCGCTCGCCGACGCGAGCACAACCTTGGCCTCGAGCGCGAGCAATATGGGCGCCGAATCCCCAATCGGCGACGCGGTCACGATGTTGCCGCCCATCGTCGCGCGGTTGCGAATCTGGCGTGAACCGAACAGCACCAGCATTTCGTGCAGCTCCGGATATTCGGCGCCGAGTGCCTCGTCGATCTGTGTCAGGGTGGCGGCGCCGCCAATTGACCACTCGTCGTTCGATTCGCGGATCGCACTCAGCTCCGGAATTGCGTCGAGCGAGATGAGTGTCGGGAACTTGCGGAACTTCTTCGTAATCTCGAGGCCAAGCTCCGTTGCGCCCGCGATCAAACGCGCTTCCGGGTTCTCCGCCATGAGTGCGAACAGTTTTTTGAGCGAAGTCGGGCGCAGAAACTTCTCGCCGTCGTTCGTGTAGCGCGTCGCGCCGAGCCGCATTTTCGCGAGCTTCAGTTGCTCGTCGAAAACGTCAGAGGTTCTTGGCTTCGCAAATGCGTCCGCCGCCGCGTCACGAATGGGCCGATAGCCAGTGCACCGGCAAAGGTTTCCACAGAGTTGTTCGTCCACCTGCGCCGCCGTCGCGAGGTCCTTGCGATAGTAGCCTTCGAACAGCGACATGATAAACCCGGGCGTGCAGTAGCCACATTGTGAACCGAAGTTCGCAATCATCGCTTCTTGCACCGGATGTCGCTTCGGACACGCGACGCCTTCCACGGTGATCACGTCTCGGCCGGCCATCAGCGGCAGCGGCACGAGACAACTGTTGATCGCGCGATAGCAACGTCGGCCACGCGCATCGCGATCGGCGATGACGACAGAGCACGCGCCGCAGTCGCCTTCGGCGCAGCCTTCCTTCGAACCGGTCAGCCCGCTGCTTCGCAGCCATTCGAGCAGCGTGAGGTTTGGCGAAACCGAATCGACGCTGACAGCGTTGCCATTTAGTCGAAACGTGATCGCGCCACTCATGTCTCAAACACTGTCATTCTGAGCGAAGCGAAGAATCTCCGACCGTTTCTGTGTCTCACGTCGTATATGCCGGACCAATAGTTAGAGATGTTTCGCTTCGCTCAACATGACAACGCTATTGTCTTCTGCCTTGCAGGATCTTGAGGAACGAGCGCGAGCGAATTTCTTTGAGCGCGAGTCCGGTCGCGAGCGCTTCTTCCTCGGTGATCGCGCCGCAGGCCATGCCGCGCAGGAAGAAGTTGAGCAGCCCCTGACCGGTTGCCGCGTCATCAAAGACGTCGCCGAACAACGAGGCGAGCGCCGCTTTCTCGACAAAGGTCCTGAGTCGATTCGATGCGCTTTCGAGCCCGCCGAGAAAAAAATGGTAAACGGCCGCGTAACGCGTCACGAGCTGCGCCGGATGCAAATCCCATCCTTGGAAAAAGCCGTTGCGGAGAGAGTGCATGTTGTCTTCGAAACCGAGCCGCCACGCGGCGTGAACCGCGGCACGATCGCCCACCGGCAGAATGTTTGTCGCGCCATCGGAAAGATGAATGCCCGTGCCGGCGAGCGACACCAGCATTGTCTGTCGCGCGAAATCGCAGGCCGGATGTCGCATCGTCTGGTAGGCAGCCGTGATCCCGCACGACGCGGTGTAGTCATAAACGCCGAAATGCACGCTGTGGCAGCGGCCTTGCGCTGCTTCGACTAACGAGTGCAAACCGAGCCGCCCATCGCAGCTGATGATCGCCTGCGGCGTCTCAATCATCGGCTCGATCTTTAACGCGCCGACGGCGAGTCCATTCTTTCGCTCGATAATCTCGAACAAACGCACCGCCGCGGTCATCTGTTCCGGCAGCTGAATTTTCGGCACGGTCACGACGAACCCGTCCGGAAGCTGACCGCCAGTTTCACCGAGCAGCGCGGTCATGAAAATATCGAGCGTACGGATGCTGCGCGTGCGCAGGTCCTCGTTCAATGGCTTGATTCGAATCCCGATGAACGGCGGAAGCGTTTTCGAGGCAAAGCCGCGCGCGACTTCTCCGGCAGCCGATGCCGCATGCCCGTCTTCTTCTTCGTCCGCGCGATTGCCATACCCGTCTTCGAAATCGAGCCGGAAATCCTCGACGGCTTCGCGTCGCAGCTTTTCGACAACCCGCGAATAAATTTTGTCGACCAACGAATGATTCGTCAGGCCGAGCGCGCCAGCGAGCGTGGCCCCATCCGGTGCGTGTTCTTCCAGTGAGCGCAATGCAACCGCGCCGAGGCGTTGCGCAGTGTCTGCGCGGAACAGGTGCGCGCCACCGTAAACAGTGTGTACCGCCTGGCGCCGATTCGATTCACCGGGATACTTGCGCGCGAAGTCCTGATTGGCGCGGCTAAGCGCAGCCGCGATTTCTTCGAGTTCGGCAGGATCGAAACTGCTGTCAGGTTTTTTCAAGGCTCTAGCGTCTCTTCTTAAGAGCTGTCATTCTGAGCGAAGCGAAGAATCTCTGACCATCTCTTACACACTCGCCCAGCCATTATCGGTGACGGGCTGTTCTTCCAGGAGGTTGGCGCTCAAGTCCAACCAACGCGGCTTCGTCTCTTCGATCCGGGCGATCTTCTTCGCGCGCAGCCAGCCTTTCATCTTCTTCTCGCATGCGATCGCGTCGCGCACATCGCGGAAGTGTTCGAACCAGACCAGGCGGTTCAGTTGATAGCGCTGCGTTAACCCTTCGATTTCGCCGTTCTTATGCTGAGAGATGCGCCGGACAAGACTGTTGGTCACGCCGATGTAGAGCGTCGAGCGATGCTTGTTCGTCACGATGTAAACGTAATACTCGTGATCACGCATCAGGCGGCAGAATAATCAGAGATCCTTCGCTGTGCTCAGGATGACAGCGTTAGCAAGGATCATGAGTTATCCGGCGTAATGAGCCGGCCTGTTGGTCGATCGGCAAACCTACCATTCTGGAAAATGGATTGTCCGCGCAAAAATGTCTGGCGGACACGCGCTCGCAAAGTGCGGGCGACGTACGGGCTTTGTTTGTGACGATAGAAAAGCGATTCCGGCCTGACCAATTCTTCGGCGTTCACGTCCACGAGTGCGAAGTCCGCGTCCCGGCTGACTTCGATCGGTCCTTTGCTGCTGATGCGAAAACGCGATGCTACGTCGCGAGTGGCCAGGCGTTGGATCTCGACCTCTGAAATTCCGGCATCGATCAGCAGTGGCAGAAGATGCTGGCAACCGGAGATGCCGCCCCAAACATCGAAGAAGTCATCTCCCTGTTTCATCTCCAGCGGAGAAGGCGAGTGATCCGACCCGATCGTGTTCACGTCGCGCAACGCCTCCCGCATTCCGCGCTGTTCGTCAGGCGAGCGAAGAGGCGGCGCGCATTTTGCCACGCCGCCGAGCTGCTCCATGTCGGTGTCAGTTAGCACGAGATAATGCGGACAGGTTTCGCACGTCACATCGATTCCCTCTGCACGCGCTGCGGCAACCAGCGCAACAGCGCGACCGCAACTGACATGGACGATGTGCAACCGACAGCCCGTTTCGGCCGCGAGATCGATCGCCCGGTGAATCGCATCCAGCTCGGCTTCGATCGGCCGCGAGTCGAGATAATCGCGAACCGAGTTCTTCCCCGCGATACGAGCCGCGCCGGTCAACTTGCTCGTCATCTCCTCCGATTCGGCGTGCACCGCGACGAGCAGATCCAGTTCAGCGGCGCGTCGCATCCCGGCGCGAAGCGTCTCGCTGTCGACCGCTGGAAAATCGTCGATCCCGCTGTTGCACATGAACGCCTTAATCCCCACCACGCCACGATCGCGCAGCGTCGTGAGCTGATCGAGATTTCCCGGCACCAGTCCACCCCACAAACCGAAGTCGACCATCGACTGCGCTTCCGCGGCGGCACGTTTCGCATCGAAAGCGGCGCCATCGATCGTCGGCGGATGTGCGTTGAGCGGCATTTCGAATACTGTCGTCGTCCCTCCCGCAGCCGCCGCTCGCGTGCCGGTGGCAAAACCTTCCCATTCCGTCCGGCCTGGTTCGTTGAAATGCACGTGCGAATCGATCACGCCGGGGAAAATCGTGAACTGATGCGCGTCGATTTCGCTCGTCGCCGTGCCGCTCAGGTTCGGCGCCAGCGCCACAATTTTTCCTTCGCTGATTCCGATGTCTTGCTCGCTCCGCACGAGCACATCGAAATCACTCATCGCGGACGAACGCTGTCATTCTGAGCGCAGCGAAGAATCTCTGAGTGTATCTGCTTGGACGCGCTGCGTTCGCGAAATGCTCAGAGATCCTTCGCATTCGCTCAGGATGACACGCCGCTGACAAGGGGAATTCCCCACACGCGCAGCCGGCTCACTCCGCCATCCGGATAGATGTTGAGCCGGACATGAGTGCAGTTCTCGATCGATGAAAGTTCACGCTCGAAGACATGCCGCGTGTCGGCCCGCAATTTCGTTTTCGGAAAGATCTCGCGCCACGCGACACGATCCAGCTTGTCGACCGCTGCGTCCGGTGCGGAGCACGCATCGATCGAACACATGTCCGGGTAGTTGCCTTTGAAGTAATTGGTGTCGACCTCGATTTTCCGGATCGTGCCGGCGGTTCCGAGCTTCAGGATCACCCAGTCGTAGCCCGGACCGCGCCGCCGTTTCGTCTCCCACGCGTCGCCCATGTTTTCGGCGCGCCCGGGCATGATCAGGTTTTGCATGGCACTGAAGAACATGTCGCTGCAGGCCAGTGGGACACCGCCATTCTCAATCGCGACGAGATCGACCAATTCGCCCGGTTTCACTTTGCTCAAGTCGGGTAGAACGATGCCGAAGACCCGCAGACGCGCGACACCGCCATCGGGAATGATGTTTAACCTGACGTGCGTCCACGTCTGATCGCTGGCGATCGGAAAAGGATTCTGCGACCCGGCATTGAGCGGAGACTGCGGCAGAATGTTCGTCCACGACACCCTTTCGATTTCGGAGGGTAAACCGTTCGTCAGGCACGCTGCCTCGAGCGAAGCGAACGGCGGATGATTACCGAGAAAATGATTCGTGTCGATGTCGACCTCTTTGATCACGCCACGCAGGCCGAGCTGAATGACACACCAGTCGTGACCGGGCGTGCGGCGGCGGCGCGTCTCCCAACCATCCATCCATTTGCCGCGCTCGGTGTATTTGTCGGGAATGAAAATTGCGCGGCCGGGTTTGAGCAGGTTTTCTTTCTCCGCGAAAAACTCGTCGTTCGCGATCAGCGCCTGTCCGCCGACACGAGCCGCAGCAAGATCGACAAGTCCCGGCGGCGGCGCAGGCGTTGGATCCGCGACGCTCATTTAGCTGCCCCGATACGTGCTGTAAGCCCAGGGTGTGACCAGGAGCGGCACATGATACTTTGCCTCCGCGTTTGAGATCATGAAACGCACCGGCACTTGGTCGAGGAAGCTGCGATCGCCGAAGTAATCGCCGACATGGAAGACCAATTCGTAAACGCCGGTCGCGAATTCGTTCGCTTCGAGCAGCGGCGCGTCAGTCCTGCCATCGGCGTTTGTCGTCACGGCCTTGACCAACTTGCCTGAGGAAAAAAGCTCGATCTTCATTCCCGCCGCCGGCCGGCCGTTCATCGTGTCGAGGACATGCGTGGTCAGCATGCCCTTGCCTTTACCTGTCATGTTGAGCGGAGCGAAACATCTCTGACTGTTGCGTCGGCATAGGCGCGGTGAGAAGCAGAAACAGTCAGAGATTCTTCGCTCCGCTCAGAATGACAATCTTCAAAGGCCTGCTTATTCGCGAACCACGTCCTGAAAGCGCAGCTCCGCGATCTTGTAGATTTCTTCCAAGGCAGTTTTCATTTCGGTTTCCGGCGAATTTTGCAAACGCGCCGGAAAGGCGTGCAGAATCGCTTCTTTCTTATTTAAGCGCGCGCAGATCACGAACGGAAACCCAAACCGCTCGCGATACTGCGCATTGTAATCGCGAAATTGTTGACGCTCTTCTTCGGTCAGCGAACCAAGCCCTGCGCTTTTCTGTTCGCCCTCCGATTCGGCCGTGAGCACCGCATTGCCGACCAGATCGGGGTGTGCGCGAATCAGCGACAACTTTTCATCTGCACTCGCGCGACCGACCACGTCGCAGAGCGCGCGATGCAGTTCCGCGCCGCTGCCAAATGGCCGCTCTACCCATGCCCGTTGCGCGATCCATGGCGAGTTCTCGAAGACCGGCCCGACCACCCGCACGAAATCATCACGACTGAGCGCATTTACCTCGGCGAGGTTTAGCATCGCGCCCTCGGCTTAGTTGATTTAAGAATCCCGCGCAATCCTCCGGCCTATGAAGTTGATCGCGAATCGTTACGGCAAAGCCCGCGTGCGGGTGATGAAAATCCTGCGCGATGGCCCGCAGCACACCATCAAGGAAATCGATGTCACTGCGCTGCTCACTGGAGATTTTTCCGCCGCTTACACCGCCGCCGACAACAGCAAGGTGGTAGCGACGGACACGATCAAAAACACAATCAACGTCCTGGCGAAGGAACATCTCGGCGAAGAGATCGAACGCTTCGCCCTCGCTGTCGCGCAGCATTTTTTGCGTCGTTACGAGCAGGTGGAAAGCGCGACCGTCGAGATAAGCGCTAAAGAATGGCAGCGCATGAACGCTCATCCGCATTCCTTCCGCGCCGGAGGCGATGCACGCGGCTGGACGCGGATCGTCTGCACGCGCACCTCGCAGGAAATGCAATCAGGCATCCGCGCACTCGTTATCCTCAAGTCCACCGGCTCGGGCTGGGAAGGTTATCCGAAGGATGAATTCACTACCCTGCCGGAGACGAACGATCGCATCCTCGCCACGTCGTTCGATGCGACCTGGACCTGGTCCGGTGGGCCGACGAACTACACCACCGCTAACGACTCGATCCTCGGCGCGATGCTAGAGGTATTCGCGAATGAGTACAGCCCATCCGCGCAAGCCAGCGTTTACGCGATGGGCAGCGCCGCGCTGCGCGCCTCTCCTGAGATTTCCCGAGTGGACATCAGGATGCCTAACAAGCATTGCCTCCTCATCAACCTGAAGCCATTCGGGCTTGAGAATCGCAACGAAGTATTCGTGCCAATCGACGAGCCGCACGGACAGATCGAAGGCAGCGTGGTGCGTGATGGATAACGGCCTGCTCGAAGAGCTCGTCGCCGCGCGAACTGCGCGACAGCCATGCGCACTCGTCACCGTTGCGGGCACCAAAGGCTCTGTGCCGCGCGCGGCCGGATCAAAGATGCTGGTCTACGCCGATCGCAAAACCAGCGGCACGATCGGCGGCGGCAAGTTCGAAGCGCTCGTCATCGATGAAGCTCTCGCTACGCTGCGAACGAAAACGCCGCTGCTCAAGACTTATCCATTGCGCGAAGGCGAAACGGATTCATTCGGCGCAATCTGCGGCGGCGAGGCGACCGTCCTGATCGAGCCGCAAGTCACCAGCGAAGCCATTTACCTGATTGGCGGCGGCCATTGTGCAAACGCCATCGCGAAGCTCGCAACCTCCGCAGGTTTCTTCGTTACGCTGATCGAAGACCGATCCGACGTGACCACTGATTTACCGCCGGGTATCGAGCTCATCGCCGGGACAGCGCCGGCAAAATTCATCTCAGATCACGATTGGAAGGCGGACGAAGCGCTCGTCATCGTCAGCCGCAATCATGAGATCGATCGCGAAGCACTCGCGGCTGCGCTGCAAACAGCCGGCGCCGGTTACATCGGCATGATCGGCAGCCAGCGAAAGGTCCGAATGGTTTTCGACGACATGCGCACGCGCGGCCTGCCTGCTGATAGGTTAGCGGAGGTTTACGCGCCGCTCGGATTCGATATCGGCGCTGATTCGCCGGCCGAAATTGCAATCAGCGCGCTCGCGGAAATTATTGCGGTCTTGCGCAAACGCTCCGGCGCGCACATGCGCGCTCGCTGAGACAGGCAGACGCTATTCAGCGGTCAATACTCAACGAATCTCAAAACAGCACGACGGGTTAGCGCCTCGTCGGCAGTGCTCTTTCACCCGTGTGCCGATAATTTCGCTGAGCAGCGACTCGGCAATCAGGCAGGCTTCGGGGTGATTCGCGGTCGCGGCCGAGATTGGGCACCCACGTCCACGGATGACATCTGTTCCATCGACTTTCTCGAAAGTCGCGGCACCGCCAAGATCCGAGAGGACGCCAAGGGCTGCGTCGATCCGCTGTTGCCTGCTCTTTCCCTTCAACTTCCTGAGATTTTCAGAGGCGATTTCGCGGCCCACCTCGCGCATTGCCCGTCGCAGGCGTGTGGCTTCCAATCGTCGGCTCATAACTCCGATCACAAGATTTAGCAGAGGGCCGTATGATTTCGGAAAAACGTGCTCGGCACCCAACGCAAGCGTGTAAACAACATGCGGCTTTCGCGATCCGGCCCGTCTCCCGACCGGCGCAACGAAACCGTCGCGCTCGAGGCTGATCAGGTGCGCGCGAACGGCGTTGTCGGTTAAGCGCAATTTAGTCGCGAGCTCATCGACGGTGCGGTCGCCCGTTCGCAGCAGACCGAGGATCTGACCGCGCGTGCTCTGCAGGATGCGTTTGCGCCAGGGGGAATTTCTCAACCCGGCAACGTACATCGAACGGCAATAAGTCAAAATAGATGTTGACTAATTGTGCAGCGCTGAAAGCGTGTTGATCACGCGGCCGGACCAGTTTTCGGGCGCGCAAACACAACCATCCACAATCCAACACCATGATGAAAACCCATACAGTGATTGCACTGACATGCGCCGCATTGGCAACCGCGACCGTCGCTTTCGCTCAAGGCACTTCCGCCGGAGCAGCACCGACGGATCCGCAAATCGCGATGATCGCCGTAACCGCCGACAGCGTTGATATCGACGCCGGCAAGCTCGCCTCGAAGAAAGCCACCAACCCGAAGGTCAAAGAATTCGCCGACCTGATGGTCAAAGATCATACCTCGGTTAACGCGCAGGCAACCGCCCTGGCCAAAAAGCTGAACGTCACGCCCGAAGAGAGCGCCACGAGCAAGGGCCTTAAATCTGGTGGCGATGCGGCGATGGCAAAACTCAAAGGTCTGAGCGGCGCTGCGTTCGACAAGGCCTATGTCGATAACGAGGTCACCTACCACGAGCAGGTGCTGGGCGCCCTCGACAAGGTGCTCATTCCGAACACCAAGAACGCCGAGCTTAAGAGCCTGCTTGAAAGCGCGCGACCTGTCTTCGCTTCGCACCTCAATCACGCCAAAGAACTGCAAGCCTCGCTTAAGTAAGCCGAAGCTAGCGACCGGGCCGTCCTCCGATAGCATAGTCGTGAGGACGGTCGGTACGGCGTAGCGCGAGCGGCTAGTTCGTTCGCAATTCCTAATTCCTAATTCTTAACTCTTGATCAACTCCCTTCTCCGCCAGCCGGAATACATTCATGTTCTGATCAATCCGTTGCCCGTCTACGGACTGTCAATGGGCCTGATTGCGCTGTTTGTAGCGCTTTGTCAGCGCAGCCAGCCAGCCACACGCGCGGCGCTTGTCATCGTGCTAATCAGCGCAGGAGCGGCGTGGCCGGTCTACGAGTTTGGCGAACAGGCCTACGACCGCGTCTTATCGATGTCGGATGAGGCCGGGCGCGCGTGGCTCGCGGCCCATCAGGCGCGTGCCGAACACCTGATCTGGTTCTTCTACGCGCTCGCCGTCTTGAGCGCAGTAGCTCTAATCGTCTCGTTCAAGCGGGCGAAGCTATGGCTCGTACTTTCGATCGTCGTGCTGCTGCTGGGTGTGATTACGCTCGGACTCGGAGGTTACATCGCTTATGCCGGTGGCAAGATACGCCACCGCGAATTCCGAACCGAGCCACCGCCCGGACAGTCAGCCGCATCAGCCACGGAAGCCACTCCTTCGGCTCAGCCCGGCGGCAGCGTCGCATCGGCCGCGGCGCACGTTACAATCCAGGCGCTAAAGTACTCGCCCGAAACCATCGAAATTAAAGCCGGTGAAACCGTCCTCTGGCAGAATAAAGACTTAACCCCGCACACCGTCACCTCTCAAGACGGCGGCGAACTCAACTCCGGTTCGATCGAGGTCGGTACTTCATGGAGTCACACATTCGCGCAACCGGGAACATTCCCCTATTTCTGCACCTACCACGACGAGATGAAAGCCGTCGTCGTCGTGAAGTAGCTAGTCTGGCAGGGACAAAGCGGCTCGCTTGCGGGGCGTGCGAGGCCGTAGGATTATGAAGCTGAGCGATACTTCCTTTTGCCCTTTCCCTCCTTGCTACTTCCTACTTCCTAATTCCTCCTTATGCACGATTCCCGTCCACTCTGGCGCTGGTTTGCCGAACTCCTCCTTGTCTTCGTCGGAGCTTACGCCGCCTTCTGGTTAAATAATTACCAGGAACACCGGACCGACGTCCGCCGCCACGACGAGATCCTCGCCCTGCTCGAGCAGCAGGTGGCCCGAGACATCGAGGCGGGGAAGAACGCAAGCGCGCGCCAGGCGGAGATGGTGGCCAAATTTCAGCGCGCGTATGACGCGGGCGAGATGCCGCCGCTTGACAGCTGGGAGTTCAATTCCGACTACAGCGCTACCGACATTGCCACGCTTCTGCAGTCCGGTGGTTATCAGCTACTCGATCCCAAAACCCTCTTCGCTCTGCGCAACGCAGAATCGACCATTCGCAGCGGGATCAACACCATGACGCACTTCCAGAAGCTGAGCGACGAGTTGATCCTGCCGAATCTCGACAAGGACATTACTTTCTTCTACGACCCGGCCATGCGTAAGCTCCGCAGGCCCTTCGCCGCTTATCCGAAGGCGCTCGAAAGCGTGAAGAAATTTCTCGACGACTACGTCATCGTTGAGACCGACCTGCTGAAACAGCTCCAGGCCGAACGTCAGCACTAGCCGCTCACAAGA
>JBJMWW010000073.1:0-18581 GCA_045809945.1 Chthoniobacterales bacterium
ATACTTCCTCTCGATAACTTTCCGGCTGGCGCTCGAAACGTTCGAAGCACGGCATCGAGACAACGCGCGTGCCGGCGCCAAGTTCTTTCGCCGCAGCCATGGCGTGCTGCAGTTCGCTACCGCATGAAAGCAGGATCAGATTGAGCTCGCCGGTTTCCCGTTTCGCGATGTAGCCACCGCGCATCACGCCTTCGCGACGATCCTTCGCATCAATCTCGTTCAGCATCGGAACGGCCTGACGCGAGAGCGAGAGCAACGTCGGGCCATCGATCCGCTGCGCGGCGGCGACAAACGCACCGGCTGTTTCCTCCGGATCCGCCGGCCGAATGACGTCGATCTGCGGCATGATACGTACGCTGCTCACCGTCTCGACCGGCTCGTGCGTCGGCCCGTCTTCACCCACGCCGATCGAGTCGTGAGTGAAAATGTAGATGTTCGGCAGCTTCGAGATCGCGGCCAACCGAATCGATGGCCGGCAGTAATCGGTAAAGACGAGGAACGTCGCGCCCGACGCACGGAAGATGCCGTGATACGAAATGCCGTTCATGATCGCGCACATTCCGTGTTCGCGAATGCCGAAGTGGATGTTGCGCCCCTTGTGATTGTCGCGCGTGAAGTCGCCCGCATCATTGATGTAGTTCAGCGTCGAGCCGTGTAGATCGGCGCTGCCACTGACGAGGAATGGCATCTCGCGCGCCAGCGGCTGGAGCACATCGCTGCCGGCTTTGCGGGTCGCGAGTTTCGCATCGGCCGGGAACGCCGGAATTTTGTCGAACAAATCGGACGGCACTTTCTTTTCGATCGCGTCTTCGAGCTGGCGGGCGAGCTCGGGATTTTTCGCGCCCCACTCGGCGAACATTTTCTCCCACCGTTTGTAGGCGCGGACGAGCGCCTTCTTGTGCTTCGAGAAATACTCGCGCGTCTCGCCCGAGACGTAGTAGTGCTCGTCGGGCAGCCCCAATCCCTTACGCGCCGCATCCACGTATTTCACGCCGGCTTCACCGTGCGCTTTGCTCGTTCCTTCGACTTCCGGAATGCCTTTGCCGATGACCGTGTGCGCCATGATCATCTGCGGCTTGCCGTTATCGCGGCTCTTCGCTTTTTTCAGCGCACGCGCGAACGCCTGCATGTCGTTGCCGTCGATCTTCTGCACATCGAAGCCGTAGGCCTGGAAACGTTTGCCGGTGTCTTCGCTTTGCGTGACCGACGCCATCGCATCGAGCGTGACGGCGTTGTTGTCGTAAATCAGGATGAGGTTATCGAGACCGAAGTGGCCCGCGAAGGCGCTCGCTTCCGCGCTGACGCCTTCCTGTAAACAACCGTCACCGGCGAGACAGATCACGTGTTGATCGAAAATCTGGTGCTCCTCGGTGTTGAAACGCGCCGCCGCCATTTTCATCGCAACGGCGATGCCGACCGCATTGCCCACGCCCTGCCCCAACGGGCCGGTTGTGCACTCGACTCCCGGCGTCTCGAAGAATTCCGGATGCCCCGGCGTTTTCGAATGCAGCTGGCGGAAACGTTTGAGCTCCTCCATCGGCAAGTCATAGCCGCTCAGGTGCAGCCAGGCGTAAAGAAACATCGAGCCGTGCCCAGCCGAGAGAACGAAGTAATCTCGATTGATCCAGCGCGGCTGATCCGGATTGTGCTGGAGCGCATTGCCGTAAAGCACGGCGCCCATTTCCGCACAACCGAGCGGAAGTCCGAGGTGTCCTGATTTCGACGCCTGCACGGCATCCATCGCGAGGCCGCGCGCCTCGGTCGCCGCACGGGAGAGTGCTTCGATGTTCAAGCTCATGCCGGTTTATAGCTGCGGCGGAGCGGCCATGGGAAACATTTTCCCGCGCCTCAATCTCCGGTGTTAGATTATCCGCGAATGAACCAGGGACTGCTGTTGCACATTGTCGAACGACTCGAGGGGTTCGTAGGCAAGCTGCCCACGACCATCCAAAAGCCGGTTTTGCATGAGCTGACGCCGCTGAAGGAGCTTTTTCTGCAACAGCGACCGCCGCGCTTTGTTTTCACCGGCTCGGCAACGGCGCCGTTGCAGGAGCTGCTCACGGAGCTGTTTCGTTCGCGGCATGAGAGCGGATTCAACGAAACACTCGTGACGGTGTATCACTGGCAAAAGTTCGACATTGGCGGGCACGGAACGGTCGAGGTCCTCGATGCCCGCGGAGCCGATCCTGCGGCGGTGACGTTGATCGAGCAGGAACTCACGGCGAGGCCGCCAGACGCTTTCTTCCACGTCAAAACGCGCCGAAACGGACAGAATGACATGACTGATGTCGAGCGGCTCCGCTCGTTGGGCAAACCCGGTGTGAAAGTCGTCGAGATCAATGTCGGCGAGATCAATTCGCAACAGGTGCTCGGGGTTCTCGCGCGCGAACTGCCCTACGAAGTCCGGGTCGAAATGGTGCGGATAATCGGCGATCGCGCTTTGCAGAACGAAATCGCGCAGCTCCTCATAAAATCGACCGCCGCGATTTGTGCGGCCATCGGTGCACAACCCATCCCGCTAGCCGATTTGCCAATTCTTACAACGCTCCAACTCCTGATGGTTTCCGGTATCATGTATATCGGCGGCCGCGAACGAAGTATGCGTGCGGCAACCGAGTTCGTTGGCGCCCTGGGGATGAACGTGGGCGCCGGCATGGTGTTGCGCGAAGGGGCGCGCGCCGCCCTCAAGCTGCTGCCCGGCTGGGGTAACGTGATTTGCGGAATGATCGCCGGCGCTGGCACCTACGCGATCGGCAAAGCTGCTTCGGTTTACTTTATCGAAGGGCTCTCATTGAACGACGCGCGCCGCACCTATCTCGCCAACCGGCGGCGGAAACGAGGCGCAGAATTCCTGCCCGGGCGCCAGGCCAAATCGGGCGCCGAACCGCAGGCGTCGCTGGGTTCGGAGCGCCGCGGAGTCGGACGGGAATAACTTGTGAACAAACTGCCCGTCACGGGGCGTTTTGTTCACACCGGTTTTGTGAACAGCAGAGCTGCCCTCGGATGCTGCCGCGCTCTTCGTTGTGAATGACGTTAACTGAAATCAATCGGACGCTGCGCGAGATCCGGGTGACGCCGGTAAAGACGCTCGGGCAAAGTTTTTTGCACGATCAAAACCTCGCCCGCTGGGCGGTGGAGAAAGCGGAGCTCACGCCTGACGATGTCGTCGTCGAGATCGGGCCGGGGCTCGGCGCACTAACTGAATTCGCGGTGAATTCCGGCGCGCGTGTCATCGCGATCGAAAAAGATGCGCGGCTCGCAAATTTCCTGCGCGAGCGGTTCGCCGGCGCGAAGTGCGAGATCCTTCACTTAGACGGTTTGCGGTTTGATCTGCGGCCGCTTTTCGCGCAGCGCAGCACAAAATTGATTGGCAACCTGCCGTACTACGTCGCGAGCGAGCTGATGATGAAATTCATCGCGTATCCAAGCCCATTTTCCCTCGTAATTTTGATGTTGCAGAAGGAAATGGCTCGCCGCATTTCAGCGTCGCCCCGAACAAGCGAGTACGGTGCGATGAGCTTGATGGTGCAGGAACATTATCGCGTGGAATATCTCCGCTCGGTTCCGGCCACCGCGTTCGTGCCGCAGCCCGATGTCGACTCCGCGTTCGTGCGGCTGGTTCCGCGCGCGGTGGATGAATTGCCGCAGCATGATCCGGCAACTTTCAAGCGCGTCGTGCGGCTCGGTTTTTCCCAGCGCCGCAAACAACTGCAGAAACTTTTGCGCGCGGAAACACCCGACTGGGCTGAGGCCGCGGCAGCGGGCGGCTTTACTCCCAAAGCGCGCGCCGAGGAACTTTCGCTCGAGCAATGGATCGGGCTCTCGAACCTCGCTTCAGGCACCCAACCGACCGCGAAATCGACCGACAGCGAGCTACTCGCAGTGGTCGACGCGGAGGACCGGATAGTGGGCAGCGCCACGCGCCGCGAAATACATGGGAATAAGTCGCTGCATCGTGCCGTCCACATCCTCGTTTTCAACCGGGATGGAGAGCTTTTTCTGCAGAAGCGTTCACGCTGGAAAGATCGGCATCCCCTGCTCTGGGATTCGAGTGCTGCCGGTCATGTTGATGCCGGCGAAGAGTACGAGGCAGCGGCTGTGCGCGAGGTTCAGGAAGAGCTAGGCGTGTCGCCAACTCTTATGCCGGTTGCGAAAATCGCCGCGTCGGAGGGGACCGGCCATGAGTTCATCAAGATCTATCGCGCCGAGCACGACGGCCCGTTTTCTCTGCCTCCGGTTGAAATCGAGCATGGCGAATTTTTCCCCCGCGCGGTGGTAAACGCGTGGGTTGCAACCCGGCCATCCGACTTCGCGCCGGGTTTCGTCGAATGCTGGAGAGTCTTCTCCGCTTCAGCGGAGGCGTGATCCGTTCAAGCTTCGCGTGTTTCCGCGGCCTTTCCGCGCGCCGTTTGAGCCCGCCTGTCCTCTGGCGGGCGCGTCGCCCAGCGCATCGCGCTTGAACTTCCGCGCCGCTCGACGCGCACCTTCTTTGCCGCCATACGCGTTGTCACTAAACAGCTTGCTGATCGACTGGTCGCCGCGCAGCAGATGGACTTGGAAACCGTGCGTCTGCTTCTTCGCTTTTTTCCTGGTATCGATGCGCCGGATGTTCGCCTCCGAATCTGGATTCGGTCGCCTGCTTTTCCTCTTCATAACCCTGCATTTCAGTTAAAACACCTCTGCGCCATCCGCAAGGGCTAGCCGAATTCAGCGCGACTGTTCCGGCGGCGGCAAATTCCAGTCGCGCCATTTCTTGTCGTACTCGGCCGCGGGCAACAGGGCGTAGCACGGATGTTTGGCGGCGCGCAGCCACCCGATCATTTTTACCAGCTCCGGTTCAGGCATCGTCGTGCAGCCCGTCGTCGGTCGATTTTCGCCGCGGCGAATATGGAAGAAAATGGCGCTGCCCGCGCCTGGAACCGGCGGATCGGAATTATGTTTGATGTCGATCAGCCAGTGATAAGCAAAATCGCCGGACCGCATTTTTTCGTGACTGTAATTGTCGGGCGGATTTTTCGGATCGATCACGACGTGCCGGTTGTAATTCGGCGAACGCGGATCATCGCTCCAGATGTCGGCCTCGGTCACGTGATGGAACGGATAATCGCCGCCGGGCGGAAGCGCCGTCTCATAAGTGTAGACATCGCCGAGGCGAAAAATGCCGGCAGGCGCGCGGCCATCGCGTTCCTTTTTGTGCAGACCGGGCTGATCTTGCCCGGCCAGGCCAATCCCCCACGCGAGCCCGTTTTTGCCAAATAACACCGGCACGCGTTCGCCGACGGGCCGCCAGTCCGTCCCACGCTCGCGCTCAAATCGTTGCAAATGGCCGCGCATCGAGTTCCAGTCGGGCGCAATGGCGACGATTAATTGGGCGCAATCGGTCGGCAGACTGCCGGCACAGGCGTTGCTCGTGACAAGCGCCGCCGCCGCGGCTGCTGTCGCTGTCGCGATTTTCATTCGGAAACCTACATGCGCCTGAAAAAACTTCTGCCGCTGATCGCGATCATTGTGGCGGTCTGCGCGGCGTATGCGCCGGTGGTACGGGACGGCTTCGTCTGGGACGACACTGCGCTCATCCTGCGCGATCCACTGATTCGCAGCTGGCGGCTGATTCCTGAAGGGTTCCAACACTTTCTTTTTACCGATGCGACGCCGTCGGATTTTTATCGGCCGATACAACGGCTGACCTACACGTTCGAGTACTGGGCGTTCGCCGCACGGCCGGCGGCGTATCACGTAACGAGTGTGCTTTGCCATGTCGCGGCGGCGCTGGCGTTTTTGCTTTTTGCGAACGAGTTCCTCGGCCGATTCGCGATCGAAGAACGGCATCGGAGAGTCGCTGTGTTCTTCGCAACTCTCGCGTGGGCGGTTCATCCATTGCACCACGGAGCGGTCGCTTACGTTTCTGGCCGCGCCGATCCGCTCTCAGCGGCCTTCGGATTCGCCGCACTTTATTTTGCGTTGCGCAGCGATAGAACGGCGGGCGCAGCGGTTTGGCGGTTTAGCATTGCTGCGGCGGCACTCTTCTTGTGCAGCGCGTTGAGTAAAGAAATGGGGCTCATTTTCCCGGCGCTGTGGTGCGCCATCATTATCACCGGAAAACAATGGCGAAATCTCGTTCGCTGGGGCGGAGTTACCGCGGCGATGCTCGTGATTTACGCCAGCCTGCGATTAGCAGCGGAGCACATTCCTGCGCCGCGGATTCAAACGCCGCCGCCGCCGCTCGTCCGCCCGATCATCGCGGCGCGCGCTCTCGCGGAATACGCCGGCCTCCTCGTTTTACCGATCAACCTGCACGTGGAACGCGACGTCGAAACGCAACCGGACCCGAAGAACCCAGACAGCGCGAAGATTGCCGCTTGGCGAGAGCTCGAGACCCTCGCGGGCATGATTGTCATGGGCGGCTGGCTCTTCTGGATCTGGCGATCGAGAAAACGGGATGCCGCAGTTTTTATCATCCTGCTTTGCGGTCTTCTCGCTTACCTGCCGATCAGCGGCGCCTTGCTTCTCAACGCCGGCATCGCCGAGCACTGGATCTATCTGCCGAGCGCTTTTGTTCTCCTTGCAGCGGCGGTCGAACTTTGGCGACGCGCCGGTTTCGTGATTGCGGCGTTTGCCGGCGCATGGCTGGTCTCTCTCGCGACCACGACATTCAGGCACACGTTTGACTGGAAAGACCAGCAGACGTTTTTCAGTCGAACAATCGCCGCGGGGGGCGATTCAGCGCGGATGTTGATCAATCTCGCGATCGTCGAACTCAGCGACGGCAAACTGGAGGACGCAAAAAAGCACCTCGGGCAGGCGCTGGAGAAGGCGCCTAAAAACCCGCTGGCCGTGATCAATCTCGCCGCGGTCGCGGTTCGACAAAAAGATTTCAAGCGCGCGCATGAGCTGGTCGATCAGGCCGCTACGATGGACGTCGTCGCGGCGCAAGCGCAGGAGCTGCGCGTTATTCTCGACAACCAGGAGAGCGGCAAGGTCGACCTGATGCGGATGAGACTGGCTTCGCGGACGGGCGTTGCCAGCTGGCCAATCGAAAAACGGTATGTCCGTTTGCTCGCGGAGAACGGCGCGCTCGCCGCCGCCATTGCGGAGACGAAGGGAGTGTTGAAGACCGATTGGTATCGGGCGGAGACGTGGGAACTGCTGGGTGAGCTGTGTGTCCGCGCGGGAATGCAAAAGGATGCGGCGGAAGCATTTGAGCGTGCGCACGCCTACGACGTTCATCTCCAGCTGCGGCCGAAGGTGCTGTGACTTGTTAGGCCGCCACGTCCAAGACGCGGCATTCGCGCGAAGCAATTAGCAGCAGCGGCTCTGAATAACAGAGTCCGATTTGCGTCAGTCTTACAAACTTATGAAAACATCACTACGCATAGCAGCATTGGCCGTCGCGGGCCTCGCCATTGTCGCTACCTCCCAGGCCCAAACGTCGTCGACCACGAGTTCGACTACGACCACTGAATACATGCCAACGAGTAAAATCATTGGATCCACCGTAAAAGACTCGGGCGGCCAGACCGTCGGCACGATTAAAGATGTCGTGCTCGATAAGAACAGCGGTTGCATGGCCTACACCGTCCTCGCGACCGAAGCCGCCAGCGGTGGAACAAGTACCACACGCACGACGACTAAAACCGTCGCTGTTCCGTGGACCGTCTACCAGCCCAGCTCCGACATGCACACCTACACGGTGCGGGTCGATCGCGAGCGCATCTACAACGCACCGGTTTGGGACGCCACGCGTGTCGACGAATACACACGGACCGATTACCTGAATAACGTCTACGGTTACTACGGCGTTACTCCCGGCGTGGGGATTGGTGTTGGCGTGAATGCAGGTGGCGGCGTGAACACGAGCACGACCAGCGGTTACAACACCGGCTCGGCCGCTTCGACGAATGCCGCACCATCGCCAGCATCGTCGATGAGCCCTTATGGCGGCGCGTCACCGGCAGCCAGCCCGGCTGCGTCAACCGCTGCCTCGGCTGCGCCATCCGCCACCGTCAGCGCGGCGCCGAAAGCGTCACCGAGTGCAAGCAGCGCGGCTTCGCACAGCTCGGCCTCGCCGCACAGCTCAGCCTCACCGCATAGCTCCAGCTCACGGTCGCCATCGAGCAGCACAAGCTCGAGTTCGAGCGACACGAGCTCGTCAGCCAGCTCGCCTTCAGGCAGCAGCCACAAACATGCGACAAGCGGCACAAGCGGCACCACCAGCAGCAGTGACGCCGCGTCCGGCGTAAGCGAGAAGGCCGAGAAATCGTCAGCATCTGGCACGAACGAGAAAGCCGAAAAGTCGTCGGGTGAGCAGGGCAAAAAGGCTAAGAAGAGCAGCGAGTCAGAGCCTTCAGCCAGTCCCGAGGAATAACTCAGACATTCGACTTGCGACAGCAGGAGTGGTTCAACCGCTCCTGCTGTTTTGCTGTACGGGGATCACGCTCGCGGACTCAACAATGCGTGTCTCCTCATCGAGGAATTTCCTTCCCAGCATCCAGAAGACGCCCGCGAGTAACATCGTCGCCGAGACGCAGAGAAACGCGACCGTCATAGTGGAATGACCTGCAATCCAGCCAATGACCGGCGGTGAGATTGCGTCGCCAAACGCGTGGATGATCAGGATGTTGAAGGCGAAGGCAGTCGCGCGGATTGGCGGCCGCGTCACATTAGCGAGCGCGGCGTTTGACGGCCCGGTATTGACGAACGCGAAGAAGATCGCAGCGAAAATCAGAAGCCAGGCGAGCGGAAACGGCGTGAACAGCGCGCCTACGAAAAGCGGAAACGCGATCAGCATTCCAGCTCCGGAAACCACAAAGTAGGAGCCGCGAATTTTCGTGCGCAGGCGGTCGGCCACCCACCCGCCGAACAACGTGGCGACGAACCCAGCCACGACCAGAATTCCGCCGAAGATCGTTTTGCCCGCGACTTCGGGCTGGTTCCGGTAACGGAGATAAGCCGCCATCCAAAAACCAAGGCCGGCAATGCCGAACGTAAATGCAGTCTGCGCCAGGACGTTCAGCAAATATGAGCGGGTGCGAAAGATCTCTGCGACTGCGCGCACGTTCAGCGGCTCACGTTTTTGCGCGCGGTAATCCCGTCGGAAGAAGCATAACACTCCCAGCAAAATGCCCGGCGCAGTCACAAAATAGAACGCGTAGCGCCAGCCGAAGTGCGCGGTAATGATTCCGCCGAGCACAAATCCAAGCGCGCTGCCGACCGGAATAGCGACATTGAAAACCGTGAGCACGCGGCCCCGGGTCGACAGCGGATAGAGATCCGAAAGGATGGTCGGCGCGGCCGGGCCGTAGCCGCCTTCGCCAATGCCGACAAACACACGCGTAGCGACGAGCATTCCAAACGTCGCCGCGAGTCCCGATCCGCCGCTTGCCAGACTCCATAAAATCACAGCCACACCGACGATCGTCCAGCGCGAGAACCGATCGGCCAGTGCACCGAGCAACGGCGCCGAAAGCATGTAGCTGACAAGAAACGCGGTCGCGAGAATTCCCGTCATCGCCATCGCGTTCGGGTCGCCTGGCGCGAAAAACGTATCGCGAATGTTGGGCTCGACCGCGGCCAGGATCTGCCGGTCGATGTAGTTGAAAAGATTGATCGAGAGGAGCAGCGCGAGCGAGGCACGCGCGCCGGGCAATCGTCGGTCTGCGTTGCTCATCGAAGTTGCCGATTGCAGAGGCCGATGCGCGGATTGTAAATGATAAACAATGCCGCAGCCGTCCGCCGTGGAGCGCGCGCTCTATCTTGTCGCCCGCGCCCTGATGCGTGCGATTTATCGCGTCCAAATTCACGGTCTCGAGAACCTCCCCAGCGGCGGGTTTTTGCTCCTGCCGAATCACATCACCTGGGTCGACGCTCTGATTCTTCAATTCGCCTGCCCGCGCAAGATCCGCTTCGTCATCGATCACGAGTTTTATGAGCACCGCGTGCTGCATCCGATCATGCGCATTGCCGGCGCGATTCCGATCAACGCCCGACGGGCGAAGGACGCAGTCAGGATTGGCGCCGAGGCGATGAGAAATGGCGAGATCGTCTGCCTCTTTCCGGAAGGGCAGCTCGAACGACGCGGAACGTTGCTCGCATTGCGGCGCGGCTTCGAATTGTTCGCGCGGCATGCCGAAGTGCCGGTGGTGCCGGTGTGGCTCGATGAACTCTGGGGCTCGATATTTTCCAATCAGGGCGGGCGGTTTTTTGTCAAATGGCCACGGCGTTTCCCTTATCCAGTCCGTGTCGCATTCGGCGAACCGCTCGCAGCCGAGGAAGCCGACAGCGCTACAGTGCGCGAGCGATTACTAAAGCTTTGCGAATTCTGCTTCAGCAAACGCAACGTTCTTCGCGAACACCTCGCCCGCCTGGTCGTGCGCGGATTGAAACGCAACCCGTTTCGCACCGCAATTGTCGACGCCCTCGATCACACGTCGATTTCGAACAGCAAATTGCTCGGTGCGGCGATTGCGTTGAGCCGGAACGTCATCGTGCGCCGCCTCGAAAAACGCGTCGGCGTTTTGCTTCCGCCCGGTAAAGCCGGCGCACTCGCAAATCTCGCGATCGTCCTCGCCGGCAAAGTGCCGGTGAATCTGAACTTCACCGTCGGTCGCGAAGCAATCGAATCCGCCAAGGAGCAGTCGGGCATCAAGACAATCGTCTCGGCACGCGCAATGGCGAATCGGCTCGAGAATTTTCCGTGGACCGACGACGTGATTCATCTCGATCGCACGCTGCCGCAGCACAAAAAATCGATCCTGCTCTGGTGGATCACAGTGATCGTTTTGCCGACGCGCGTCTTGATTTGGCTGCTGCGAATTCCGCGCTGGGGCGATCACGAAGAGGCGGTGCTGCTCTTCACCAGCGGCAGTTCCGGCAAACCAAAAGGTGTCGCGCTGACGCACCGCAACGTGGTGGGCAATGCGGCGCAGGTCGGTGCGCTTCTCGACCTGCAAAGCGACGACCTGCTGCTGGCATCGTTGCCGTTGTTTCACAGTTTCGGCATCACGGTCACGCTTTGGTATCCGCTTATCGAATCCGTGCGGGTGCTCTCCTATCCAAACCCTCTCGAGCCGGCGAAGATCGCGGCTGCAATCGAAAAGTATCGCGCGACGATTTTGCTGGCGACGCCGACATTTCTGCGCGCCTATTTTCGCAAGGCTGAGCCGCATCAACTGCGCACAATCCGTTTACTCGTCACTGGCGCGGAGAAGTTGTCGCGCGATCTCGCCGCAAAATTTGAAGAACATTTCGGCATGCCGGTGCTCGAAGGCTACGGACTGACCGAGACATCGCCGGTGGTGAGCGTTAACCTGCCGAATCCGCCGGCGAACGAAACCGGCAGAATCGTTGAGATCTCACATCGGCCGGGGTCGGTTGGCAAAATGGCACCTGGAATTGCCGCAGAAATTCGCGATCCGGAAACAGACGCGAAGCTTTCTCTGCACGACTCCGGCATGCTCTGGCTCCGCGGCGTAAACATCTTTGAAGGTTATCTGAATGATTCGGTCCGCAGTGCGGAAGTGCTGCGTGATGGTTGGTTGAAAACAGGCGATCTCGGCCGTTTCGATGAAGATGGATTTCTCTACATCGACGGCCGCCTCACCCGCTTCTCAAAAATTGGCGGCGAAATGGTGCCGCACGAAACCATCGAACAGAAAATCAGCGGCGTTCTGCAACTCGATACCGAGGGAGATCGCCGGATCGCGATCGTCGGCGTCGCGGATAAGACAAAGGGCGAGGCGCTCGTGTTGTTGAGCAGTGTCGACGTTGATCTCGCCAGTTTGCGCGCCGGTCTCGTTGGAGCAGGCGTTCCGAACCTTTGGATTCCGAAAACGGTCCGACGGATCGACACAATTCCGATGCTTGCCTCCGGGAAACTCGATCTGGCGCGCTGCAAACAAATTGCGGAGCAACGCGAGTCACCCGCCAGCGTTGCAGCGGACTAGTGCGTTGGCGATCAGCGTCATCACAGTCTTGTCGTCTTGATTTGTGACGGCGTTGCGAAAACGAACGATGCCGCGGCCCGGTTTCGAGCACGAGCGACGCAGCTGAAGAATTTCCGTTTCCAAACGCAGCGTGTCACCCACGCGAACTGCCGCGGGCCAACGCAGTTCCTCCACACCAAGTCCGATCGCGCCGCCAACAAACTGCAATTCACCGGTTACCCACAACCGCATGCCCACCGCAGCGGTGAACCAACCGCTTGCCACCAGTGCACCGAAATCACTGGCATCCGCAGCAGCGCGGTCGAGATGAAAAGGCTGCGGATCGAAATCACGCGCAAATTCGATCATCGCCTTCTCCGTCACGACGTAGGTCTGCGATCCGAATCGATCGCCGACCTGCACATCTTCGAAGTAGCGCTGCACGCGCCGAAACGATGACGCTTCAGAGCCCACTGTCGCAATCGAAAATGGAGATGCCAGAGGAGAGAATCGAATTCCAGATGTAGTGATGCCCGTTGGCTCCGCGCAAGATGTAAACCCAAGCCATGCAACAAGTGCCAGGGGGGAGAGTTGAACTCCCGACCAAGGGCTTATGAGTCCCCTGCTCTACCACTGAGCTACCCTGGCGTTATTTTCGGCGCGACGATAGCGAGAATCGACTCCCGACCAACCCCGAATGGTTTCGGGGCTGCTCTACCGTTGAGCTACCCTCGGCGTCTGTAGCCGCGGTCGCCGGCCGCGGCCATCGTTGATCTAAGCCGCGACCAGCGATCGCGGCTACAATTTGGCGGCAAAAGGTGAACGCGCGGTTGCAGTCGGTCAATGGCCTCGTTCTTCGACCGGTGATTTCGCCGCGAGGTAGGGCGTAAGATCCTTCTCTGTCCCGCGCGACGCAGCCATGAAACAAATGCCATTCTTCTGACGAACAGCGCCCGTCCAGCCTTCCTGTTCAACAAACCGCCAATCGGAGAAATCAGGAGCAGTCACACCCTTCTCGTCTTTCGCAGCGGGAAAGAGAAATAGCTGCATGTGTTTTTCGACGAGGTAAATCTGCGCGACGCGATGCGCTTCGTCGTCGTCGAAGACACGGCAGCCCAGCGTCTTGAAATCGGCGAACTCGCGCGGCACGTCGAAATTCTCGAGCCGATACTTCATGAAAAACAGATCACTCAACGCGCCGGCATCTACTTTCACCGGATCGAGCAAGACGGAGCGCGTCGAGGCGGCAATCGTCAGCAGCTTGCGCGCGTTCTCAGCGCCCGGGAAATCATGCAGTCGTTCGTGCACGCGATAGGCAAACACCCCAGCAATCACTGCCGCTGCGAGGGCGATCGAAAGGACGGCAGGGTTGAACAGAATCTTGCGCCAACGGCGTTTCCCACCGGGCACCAGATTTTCGTTTGCGAACCATTCCGCAATATCCGGCGTGACGGGAATCGTCTGCACCAATGCCGCGAGCGAACGATCGAACGCATGGCGCGCGGCAAACCGGTCCGCGTCTTTGCCTTTGCGGCTTTTCGTGACCGAAATGCGCGTCGCGCGATCGGTGCCCGGTTTTTCGGTGATCGGCGCCGCGTCGGCGAGCGTGGCTTCGCGGCGTCTCATTCGTCGTTGTGAGGCACGACTGCGTCGAGCCATGCCTGGAATTCTCGGCGGCCGCTCGCGATCAACGGCGGCAGTTCGCGCGCCTTCAAAGCCAGAATGGAGCAGAGTTCGGCCGGATTAAATTCGTCGAGGTAAAACAGAGCGAGCGCGCTGCGCTGCGGTTCGGGCGCCGCAGAAATCCAGATCGCCAGCTGCTGGACATCGATCTGTGCAATTTGCGCCGGGGCGGACGCAGAGACTTCGTGTTCGTCCATTTGACCGTGCTCCGCTTGCAGCTCAGCAACCGACGCGGCGAGACAACGCCAGCGCGCGTCACGAAAAAACCAAAGTCGGTCCTGCGGCGCTTCACCGTGCGCCGACCGCAGTGCGGCTTCTCGCACCGTCCCTTGAAACGCCTCCTTTGCTTTCTCGACGTCAGAGGTCATGAGAAAACAAAAGCGGTAGAGCTGCGGCAGATTCCTGTTGGCGAAGGCGGCTGATTCCAAAACGCGGCGAATCTTACGTGCAGCGCGTGGCTCGACAAGAAAACGCCGAGACGATCACCGCAATGTTTGCAGCCGGCGCGCGACTTCCACAGCGTTCTCGCGGCTATTGAATGCGGAGATGCGCACATAGCCTTCACCGCACGCGCCGAAGCCGCTGCCTGGAGTGATCACGACGTGAAGCTCGTGCAGCATCCGATCAAACATCTGCCAGCTGGATAGCGCGCCGGTTGTCTTCATCCAGATGTAGGGCGCGTTTTCACCGCCGAAAACCTGCAGGCCGGCGCCTTGCGCAGCTTCACGAAGAATCGATGCGTTGCCCATGTAGTGATCGACCAACTCTCGAATCTGTCCCTTCCCTTCATCACTATAAAGCGCTTCGGCACCGCGTTGCACTGGATAGCTCACGCTGTTTGCCTTGGTGCTCCAACGGCGCAACCAAAGCGGATGCAACGGCAACGATCGCCCATCGTCCGTCTGCGCTTTCACAGACTTCGGCATCACAGTGAATCCGCAGCGAACTCCGGTGAAGCCGCCGTTCTTTGAGAAACTTCGGAACTCGACGGCGCATTCTTTGGCGCCGGGAATCGCGAAAATCGAGTGCGGAATCTGCCGGTCGCGGATGTAAGCTTCATAGGCTGCGTCGTAGAGGAGCAGCGCATTGTGTGTGTGTGCGTATTCGACCCAGCGAGTCAGTTGCTCCCGCGTTGCGACAGCTCCGGTTGGGTTATTCGGAAAGCACAGATAGACCAGATCAACGCGCTCGTTAGGCGGCTCCGGCACAAATTTGTTTTCCGCCGTGCACGGCAGGTAGACGATGCCTTCGTAGCGCCCGTCCGGATTTGCCGGCCCGGTGTGGCCCGCCATGACATTCGTGTCCACATAGACCGGATACACCGGATCCGTGATGGCAACGCGGTTCTGATGTCCCAGGATGTCTAGGATGAATCCGCAGTCGCACTTCGATCCGTCAGAGACAAAGATCTCGTCGTCTGCGATGTCGATACCGCGATCGCGAAAATCGTTTTGCGCGATCTTCGCACGAAGGAATTCGTATCCTTCGTACGGGGGATAACCGCGAAACGTCTCGCGATGCGCGAGCTCTTCGACGGCGCGATGCATCGCATCCACGGCCGCGCGCGGCAACGGTTCGGTGACATCACCAATTCCGCAACGAATCAACCGCTCGGCGGCGTCAGGGTTGGCGTCGCAAAACGTCTGCACACGCCGCGCAATCTCAGGAAAGAGATAGCCCGCCTGCAGCTTCAGGTAATTCTCGTTTAGGTACGCCATTGGCTGGGACGGCGCGCTGCGCCGCCTTCTGGGACGCCGCCGCGCGACATCCCTAGCTCAAATGCGATTTAGCCGCCGTAGCGTTGCGCGACGGCGTCCCAATTGACGACGTTCCACCACGCCTTCACGTAATCGGGCCGGCGATTCTGGTAATTGAGATAGTAGGCGTGTTCCCATACATCGACGCCGAGGATTGGCGTGTTGCCGTCCATCAGCGGCGAGTCCTGGTTCGGCGTGCTCATCACTTCGAGCTTGCCGTCCTTGCCGCGGATCAACCAAGCCCAGCCGCTGCCAAATCGCCCCGCTCCCGCAGCTGCGAATTTCTCCTGGAACTGCTCGAACCCGCCGAAGGTCGACTTGATGTCGTCAGCGAGTTTGCCTTTTGGCTGACCGCCTGCGTTCGGTCCCATGATTTGCCAGAAGAACGAATGATTGGCGTGTCCGCCGCCGTTGTTACGTACCGCGGTGCGAATATTTTCCGGCACCTCATTCAGGTTACGAATCAGATCCTCGACTGATTTGGAGGCGAGGTTCGGATGGTCCTTGAGCGCGTTGTTGACGTTGGTGATGTAGGCCTGGTGGTGCTTGGTGTGATGGATCTCCATCGTGCGGGCGTCAATGTGCGGTTCGAGCGCGTCGTAAGCGTAAGGGAGTTTCGGTAGTTCGTAGGGCATACGAACACCTACGCGCCCGAACGTCGGCGCGTCAATTCGCGCTGCAGCGATAGAACGTCGGCTGATGACCGAGGCCGCTGCGGTAATTCACGTAGGTGGCAAGCGCCAGCAGCGGAAAATTCTGCCGGTAGAAGTCGTACTTCAGATAAAAAACGCGCGGGAAACCGGTGCCGGTGATCTGCGGCTCAGCCCAGGAACCGTCAGCATTCTGGGTCGAGAGTAGATAACGCAAGCCGCGCTGAATACTCGGCCGATCGAGATCACCGCACGCGCAGATGCCCATCAGCGCCCACGCCGTTTGCGATGCCGTGCTTTCGCCGCGGCCTTTCAACGTCGGATCATCGTAGGTCGCGCAGGTTTCGCCCCAGCCGCCGTCGTCGTTCTGACAGCTTTCGAGCCAGTCACGGCCACGCAAAATCCAATCCCTGCTCATGTCTTCGCCGATCGCGCGCAGGCCACGGAGCACCTGCCACGTCCCATAAATGTAATTCACGCCCCAGCGACCGTACCACGAACCGTCATCATCCTGCGTCTCGCGCAGATAGCGGAGGGCGCGCTGCACGGCCGAATGTTTGCGATCGAATCCGATGTAGCCGAACAACTCCAGTGTTCGCGCGGTGAGATCGCTGCACGTCGGATCGAGAATCGCATTGTGATCCGCGAACGGCATGTCCTCCAGCCACTGGTCGGTCACGTCTTTATCGAACGCGGCCCAGCCGCCGTCGCGACATTGGAAACTCAGCTGCCAGGCCAGCGCGCGGCGGAACAACGCGTCGAGCTTGGCCGAATCAGTCGGCCTGACGAGTCGGAGTGCCATCAGCACCATCGCGGTGTCGTCGGTGTCCGGGTAATAGATGTTGTTGTATTCGAATGCCCAGCCGCTCGCTTCCGGATGCGGATTGTTGACGGCCCAGTCGCCGCGGAAATGCACCTCGGCGTTGGCCAGCCATTGCGCTGCCTTCTGAATCGCGGCGTGCTCAGCCGGCATACCCGATTCCACGAGCGAGATGATGTTAATCGCAGTGTCCCAGACCGGCGAGAGACAGGGCTGAATCCGAAAATCTTCCGGATCATCAACGAAGAGACCTTCGAAATCGCGTGTGGCCTTTTGGAAAACCGGATGCGTCTTCTCGTAGCCGAGAGCGCGCAATGCGATCAGGCAATTCAGCATCGCTGGGAACACGGTCGCGAGGCCGTCGCTGCCATCGCCGATTCGCTCAAGCATCCACCGCTCCGCTTCTTCGAGCGCGCGTTTGCGCATCGGCCGAACGCGCAGTGGATGCACGAATTTCAAGACGTCGTCGACACGCAGGAAAAGGTTGCGCCAGGTGAAGAAACGCTCGTCGCGCGGCAGGTGAAAATCTTTGTGCTCTGTGCCCAGCGGATACAGCTCGTGCAGCTGTTTCATGCCGGGCAGTTCGCGGGTTGGCTTAAAATGATTGATGATCGCCAGCGGCATGAGCATCGCGCGACTCCACGATGACATCTTGTGCATGTGGAACGGGGCCCAGTTCGGCAGCAGCACCATCTCGACTGGAATCGTGGGTAGATATTTCCAAGGAAATTGTCCGAGCAGAGCGAGGTAAAGCTTGCTGAACGTGTTCATCCGCGGAATGCCGCCGAGGCGCAGAATGTTCGCGCGGGCTTCCTGCATGAACGGCAGATCGGCCGAGTGACCGGCCAGCTTCAGCGCGAAGTAGGCTTTGACGCTGGCGTTGATCTCGCTCGGTCCGCCGTAATAAATGTTCCAGCCGCCGTCGGCCAGCTGGCGTTTCAGAATGTGCCGCACGCAACGCTGCTGCAGCGCTTCATCCACTTCGCCGAGCCAGTGCATGTAGAGCACGTAATCGGAGCAAAGCGTTGAATCGACGAGCAGCTCGCCGCACCAATGTCCGTCGGGCTTTTGCTGCCGCAGCAGATTCTCCTGCGCCCGCGCGATGGCGTCGCTGATCTGCTCCGCCTCCGGCAAAACGCCCGGCGTCGAGTGCGGGACTACACTCGGGAGCGCGATGACGTTTGCTGCGGCGGGCGGCGCCATCCCACTACGAAGCTTCAGCCACTGCCGGCTCCGCGCGCTTGCCCGTGAGATGTCCGTTGCCCGAGGTGACGCCGTTGAACACGAGCGTCTCGCTGCCGCGTCCAGTTGGCTTGGGGCGACGGCCGAAGTTGAATTTGATCGTCTTCCACGTGTCGCCGCGCTGCGCCTGGAGGCCAAGCGACGCGGTTGGCTCATAACCGCAATGCGTCATGCAGTTCTCGCATCGCGGATCTTTCGCAAGGCCGCCAACAACGCCGTATTTGTCCCAATCAACGTTCGCGAGCAGCTCAGCATACGTCGCGTAATGGCCGCTGCCGTTCGTGCCGACCGCGTCCGTCATGAAATAGCAGGGCGCCTTCCAGCCCTTGAGATTGCGCGTCGGTATCGCCCACGCTGAGCAGGTCAGGTCGCGCTTACCGGCGAGGAACTCGAAGTAAACCGGCGTGCCGAAAAACGTGTAACGATTCATCCACTCGTCCATCTTCACGAATTTCTCGCGCGTCGCTTTCCGGGTGAGGAAGAAATTTTCCGGCTGCAGATTCAGCCG
>JBJMWW010000074.1:0-49270 GCA_045809945.1 Chthoniobacterales bacterium
TACCCAGTGCCATGACATGATGCTTGATCGAAACGCGAGATGCAATTTGTCGAAGTCTGCCTTGCGCGCTGTGAGCGTGTATGTCAGCTGCATTCCGGGGACGACCGCAACGAGGCGGCTTCGGACGAATTTCTCGCCGAGCACAGTGTACGAACCGATCATTTCGTAACTAACGCCGCCTTGGAACACGACCGGATTAATTGCGTCACTTTCGAGCGCTCCACCCTGACTCGAGGGTGGCAGACTCTGGAGAAAGGCCTGTTGCCAATCGGGAGCTTTGTCCAAGCCAGGTTTTATCTCAGGCGGCAACGGCGCAGCCTGGATCGTTGCCTCGGCTCTGCTCGTCTTTCCCGGCGCAAGTTGCAGCCCACTACCGGTCATATTGCAGCTCCACTGCTGCGGTGGTTCGTAGATTACCTGGCTATTGCCGTATTTAAAAACTAACTGCCGGAATTTGATCCCCTCAGCGACGTAGTCGCGCGACGTCGCGGTGAATTCAAGAGCACTGACGCTAGTCGCGAACATAACGCCAGCGATACCCACGAGAAGAATGCCGCGCATCTTTAGATTTCTAGTAAACTTGGTACCAGCGCTGTTGCTGGAGGTACGCCGCCAGCTGGAAATTACCCGGTGGTATCGGATGGGTGTTGCCGGCTGGATTGCTCGGATTTCCAGCAAAGTGCACGTCGTAGAACCACCGATACGCAGATGGTCCGGTGTAAACAGTAGCTGACCCCGTCCATGGTCCGGTGGCTTGTTCGCTTTGCCAAAGCTGGACCATCGATCCATAATAGGTAAACCTCGCGGAGCTCCAGTCTTCGAGAAGACGAACAAAGTTCTCACCGCCGCCGCTGTAGTTAGTTCCGTTGCTCGGCACATTCCCTGTAACGAGCGCTGCATTTACCGTCGTGTGCTTAGCGCCGGGACGTGGCTGGTTGGCTGACTGCGCATCACTCCAGTTGTTCGAAAGGAGCGTAATAGCGTCGGCCACGATTGCCGCCGGCTTCCAAGTATAACCTGACACGAGCGGCGAGGCTGTCGACGCGGCACCGCCCGCGTTCGAAGGCGGAGTCGCCGTCGGATTCGCAGGAACGCCGATGCCGAATGTGCCGGTTGCGCCTGTGTTAAAGTCTCCCTGGATGTAGACGGGGTTCTCCGACACCACCGAAAGCCCTGTGCCGGGTTGAATGTACTGGCCGATAAGCCGAATGCCGCGTTTCGAGCTGGCACTCGCATTCATGTCTGAGATATAGATCATGCCAATCGGCAGACCGTTTCCCTTATTCACATTTTTGGAAATCGATGTGATGTCCACCGTCGTTAGCCGGACAGTCCCTCCTTCGCGGTTATCCTGAATCGTTTGGTTTTGCTGCTTGCTCGTCGTAATTGCATTCGTAATGGCGTTGTAGGTGGGACCATTCGTGATTTCCTGCGGAGTCGCCGAAGGCGCCGCTTGCTGGTAGACATGCACCACTTCGTTGGTGCGAACTCCGAGGGAATCGGGCTCGATCAGAACCATGTAGTCCGCCTGGTTGCTAAATCGCACGGTCTGCAACACATCAGAGGGTGCAGTTGTCGGCAACCAGATAGCAGGGTTGTTTGCAGTTAGCGTCCAATAAAGGCCGGTATCGCTGTCGTAAGCCACCTTATTGATGTCAGTCGCGAGGTAGTTGGTCGCAGCGGTGCGTGCGACTGCGTTCGGAAAGGTCCACTTCGGAAATGGCTCGATTAAGCTATGGTAGTCCGCGTTGCTCGCGCTGCTTCCGGTGAGGTTCGGGTTCCAGCCGAAGGGCAGATACGCTGATTGCATCATCGGCGGTTCGTTCGATGGCAGCGTCGGCCCTGTGAAGGAGGTATGGTTCGGGTCGTTCGGCGATGCGCCGTTTACGTAGCTCGTGGAATAGGTGACTCTGCCGGAGGTTGGATAGCTCGTTGAAGGCGTTGGCTCCGCAAAATTCTGGGTTCCGATGTAGAGGCTACCGTTGGTGTGAACCGGCCCGGTAATGGTTAACGTCGTTGCTGGCTGCAGCTCAAGGTCATCCATGTAGAACATGGCGAAGGTGAAGGGCTCATCATACTTCTTTTCAAAGATCCGGCGCACCTTTGCAGTCACATAACCAGATGAGGCACCAATCGCCGGTACCTGTACGTCTACCGAGGCGAGGTAGTAGAAGCTATATTGGCCGTTCGTGGTGTCGGTATTCGGGCCGAAGGCCGCCGGCGGTGTCGCCGTCGGATCAACTATGCCGTTGAGGAGAGCGTTTTCGTTCGCATCCAGCGTCGTCATCGGGTCAACCGCCTGAATACGATACTGCGCTACAGTGTAGTTCGACTCGGTCGGGAAAAGCGACTTAGCCGGGAGTGGAATGATCGGCGGAGCAGCAGTCAGTCCGACAGATGGACCGGGCACAGGTGCCGGTCCGGGGTTGTAGGAATCGGTGAAAAAATACTGAGTAGGCAGGGCGATATTTGCTACGCTGATCTTTTTCTTGATCTGCTGCGTGACCGCGATGCGAGAAACGTTGCGCCAATTGGTGAAAAGATACTCGAGATGACCATCCGCAATCTCCATCGCGAGGGCGGTTTTGCGCGAGCGCTGGCTGATCCTGGAGATGTGCTGAGTGTAACTTACCGCTGAGGCAAGTAAGACGAGAATCGTTGTCACGACCGAGAGGGTGACCACCAGCGTACTACCGGTTTCTGGTCGCAGCGCAGTCTTCTTCATTGCGTCAGAGCGATAGCAGTGCGGTAGTCGACCGCCGTATCCATGAGAGAATTGACGGCGAGGAAGTTCTGGTTTGTGACCTTGGTGTCGGTTGCAGTAATCTTTATCCCGACATACTTGGTGTTAAATCCGCCATTAGGGTTGACCGGCGTGTAGAACGGCATCGCGGTCGTTAGGTTGCGCGCCACTGTCGCGGTGTCCTGCCAGTAATACTGAGTTCCGTTGTTGCGCTGCTTGAACAAATGGAGTTCACCATTTTTGTAGCTGAAAAGGTGACCAGGCGGCGTGCTGGGCGGTGCCCAGACGTAGTTGGACGAGTGCTGGTTCCATGCTCCCGCTGTCGTGTAGAGACCGCTTGTTGAATCAGAGTAGAAGGTTCCATTCATTACTACGTAGGCCACGCGGTCGGTGTAATAGGTGATGGCGTAGAGGTTGGAATTTGAATCGCGCGGCTTAATCCCGGTCTGATAATCGTTTTCGATAAAGATGTTGCTGTGATTGGCGCTGCCGCTGGCGGTGGCCTTGTAGATATCCTGCTCATATAATGCGCCCCAGAACGGAATCAGCAGGTGCTGCCCGGCCCTGACGTTATAATTATCCTTGATCATGATCTGGTTACCTCCGGCCGGATCGTTCCAGATATAGTTCGGCCCGTTGGCGACGTTCTGAAAGGTGACGGCGGCAAACATCGGGCCGACGGCGACGCCAGTGATCGGTGTCGGGCTGGGGCTCGGTGCGGCGAGAGTGACTGGGTTTGTCGAGGTATCGAGGTCACAGAGCTGCGGCATAGAGACGGAGGCATGAATGTCTTTCGTCAACCGGTTAACGCCCTCGCGCGCTTCCTCGTGCGCGATGTTCACGGCCGTATTCTTGGCGAAAAGAACAAGGCCGGTCTTAAGGACGCTGAAGAAGACTAGCCCGAGCAGGCCAAGCACTCCTACGGCGACCATCATTTCGGCGACAGTGAAGGCTCCGTTTAGCTTTTTCATCTCATTCATCGGTCGGCCGTGCGCATCGTGTCCATCGAGACGCTGTACGCGGTATTTCGGAAGGTATAACTGACTGTTACTGTCGCGCGGCGCGTATTCAGGTTCGTGGTCACGCCTTCGATCGTCTGCGTGGTGCCGACATCGGTCACGGTCTCGCTGACCGTCCCTTTTACCAGCACGTTGCCGGTATTCGGGTCCGTATAAATGAACGCGTCGCGCGTCAGCAACCCATTTTTGTTGTAATAAGGATAGTAGGAATTCGTCGCCGCCGGCGGCGAGGTTCCGACCGCCGGGCTGACCGCCGCCAACTCCGTCGGTATCATCAGTTCGAGCGGAATCTTTGCTGGCGTTGCCTCGACATCGAATGGCTCTTTCGAGAGGATGAGGTCGATCTGGTTCTGCGCCGCAGCCTGCGCTTCGCTGTAAAGGCGCGAGCCGACACTGTAGGCGTTGATCGCGTTGAAGCCGATGTAAGAGGCGCCGGAAAGCGTGCCAATTACGGCGAGGGAAATTGTGATCTCGACGAGCGTGAAGCCCAGGCGCGCCGAAAGCCGGCGGTTGGCGGAGCCGTTGCGTATGCGCTGGCGGCAAAGCGAGAACATTATAATTCCTAGAAGCAACTGACATGCCAGAGAGTAGCGACACGTCCGCCCCCACTTCTCGCAATCACGGATTCTTCAGACACTTGCACCAAGAGACGTCGAAGCTTCCACCGCGCGGGGTACAGCAAAAAGGCGGGTCCCCATTTCGGCCCGCCTCCCTCTTCGCTTCCGTTCCTGTAGCGTTACTGCTCTAGCTGATCAGGCTCATTGCCGGGTCGCTCCACGCGCCCGGCCCAGTGGGGCCGATACCACGGACGCGAAAGTAGTAATCTTTCGCGCGCGTTAGCCCGCCGATCATGATCCCGCGTGTGCTGCCGAACGGCATCGAGTTTCGCCTGCACGTTCGCGAGGGTTGGCGTGGGCGTCGGAAACGCCGCATTGCCGGTCAACGACGCGATGATCACCTGCGCCTTCTGGTCGAGCTCATCTTCACGGATCTGGCTGAAGCCTCTGTTGAGCTTGTTTTGCATTAGGAATTCACCTCCTTTCTGCGCTGGTTGCTGATGCGATTCTGGCAGGCCGCAGCCACTGGCCGGCAAGCAAAAAGTTATTCACATAACACTGATTTACAGTGACTTAGGAAATCGTTTTCCCTCGTGAATCAGACCGATCTCCGCGATTTCGCCTTTGCCAAAGCCGGGCAAATTCTTAAACAAATCGTCAGCCGCTTGATACAAAACGCGCCCCGACTTGATTCAGCCTCCGCACGACTTGATCAAAAGTCCGCCCGCGTTAATTAAAGGCCGACACGATCGAATCAAGTCAGCCGACGCGACGGCCAATCGCCGGCTGATTTAATGAAGACGCGCGACGAAGTAATCAAATCGTCGAACGACGAAATGAAAGCGCCCGCCGCTTTGATCAAGGCGCGCATCGATCAAATCCAAGCCCGCCGCGTGTTAACGATTTCAGAACTGATTTAATCAAGACGTCCGGCGATTTGATCAAGACGCACGACGCTATGACCACGCAGAGCAATTTTGTGACGACTGTCGCGCTGCGACAAACGATGTAAGCTGTAGTTGCGACGGCGGGTGAAATAAAATGGAAGCCGAGCCTGTATCTGAAAACACGCAGCCGGCAGTCGCGCGCGAGCTAATTGCGTTTGCAGATTTCATCCTTGCCCACCGCGAAGACATTGCGCGGCACTGGGTGGGCGCGGTGGACCGCAGCACACAGATCGATTCTTCCGACGACCTGACCTTTCGCCAGTTGCTCGATCATTTTCCTGTATTGTGCCGCGAGCTTGCCAATATCCTGAAAGCGCCGGCCGCGGAATCGCCGCGCGCTCAGGCAAGCGAGCAATCAACCGCGCATGGCCGGAAGCGCTGGCAGCAGGGTTATCGCCTGGATGAAGTAATCCGCGAGGTCTGCATCGTGCGGCGCGATTTCCAGAAGCGATGGCTCTTTGCGTTCGAGCAGGAGCATGGCGCGATGGAGCCGGATGGCCGCCGCGCCGCTGAGCGCATCGTGCACCAGTTTTTCGACGACGTGCTGATCGATTCGACAATGCAGTTCGTCGCGGAGCAGCATCAGAAAGTCATCGAATTCGAGCGGACATTGATGGAGCAAAAGCAGCAGCTCGAAGACGCGGTGAATCTGAAGAGCCGCTTCCTTTCGTTGATGAGCCATGAGTTGCGAACGCCGCTCACGCCGGTTCTGCTCGAGGTCACCGCGATGCGCACCGATCCGCGGCTGGCGGCGCAACTTCGCGAACCGCTCGAGCGGATCGAGCACAACGTTCGGGTCGAAGCCGCGCTGATTGACGATCTGCTCGATGCGACGCGGCTGGCAAAAGGCAACCTGTGCCTCGAATTCGCGGAGAGCGATGTGCATCAGATCGTGCAAGCAGCGATTGAACGTTGCCGCGCCGATTTTGCGAACAAGGAGCTCACCGTCAACGTCCGCCTCGAGGCGACCCACAGCACAGCACTCGCCGATGCGAGCCGGCTGCGGCGCGCGTTCGCGGCGCTGCTGCGCAATGCGGCAAACGTCAGCCGGCGCGGAGCCGTCGTGAAAGTCTCCAGCCGCAACGACGGCGACCAGCACGAGATCGAAGTCGCTGTGGAAGACAGCGGCGATCTGCTCGATGCGACGGTCGCTCACCGCGTGTTTGAGCCGTTCGAAGAAGGGCGGCGTTCAGTATTCGGGATCGGCGGCCTCGGAGTGGGCCGGTATGTCGCGCAGCGCGTCGTTGAAGGCCACGGTGGGAGCGTCTCTGCTTTCTCCGCGGGACCGGACGGCGGCGCTGTTTATGTCGTGAAACTGCCGGTGCGCCGGTAGCTCGACTATTCGTGGACAAAGGCCGACTGCTGATCGTAGAAGATCATCCCGCGACCTCTCGCGCGCTGCAGCAATTCCTCCGCGTCTGCGGCTATCGCGTTGACGTAGCCGACAACGTCAGCGCAGCCATCGCGGCAAACCGCTCCGCAACATACGACCTGCTGATCTGCGATCTGAATCTCCCGGACGGCACCGGCTGGGAGTTGCTGGAAACACTGCGCCGCGATGCGCCGGTGCGCGCGATCGCATTCTCCGCCTACGACCATGCCGAGCACATTGCGCAAAGTCGTGCCTCCGGTTTCATCGAGCACGTCGTGAAGACCGGCACCGACCCCGACGCGTTGCTGGATAAGATCGAGCGCGCGTTGCAGATCGCTCCGGCACAGGCTCTCGCTCGGCAGAGCTAATCGGCATCCGTCATTTGCGCTAGCCTGGCGCCGGCAATGAGCGGCCCGTCACCTGCTGTTCCTACAGACAGAATGCTGCTCGGAACCGATTCAGTAGTGGAGGGTTGCGATGGGCACGGGCGATGAAGTTCAAGAGCTGCGCGAGGAGGTAGCGCGGCTGCGTCGTGAGGTCGCAGAGGTCCGGCGGGTCGTCGGGCCGAGTTTTATCTGTCTGACTGACCCCGAAGGACGGCAGCGCGTTTCGATTTCTCTCGATGCGGAGGGCGCGCCGAGCGTGGAACTCTGGAACGAGAACAGGCAAGTGATCGTGTCGCTCGGCCAGACGGAGGACGGCGCCGGCTTTGCATGTGTCGGCGATGCTGAGGGAAAGCCCCGCGCCCGGATGAAGGTGAACGGCGTAGGCGGGATCGTGAGCGCGCAGAACGCGGACGGGAGGGTGAACGCCTTAATGCTCGGCAGAAATGACGGCGGGAACTTTGTCGTGGCGAACGGCGACGGCCGCGTCGTCGCGGAGGTCGCGGCGATCGAAGGCAACGGTGTCGTCCAGGTGAAGGAACCGACCGGACGTCCGATGGCTTACCTGATGTGCGGCGCGGAACGCGGCATAGTCTCAGTCTTCAGCGAGACGGGTGACCACGCAGCCTCGCTGGCAAGCGATGAGAACGGCGGCGCGCTCGTGTTCTTCGATGACGACGGCAAGCCGCGCGAGAGCTTGCCCGCTGTGTAACTACAGCCGCCTCCGCCGCCGGCCCGGAGTACGATGCTTGGACTGCCGTAGAACAGGACAGGCATTATCGCCGCCAGGAGCGCGGCGACGATCGGCACGGTGCGGAAGACCGTGTGTAGGACTCGGCCGCGAACCGGGCACAGACGGCTGCGACAACAGTAGCGCCGAAGATCACGATGACGATTGCGGCGCAGATGATGAACCTTACGAGCCGGGCGCGCTGCCGGGCGGGCCCTGAGGACCACGTCGCTTACAGCTTACGAATTACTGTCGTGCGCACTTGTCATGGCTCGTAAGCGCAGCCGTTCGAACCACTGGCTGAATAATCGTCGGTGGAAGCTTGCAATCGGGGAATGGATTGGACTCACCCTCGCGTTTCTCGGGGTCGTGGTTGTGTTTTGTCTCTTCTTTATCCGACGCCACGCGCTCGAGTAACATCTCACCCACACCTTCAACGTCACGGCACCGGCGTTTACCGGGTCAGCGCTCGCGCTCGCCGATCCGATCCTCGTGGGTGAAAACAAGCTCGATTTGCTGGAGAACGGCGATGCCTTTTTTCCGGCAATGCTCTCCGCGATTCACGGCGCGCAGCATTCGGTCAATTTTGAGGCTTACATCTTCTGGTCGGACGAGATCGGCCTGCAGTTTCGCGACGCGCTCTGCGAACGAGCCCGGGCCGGCGTGGAAGTCCGCGTGCTGCTCGACGGAATCGGATCGGGCTGGCGGCTGAGCAACTCCGACGTGCGGATGATGAAGCAGGCCGGCTGTAAGTTTGCCTACTATCATCCGACGCATTCGTGGCGGGTGGACCGAACGAATCGACGAAGTCATCGCCGCGTGCTGGTCATTGATGGGAAGACTGCGTTTACCGGCGGTGTCGGCTTTGCCGCGAAGTGGGGCGGGCACGCCCAGGATCCCGAGCATTGGCGCGACACACAGCTGCGGGTCGAGGGCCCACTCGTCGAGAAGCTGCAATCGGCGTTTCAGCAGCATTGGATCAAATGCTTCGGCGAAGCACTTAGCGGCGCCGATGAGTTCCCGCGAGTTCCAGCGGCCGGAAACATGAAGGCGCAGGTGGTTAGTTCGCAGTCGTTTTCCATGGCGCCAGTGCCGCTGGTGCAGGCTACCGCCTTCGCCGCGGCGGAGCGGCATATCTGGATTGTGAATGCTTACTGCACGCCGACCGACAATCAGGTCGATTTGCTTCTCGACGCAGTGAAGCGCGGCGTCGAAGTCAAATTGCTATTGCCCGGCGAGCATAACGATCAGCCGATGACGAAATCAGCCGGCCGCGCAGCGTATGGTCGAATGCTCGAAGGCGGGGTGAAGATCTTCGAGTACCAGCCAACGATGATTCACGAGAAAATGATGGTGGTTGACGGGTTGTTCGGGATGCTTGGCTCATCCAACCTCGACGCGCGTTCGTCCGAGATAAATGAAGAGCTGGACGTCGTTGTTTACGATTCCGGATTCGCGCATCAGCTCGAGACGAGCTTCGAACGGGACTTGCAGCTGTCGCGTGAATACACGCTGCAAGACTTCCGAAACCGATCGGCATGGGAGCGAGTCACCGAATGGCTGATGCTGCCGTTTCGCTCGCAGATGTAGCGCGCGAAGCGCCGCTGCAGTCGACAATTCTTCCATCGCGAAATAGCGTGAGCGTGTGGAGGAGCCACTCGATTACATTCCGTCCTTGCGGCACGAATACGTCTCGCAAGGGCTCCGGCGCAGCGATCTCAATCCGGACCCGGTAAAGCAATTCGCCGCCTGGTTTACCGCGGCAGTTGAAGCCGGCATTCGCGACGTGAATGCGATGGCGCTGGCAACGGCGACAACGGACGGCAGACCGTCCACGCGGATCGTCCTGCTGAAAGGATTCGCCGATGAGGGCTTCACGTTCTTCACGAACTACGACAGCCAGAAAGGCCGCGAGCTGGAAGCGAATCCGCGCGCCGAGCTTTGCATTTACTGGCCGCAACTCGAACGACAAGTTCGAGTCAGCGGCGCGGCTGAGCAAACTTTACGTGAAGAATCGCAGCGCTATTTCCATTCGCGTCCGCTCGGCAGCCAACTCGGTGCCTGGGTTTCCCATCAAAGCGAGGTGATCGACGGCCGCCGAATTCTCGATGCGCGCCTCGCCGAAATGGCAGAGCGATTCCACGAAACCGAAATCCCGCTGCCGCCGCATTGGGGCGGCTATCGGCTGAAACACGACATGGTGGAGTTCTGGCAGGGCCGGCCCAATCGACTGCACGACCGCTTTCGTTACATGCGGGGAAGCGAAGGCGCGTGGCAGATCGACCGCCTCGCACCATAGACGCGATGTCCGATCGCATCGAGCGGACGCGCGGCTGGCGCGAGAAAGGCGACCCGCGTTACTGGTGGCATCGCTTGCCCGGAATGGATTTCACGCCACCGATCTATTCCGATCTCTCCGACGAGGAATGGAATATCGTGCGCGATTGGTACGCCGACACGGATCGCAACCATCACATCGGCGAATGTGCGGTACCCTTGATGTCGCTACTGCAAGGGCTCGTCGTCGGAAACGGTGCGCGTCGGATCGTGCAACTTGGGACATGCTCGGGCTACAGCACGTTACTGCTGGGTTTTATGCTGCGTCGAATGGACGCGAAGCACGGCTTGTTCACCCTCGACATCGGCGGCGAGCTTACGGACTACACACGTGAATGGCTAACGCGCGCCGGCTTAAACGAGTTCGTCGAAGCGGTTGAGCTAAGCTCGCTCGATCCAGCGGCGCCGGCTCGTGCGCGCGATTATTTCAGTGGTGCGCCCGAAGTCGTGGTGATCGACAGCTCGCACGAACACGGTGCGACGCTGCGCGAGCTGGAGATTTGGTATGACGTGCTCGAATCGGGCGGCGTCATCCTTCTTCACGACGTCAGTCAGTTCGCGACGCATTTCGATGTGACGAAAAAGGGTGGCGTAGAGCGCGCGTTCGATGAATGGCGCCGCGCGCATCCCAATGTGGAAGCGATGTGCATCAACCGCGACGCGCGCTCGATGGATCTGCCGCGTCCGTTTTACAAAGACGCGTGCGGCGTCGGGCTAATCCAGAAACCGCTGGCCTGACACGTTGAACGATCTCCCGATCTGGGAACTCGAGGAGCGGATCGTTGCCGCGCTTCGCGAAAACCCGCGCCTCATTGTTCACGCGCCTACGGGCTCCGGAAAGTCGACGCAGGTCCCGCAGATGCTGGTCGAACACGGCTTGATCGGCGAAGGCGAAGTCGTGATTTTGCAGCCGCGCAGACTTGCTGCGCGAATGCTAGCGGCCCGGGTTGGCTTCGAGCGAAAAAGCCGACTCGGCGATGAGGTCGGCTATCAAATTCGCTTCGAGAAAGTCACGTCCGCTAAAACGCGCATTCGCTTTGTTACCGAGGGCATTCTGCTACGCCAACTCATCGATGATCCGCAACTGCGCGGTGTCTCCGCGATCATCTGCGACGAATTCCACGAGCGTCATCTTTACGGCGATATCACGCTTGCGCGCGCACTCGATCTTCAATCAGTTGCGCGACCCGACCTGAAGTTGATCGTGATGTCGGCGACGCTCGAGACCGATCTGCTGCAGAAGTATCTCGCGCCCTCCACGACGCTGAGCTCGAGCGGTCGCGTCTTTCCGGTCGCGATCGACTATCTCGCGAAACCGCTCGGACGCGAGGAATACCCAATCTGGGATTTGGCTGCTGACGAGTTGGAGCAACTCGCGCGACGCAGTGGTGGCGACGTGCTCATCTTTATGCCGGGAAAATACGAGATCGGCCGCACGATTGCCGCCGTTCGCGCCTCACGGGTGAGCAATGAATTCGTCGCGCTGCCGCTGCATGGCGAATTGCCGTCGCGCGAGCAGGACGCCGCGCTCGCCGATTACGGCAAACGCAAAGTCATTGTAGCGACCAACGTCGCCGAGACTTCGCTCACGATTCCGGGAATTCGCGTGGTGATCGACAGCGGCCTCGCGCGCGTGTCGCGTTTCGATGCGCGGCGCGGCATCAACACATTGCTCGTTGAGAAGATCAGCCGCGCGTCGGCGGACCAACGCGCCGGTCGCGCTGGCCGGACCGCATCGGGTTTGTGCCTGCGACTCTGGACCGAGCGCGAACATCTCGAGCGATCAGCGCACGAGCTGCCGGAGGTGAAGCGACTCGATCTCGCCGAAGTCGTGCTCACACTCAAAGCGAGCGGGGTGAATGACGTGCGTGCATTTCGCTGGCTCGAGGCGCCGGACCCGCGCGCAATCGATCGCGCCGAGCAGTTGCTGGATGATCTCGGCGCGATCGACGGAGCCGGCATCACGCCGGTCGGACGCCAGATGCTTCGCTTTCCCGTTCATCCGCGTTACGCCCGGATGTTCATTGCCGCGCAGGAGGAGAAATGCGTTCGAGCGATCGCGATGATGTCTGCGGTGACGCAAGGTCGCAGCCTGCTCCGGCGCGCAGAAGGCAAACAAATGCGCCAAGATCGCGATGATCTTTTCGGCGGCGAAACTACATCCGATTTATTCGTTCTGTTGCGCGCGTTTCGGTTCGCTGAGAACAACAAGTTCGATCCGCGGCGGTGCCAGCACGTCGGTGTGAATGCCGGCGCAGCACGCGAGGCGGCGCAGCTGTTCGAGCAATTTCTATCAATCGCGGGCGGCGAAGGTCTCGAGGTTGAGCCACACGATCTCATGCCGGGAGCGATCGAGCGTTGCGTGCTCGCCGGCTTCGCCGATCAGACCGCGGCCCGACTTGACGAGGGAACGTTGCGCTGTGCGCTCGTGCACGGCCGCCGCGGTGTTCTTGCGCGAGAGAGCGCTGTCCACGATGCACGGCTGCTCGTCGCCTCGGAAATCCGGGAAATCGAGACGAGTGAGAACGACCGCGCGGTGTTGCTGACGCTGGCGACGAAGATCGAGCTCGCGTGGCTGCGCGCCCTCTTCCCGCAGCATGTGCGCGACGAAATGGTTGTGGCGTTCGATCCATCTTTGCGGCGCGTCGTCGCGCGAAAGTTGACGCTGTTTCACGATCTCATCGTCGACAGCGGATCCGCTGCCGATCCGCCATTGGATCGAGCAGCTGAGTTGCTCGCCAAAGAGGTAATCGCCGGCAACTGCCCATTGAAGAGTTGGGACGCGGCGGTCGAGCAATGGATCGCGCGCGTGAACTTCGCCGCGGCAACATTCCCGGAACTCGAAATTCCGCCGATAAACGAGTCGGACAAAACACTGCTGGTGCAGCAGGTTTGTCATGGTGCAACGAGCTACAAGCAAATCAAAGATCGTGCGGTATGGCCGGCCTTGAAGTCGTGGCTCAGCGCTGGACAGCAAAGCGCGCTCGATCAATTCGCGCCCGAACGCGTCAAATTGCCGAACGGCCGCAACGCGAAGATTATCTACGATACGGATGCGCCGACCATCGCCGTGCGCATTCAGGATTTGTACGAAGTGCCGCGCTCTTTAACCATTGGCGGCGGGCGCGTGCCGTTGCGCATCCAGGTGCTGGCGCCGAACAACCGGCCGATCCAAGTAACGAGTGACTTGGAGACGTTCTGGCGCGAAGGTTATCCGCGCATTAAATCGGAATTACAGCGCCGGTACCCGAAACACAAATGGCGGTGAAAAGGGGCGCGAACCGGCACCCAGCTACGAACTAATATGGCTATGATCAATCCAAACGGAGACGAATTCCGGGACAATCCGGGCATCTCGCCAACCGGCAGCACGGAAGGCGCGGCGGAAGGACGTTGGCGCTCGGCGGCGGGCCGGGTTTCCAGCAGCGCGTCCAATACCTGGCAACAGACGAAACAAACCGCATCGACCGCGCGTGAGCGAACAGAATTTTTCCTACGCGAGAATCCGGTGCCGACGATCATCGGCGCGCTCGTCCTCGGCCTGGCGATCGGGATTGCGATTCGTTACGCGAGCGAAGACCGCGAGGAGGAAGTAAAGACGCCGGTGGGCAATCTCCATCTCGGCGCTCTCTCGCTGCCGTTCCTGTTGCCGTTTTGGAAATCCGTCCGGCGTAAAGCGGAAGACGCAGCGGATTATGCGAAGGAAGGCGTGGACCGCTTCAAAAAGATGGATGTCGACGACTACGTGAAACCGCTTCGCAAGAAGTGGAAGGCGTGGGCGAACTGACATTCGGATAGCGTTCCGAAAGCCGTCGCGATAACCTCGGGCGCGTGCGCTGGGGAACTGCGTCGCTTTCGTTTTTAACTGCGACCGCGGCGTGTGCGTTGGCCACGCCCGGACAACAACGAACCGCAAACAACAGCGGACGGTTTGTCGGCGCCGTTGGCTGCAAATCGTCGAGCTGTCACGGTGGCGCGGGACCAAAACGCAGCCAATACATCACTTGGACGCAGCAGGATTTTCACTCGCGCGCCTACGCCGTGTTAGTCAGCTCGCGCTCGGCACGAATGGCCGAAACGCTGCACGCGGCGTCAGCCACGACCGATGCGCGCTGCACTGTCTGCCATTCGCCCTTCGCATCAGTCGACCCTGCGCGAGTTTTGCCGAGTGCCCATCCAGACGAAGGCATTTCATGTGAAAATTGCCACGGCGCGGCGTCCGGCTGGGTGCGATCGCACACGCGGTCCGATTGGAATTACGCAACGCGTGTCGGTGCCGGGATGCACGATCTGCGCAATTTGTATGTGCGCGCCAATGCGTGCGTCGCTTGCCACCAAAATGTCGAGCCCGACTTGCTCAAGGCCGGCCATCCGGAGCTACGATTCGAGCTCGACAGCCAATCCGAATCTGAGCCGAAACATTGGCGCGATGACGATCCGTGGATCGGTCCGCACTCGTGGTTAACTGGTCAGGCGGTCGCGTTGCGCGAGATCAGTTGGGCGCTGACACAACGCCCGACGGACGAAGATGAGAAGGCTCGTTGGAGCGCGCTCACATGGCTACTCGCGAAAACGGTTGGCGTAGAGACAGGCGCGGCGAATCGCAGCGCGCCAGTGTTCGCGGCAAATACGAGTGATTATGTGGAGATGCAGCGGACGGCCGATGAATTTGCGCGAGCCGCACCGCAGTGGCCGTTCGACGAATCGGTGTGTGTGCAAATGCTGCGCTCGTTCGCTGCGACCGACGCCGAGTTCACAACGAAAGCCAACATGCCGGTAGGGTTGCTGGCGAGGCGCGGCGAGCGGCTCGTCCTCGGCATCGAACGGCTGGCCGCGGCTCTCCAGGCGAAAGGACGCGCGCTAAACCTCGATACGGAACTTAAGTCATTGCGAGATGATGTGCGTCCACTCGATCAATTCGATGCCGGCCGTTTCGCCTCGCATTTGCAGGCGCTGAGTCAGGCGCTGGCGCAACGCACCCGTTAGTTTCGCCGGTTAGGCGAGGGGCCTGCCCTGGCTCGACATGACAAACCGCGGGTTTTCGGGGAAAATCGATCTTCGATATGGCGACGACGCGAGCGAACCAACCTGCGTGGCAGCGTAACCCGCTCTTTCAATTTTTCGCGTCGCTCAAACTCGCGGTCGTTCTGCTCGCGGTGCTGATCGTCGGCGCGATCGCAGGCACGCTCTACGAATCGACTTTCGATGCCAAGGTCGCGCGCGCCTACATCTACGGCGCATCGTGGTTCAATGTCTGGCTCGTTTTGCTGGCGACGAACCTCGCGGTATCAGCTTTGTCACGCTGGCCCTGGCGCAAGCATCACGTCGCATTTCTCGTCACGCATCTGGGCATCATCACCCTACTAGCAGGCGCGATGATCGGGCGGTTGTTCGGAATCGAAGGGACGATGACGCTGTTCAAAGGCGAGCCGCCGAACAACAAGCTGCTCGTCGATGAACACCAACTGCGCGTCCGCGATAGCGACGGGATTGTGAAAGGCTATCGCGCCGAGTTCATTCACCGGCCACCGACCGCGCAGAAGCCGCTCGATCTCGGAACGCTCGCGTCCGGCGCGCGCCTGAGCGTGATCGAGTACGCGCCGGCGATCGACAGCAAACTGAATCCGCGTTCGCTGCCGAGCGGCGGCGCGCCGGCGCTGCACTTCACCATCGCGACGCAAATGATGGGGCAGAAGCTCGAGAGCTGGTTGCTCGCAGACGATCAGCAGCACGGCACGTTCAACATGGGGTTGGCGAATATCACGCTGAAGCGCGGTGTTGCGCCGTCGCCAAATCCGTCTGCCACGGCGCCGCCGAACACGGGTGAAGTTGATATCGAGGAATCGATCTTCGCGTTCGCGAACGCTCCAGATCAGCAGATTGGCAAATCCGTCAAAGGCGGGAGCACCGGCGCGAAACTGCAATTCAGCAAAGAGGGGCTAACCGTCAATGTCGCGGGAAAAGCCGCGACCCTCGATGTGGCCGGTTCCCTCGGCAAAGATGTGCCGATCGAAGGCACGCCATTCGTGGCGCATCTCCAGAATTACTGGCCCGATTTTCGCATTCAGGACGGGAAACCGACGTCGATCACCGATCAGCCGAACAATCCGGCGGTGCTCGTCACGTTGCGTGGGCGGGCCATTCCCGTTGAACCAGCGCGCGACGCGCACAGCGGTGCGCCTGAAATGCCGAACGGAGGCGGCGCAACGGCCAATCACCTCACGCTCTTCATAGCCGATGACGGCTCGATTTCCTACGAACTTGCGTCACGTAAAGCGGGAACATCGACGGGCAAGCTAGAGTTGAACAAACCATTGCCTACCGGTTGGGCCGATTGGCAACTCACGGCCGACCGGCTCTTGCCGCACGCCGAGGAGTGGATGGATTTCATTCCCGTCACGCAACCCGTCGGCAAATCGGAGCTACCCGACGGCGTCCGCATTCGTGTGCAGCAAGGCTCGCAAACATTCGAGCAATGGGTGCCCGCCGGGTGGCAAATCACGGTTCCGGTTTCGCCGCAGGAGGTTCAGGTCGCGTATGGTTGGAAACAAATTCCGCTGCCGGTCGGTCTCGAGCTGCGCGACTTCGAAGTGCAACGCAATGAGGGCAGCGATAGCCCGGCTGGATTCAAGAGTACGGTGCGGGTCAGCACGCCCGAAGGTGAGAACGCGACGGGACAGTGCTGGATGAACCACCCATTCAATTTCCCCGGCGCGATGTGGAATACATGGACGGGGCTGACGTTCAAGATGTCGCAGGCGTCGTGGAATCCGGAGAACCTCAGTCAGAGCACAATCCAAATTTTACGCGACCCGGGCTGGCTGCTGAAATGGATCGGCTCGCTGCTCATCGTCAGCGGAGTCTTCATGCTGTTCTACGTAAAGAAATTCCGGCGGCCGATTGGCGGCGCGGCTAACAAGCCGTCGCGACCGCAAACTCGCGAAGCGGTCGTCGCAGCGGTGCTCATAATGTTCGCTGCGACATTAGCAGGCTGCGCGTCACACAGCACGCCGTGGACTGCTTTGGCGAAACAGCAGCATCAATGGGGCTACTATATTGGCGTTGTCGACACGCGCTGGAATTCGGATGGACGCACCATGACGCTTCTGAACGAACTGCGTTACGTGGATCCAAAAGGTGAAACGTGGATCGCGCCCGCCGGCTCGGTGGTCGACGGCGCATCCATTCCGCGCCCGCTGTGGCCGTTCATGGGCGGCCCGTTCGAGGGCAGATACCGGAACGCTTCCGTTCTGCACGACGTTTCTTATGACAAGAAAAATCGACCGCCGGAGGAATGCGATCGCATGTTCTATAACGCTATGCGATGCAGCGGCGTAAGCGCGAGTGAAGCCAAGACGATGTATTGGGCGCTGCTCCATTTCGGTCACCACTGGAAATTTGGAGTCAAAAAAGCGAAACCGGCGAAGGTGACAGACATCGCCGCGCAGATCGCGCCTTCCCTGAACCCGCCGACGGGCGAAGCGCCGCGTCCTACGGCCGTCAATCCCGACGACGTGAACGCGATCCGCGACTGGATCCGCAAGAACGATCCGTCGATGGAGCAGATCGAATCGCAGGCGCAGGAAGGACGTTAAGTTTTCTTTCCCGGACCAGAAAGAGCACGGCCGGGCTTTGCGTTGGTATGCTCGCCATCCTTGAGGACCTGCTGACCGTTAACGAAAACATGCTTCATGCCTGTCGCGTACTGCTGGGGCTTTTCGTAGGTCGCGTGATCGGTGATCGTGGCCGGGTCGAAAACCACGACGTCCGCGAACATTCCTTCCTGAAGGAACCCGCGATGATCGAGGCCCAGGTTGGTAGCCGGCAGGCTACTTAGTTTGCGAATAGCGTCAGGTAACGTGAGCACTTTCTCGTCGCGCACATACTTGCCCAACACCCGCACGAAGCTGCCATAGGCGCGCGGATGGCAACGTGACTTGAGAAATGCGCCTTCCGGCGCCTGCGACGCTTCATCGGAGCAGAAGGAGACCCACGGTTTCGCGATCTCCTTCTTCAGGTTCTCGTCTGACATCATGAAGTAGATCGTGTCGATCCGTGACTCGTCTTCGCTGATCAGATCCATGATCGTTTCGATCGGATCTTTGCCCCGCATTTTCGCGACATCGGCAAGCGTTTTGCCGGTCAGCGGCTTGAGTTTTTCACTCTTAAATCCGGAGAGCAGAATGCGATCGGGCGTGCCCGCGGCGATATACATGTTTTCCCATTTGTCAGTGGGTGTTCGGACTTCCTGCGCGATTTTCGCGCGTGTCGCGGGATCGCGCAGGCGTTTGAACAGCGCCGGATAGCCGCCGTCTTCGGTCCAAGGCGGGAGGCAGGCATCCAGACCGGTCCCGCCAGCGGTGTAGGTGTACATGTCAGCCGTGATCTTCAGTCCGGCTTTGCGCGCGTCGTCAATCTTGGTGAGCATCGCGTCGCATTTCCCCCAATTCGGCTGGCCAGCTGCTTTGATGTGGTAAACCTCGGCGGGAACGTTGGCTTCCTTGCTGATGCGAATCAGTTCGTCGAGCGCCTGCAGTAACTGGTTCCCTTCACTGCGCATGTGCGAGATGTACTTGCCCTGGTATTGCGAAGCTACTTTGCACATCGCGATCAACTCGTCGGTCTTGGCGTAGAAGGCCGGTGGATAAATCAGCGACGAGCCAATACCGAGCGCGCCGTCTTCCATCGCCTGTTTCACCAGCGTCCGCATTTGCTCGAGCTGCTCCGGTGTCGGCTGGACATCTTTCTGGCCGAGGATGTATTCGCGAACCGTGGTCGCACCGAGAAACGACGCGACGTTGCAGGAAATGCCGCGACTTTCGAGATAGCGCAGATACTCAGCGAGCGTCGTCCATTTTATCTCGAACTTGATGTCGCCCTGCTCCTTCAGCATGCGCTGCTTCATTTCATCGTTAAGCGGTCCCATCGACTCGCCTTCGCCGAAAATCTCCGTCGTTACGCCCTCACGGATCTCGCTCTGCGATCGGCCATCCTCGATCAGTGACGCGACCGACCACGAGAGCATGTTGATAAATCCCGGCGCGACCGCGAGGCCATGCGCATCGACCACTTTCTTGGTCGGCGCGTTCGCGAAATCGCCAACGCCGGCGATACGATCGCCGCGGATCGCCACATCGACGTTACGTGCCGCTCCACCTGTGCCGTCGTAAACCGCGCCGCCTTCGATCACGACATCGAACGGCTCGTCAGCGAAAACCGGAATTCCAACGCTACAAATGAGAAGGAGAAGACTGCGTCGCATGGGCGCGATACTGCCCATCATTCTGAAGTCCGTCGAGGAATCCCCGTGGCGACGAATGTGCCGGAGAATTGCGCTGCAACTGCGCCGTCCTCTTCCACGACCACGATCAAAGAAATCCTTCCCTTACCTTTTTCCCGCAGCGCCGAATCGAACAGTCGGAGATCGTCTGCGGTGGGTTCCTGGCAGTGTGCGCGAATCATGTCGCGTATCGGCCTCTCGAACCGAATCGTGCTCTCACGAACCACGACGTGTGACTCGTCGCCGACTCGAAGCCAAATAAACGTGTAGGCGGCGAGCGTCGCGACGGCGTTGATGCTGCCGCCAAACGCGGTGTGCAGATGATTGTAATTGAGGGCGACCGGCGCCTCGACCGCGAAACTTTCGCCGTGCGCGACGACGCGAAGGCCCATTGCGCGGGTAAGCGGGATCTTGGCGTGCAGAAATTGTTCAGTTCGGCGCAGATCGTTTGGATTCACGGCGGAGCGAACTTCTGCCATACAGTCCGCCCGTGGATCGCGCCAGCGCTTACGCACCAGGCCGGGTGGAGCTGCTCGGCAACCACACCGACTACAATCAAGGCTTCGTTCTGGCGGCGGCGATCGACCGCGGCACGACGGTCTCCGGTCTGAAGCGCCGTGATGGAGTCATTCGTGTCGCCTCGAAGACGCTCGGCCGCAGATTCAGCGTGCCGCTCGCCGACCTGCGCGCGCATCCATCAGAAGCGTGGGCGAATTATCCGCTCGGCGTGACGCGCGAACTGCGAGCCGCCGGATTCGAAGTCGGCGGATACGAAGCTGAGATTGAAAGCGACCTGCCGATCGGCAGCGGATTATCGAGCTCTGCCGCGCTCGAAATCGCTACCGCGTATTTCCTCGGCAAAACTTACGGTTTGCAAATTGATCCGCGGCAGATCGCAACACTGTGTCGAAAAGCGGAGAACGAATTCGTCGGCGTTAGCTGTGGATTGCTCGATCAGATGACGTGCCTCTTCGGGCGGAACGGTCACGTCGTCTGTCTCGATTGCCGCAGCGAACAGGTCGCTACAGTCGCGATGCCTCCAGACGTCGCGTTGGTCGTGTCGGATTCGGGCATGTCGCGTTCGCTCTTGCAAAGCGAGTACAACCAGCGGCGCGCAGAGTGCGCGGCGGCAGCGGCGACCCTCCGGGTAAACAGTCTGCGCGAGGTCTCGCGGCAACAGCTCGAGTCCAGCCCGATTGATCCGCTGCTCTATCGCCGGGCGGCGCACATCGTCGGGGAAAACGAACGCGTCGCGCGCGCGGTGCAGGCGCTCACGCAAGGTGATGCGTCGGGTTTCGGTCAGCAGATGTATGAGTCACACGAAAGCTCGCGGCGTTACTTCGAGAACAGCACGCCTGAGCTCGACCTGCTTGTTTCGATTGCGCGGACACTACCGGGCGTGTTCGGTGCGCGGTTGACCGGCGGCGGGTTTGGCGGATCGACTATCGCTCTCGTTCAGCGCGAACGAGCAGAAAGCATCGGCCGCGAAATCGAACAGAAATATGTCGCCGCAACGGGGCGCGATGTGCGAGCATTTATCTGTCGAGTCGCTGACGGCGCGGCCATCGTGAACGGCCCAGCTGAAGGCGGCGCACACATCTGAAACTCATGGAGAAGTTCTTATTCGGTTTCGCCGCAGCAATTGCGCTAACGAGTTGTGCGCAAAATCAAAATCTGACGCAGCATCCGCCGGTCTATCGCGGCGAATACTATGCGTTCGACGTTTACCCGTACGGTTACAAAGGCTATCCGGCATTCCCTTATTACGGCGCGCCGTTTGGATATGGCGGGCCGGCGTTTGCCGCAACTGAGCAGCGAACGATCCAGGACACGACGAAGGAGACGCACGCATCCGTGCGCACCCGTCGTTCGAGCACGGCGCGAACTCATTCGCGAACAGCTACTTCGGAGCAGCCGGAGCGTTAATCAAAAGCGACCGGCGAATCGCGCCGCTGCGAATGCTTTTCACCGACTTCGCGCAACCGCGCGTGGAGCCGGGCTGAAGTGCCCGAGTCGCAGAAAATTTCGATTTTGCTCGTTGAGGATCACGCCGCGACTGGCCGGGCTGTTGACAAGTATCTGAGCTCGATGGGTTACAATGTGCAGCTGGCCGCTGACGTCGCATCCGCGCGGAAACTCGCGGCCGAGAACGCATTTGACGTTCTCGTCTGCGACATCCAACTGCCGGATGGGAATGGTTGTGATCTGATGCGCGAACTGAATCGCAAGCGCTCGTTACCCGGCATCGCGATCAGCGGATTCGCATCAGAGGCTGACGTCGAGCGCAGCGCACGCGCAGGCTTTATCAAACATTTGGCCAAACCATTTTCGCCTGAAGACCTGACCGTCGCGCTGCAGTCCTGGCCGGTTCCGAGCAGCTAATCGAATATGCTGCGACGTCGGAGAGTCACGAGTCCAGTCCAGCAAAACGTCAGCCACGCCGCACCCGCAACAAACGCACCGAGCACGTCGCTCGTGTAGTGCGCGCCGAGATAAATCCGGCTCAAGCCGATGGCCGCAATTGCGAATATTGCGGCAGCAAAGGTGTGGATACGCCAGCGTTTTGCGATTCCGACAAGAACCAGCGCCGCCAGCCCATAAAAGACCGTCGCACCCATCGTGTGTCCGCTCGGGAAGCCGTAGCTCGTCAGGGTGACGAGCGGGTTCTCCAACGCCGGCCGTTGACGGTGGAAGGCATGCTTGAGCGCAATATTCAGGGCACTCTCGCCCAGCATCGCGCAGGCGAAGAGGAGCAAGCGATTCCACATTTCGCGTCGCCACAGAAGCCAGCACGCAAACAACGTCGCAAAAGCCAGGAAACGGACCGATCCGAAAAACGAAACGAAAAGCGCAACGACAGTGAGTGGCGTGGTCGCGTGCTCATGAAACCAATCGGTGATTTGGCGATCGATCAACGCGAGCGGTTGGGTCGACGCCGTGCGCCACGCGATCTCGGCGAAGAGGAGGGTTGAGCCGAAGATCACCAGCAGCCCGATAACCAGATGAAGCGTGAAGCGCGAGGCCGCCGACATGGCGCTATCGTCGGACCCACCCATCTGGCGTTCGCGTGAATTGTTCAATCGATGCCGTCTCGAAATGCCCACGTTGCGGCAGCCACACCTCTCGTTTGATCGTGATGTTTGGCCGCTCGACCGTGATGACGTTGAACGAATTCGGCTGTCCGCGGCCCCGCGTCGATGTGCTCGTGCCGGACGACACGATCAACGCCGAGTAGCCGGGCATACTGTAGCGCTTCGCGGTGTAACCGATGTCAGCAATATGAAAATGCCCGGCGAGCAACACATCGACTCCGCACGCGGAAAGTGTCGCGATTGCGAGACGTGACCGGCCAACGACGTGGCCCGCTGCACCGGCCGGCAAGTCGAATGGATGGTGCGTGACAACGATCTTGGTGTGCTCCGGCGAGACCGCCTCGAATCGCCGTTGCAACGCAGCAAGCTGGGCGCGATTGATTCGGCCACTCTTCCAGGTGAACGCACGAGCCGTATTCGCGCCCGCGATTGCAATTTCCTCGTCGCAATAGAAAGGCGCGAGATCATTGGTGATGTAGCGTCGATAACCATCCAGCGTTCGGCCGAAGCGCGAAAATAGATTATGGAGCGGCACGTCGTGATTGCCCGGCACGACGATCTGCGGCGACGGTAAGGCACGGAGAAAATCCCGCGCCGCGACATATTCGGCGGTCCGCGCTCTTTGCGTCAGGTCACCGGAGACAGCGACCACGTTCGGCCGCAAGTCGCGCACGAAGCCGATCGCCGGTTCGAGAATTGCCGGATCGATGCGGCCGAAATGCAGATCAGAGAGATGAACGATCGTTCGCATCACTCGTTTGCGGGCGCAAAAACCTTCAGTGCCCGTGGTCGGGTGCGATAATGCAACGGGCTGCGGATCCATTCTACTTCGCCGTCACGCGCCACCAGCAGCCGCTCGCGTCGTGATTCGATTGTTACCTCCGTCACGCGGTAGACCTCGAAGTCCTTGGCCTGTTCCAATCGGTGAAAGAGCGCGCGCAGCGCTAATCGCAACAAACCGACTCGGCCGGTGCGATGCGTGAGATAGAGGCCGAGCTGGCCGCGATCAAGCGCCGCACGCGCTCCGATCCTGAACCCGCTAATCTCGTACTCGTTATTGCCGACGAAGAGAAACGCTGTCCGGCGCGTGAGCTGTTCGTGCTCGAGCGTGACTCGCAGGGTAAGAAATGGGAAACGACGCAGCGCATGCATCGTCGCCCAGACAAATGCCGGCCACTTGCCGCGCGCGAGGCGTTCTTGCTGAGCTTCGCGTTTGGAAACGATCTGCGGATAAATCCCAAGACTCGAGTTGTTGATAAAGGTCGCGCCGTTCACCTCCGCGACATCAACTTCGACAGTGCGACCAGCGGCGATCACACGGGCTGCACCCTCGAGGTCCATCGGAATCCCCAGGTCTTTGGCGAAATGATTGAGCGTGCCGAGCGGTAGCACGCCCAGCGTTCTGCCGCTGCCGGCCAGCTCTGACGCAACCGCACTGATCGTACCGTCACCGCCGGCGGCCACAACCGCGGCGTCACTCTCGGCGATCGCGCGTCGTACCACCGCACCGATCTTTTCGTCCGCCGTCGCTGAAACGATGTCGATCTGCAACCCGGCTGCGGCACAGGCAGCGCGAACCTCCTCCAAGTCGCGAGCTGCAGTGCCGGCTGAAGCGTTGACGATCAGTTTCATTTGTCGAACAACGCAAGCTGGCGCTCATCCTGAAGCGTTTCGGCGAACCGAACTCCGACGCCGAGCAGTCGCACAGCTTTACGCGTCCGGGCAAATGCCTCGTCCAGCAACGTCCGGAAATTTCCCAGCAACGGCTCCATACCGGCGCGTTCTGCTGTGGTGCGGGTGAAATCGGAGAACTTGAGTTTCACGAAGATTTTGCTGATCGCGCGTGCCGGTTCTTTCTGCGCGATCTCCGCCATCAGCTCTTCGAATAATTCGCCGAGCTTCTCTTCGCATTCGGCGACAGTGCGCAGATCGGACGCGAATGTTTCCTCATTGCTCAGCGATTTGCGCTCCCGCTCCGGCTCGACAGCCCGGTCATCGAGGCCGCGTGCCAGGTCGAACAATTCCGCGCCGAACTTCCCGAACATCTCGTGCAGGTCGGTGCGCGTGAACTTTTGCAGCTCGCCGCAGGTAGAGACGCCGACGGCCTGCAGCTTCTGCTCCATCGCCGGACCGACGCCCCACAGTTTGCGGACTGGCAACTCGCGCATGAACTCCGCCACATCTTCCGGACGAACTTCGAACTGGCCGTTCGGCTTCTTCAGATCGCTCGCGATCTTGGCAATCAGCTTGTTCGGCCCGATCCCGGCCGACGCCGTCAGCTTGGTTCGCTTGAAAATGAGCTGCCGAATCACAGTCGCGAGCGCACCGGGATCGCCGGAATGCTCGGTCACGTCGAGGTAAGCCTCGTCGAGCGAGAGCGGCTCAACCAGCGACGAGAAACGTAGCAACACTGAACGGACAACCGCCGCCTCGCGTCGATACACATCGAATCGCGTCGGCACGACGATGAGGTGGGGGCATTTTTGCAGCGCCATGAAGGTCGGCATGGCAGAGCGGACGCCGAATTCGCGCGCTTCGTAGTTACAGGTCGTGAGAACGCCGCGGCGGTCACGGGCGCCGCCGACGCCGACCGGCTTGCCGCGCAGCTTCGGATTATCGCGGACCTCGATCGCTGCGTAAAAGCAGTCCATGTCGAGATGAATGATCGCGCGAGCTTTCGGCATGGGTGGTTTTGCGCTACATCAGATTCGCCATGCGACAGTATCACGATCTGCTGCGGCTCGTCCTCGACGATGGGCATGAGCGACGTGATCGGACTGGCGTTGGAACGCTCTCGGTTTTCGGAGCACAGGCACGTTTCGATTTGCGCGAGAGATTTCCGCTGCTGACCACGAAGAAGCTCCACCTCAAATCGATCATCTACGAGCTGCTCTGGTTTTTGCGCGGTGACACCAATGTGCGCTGGCTCAATGAGCACGGCGTCACGATTTGGGACGAATGGTCGGACGCGAACGGTGATCTCGGCCGCGTTTATGGTGCGCAATGGACTGATTGGCGTGGCGCAGACGGATCGACCGTCAATCAGATTGAGAATGTGATTTCACAGATTAAGCGCAATCCCAATAGCCGGCGGTTGATCGTCAGCGCATGGAATCCCGCGGAGGTCGACCGCATGGCGTTGCCACCGTGCCACGTCCTCTTCCAATTCTATGTGCGCGATAACGAACTGAGCTGTCAGCTTTACCAACGCAGCGCCGATCTGTTCCTGGGCGTCCCGTTCAACATCGCGTCCTACTCGCTGCTGACGATGATGATCGCGCAGGTCTGCGACTTACGGCCCGGTGAATTCATTCACACGTTCGGCGACCTCCATCTTTATCTGAATCATCTCGAACAGGCGCGGGAACAGCTCTCACGCGAGCCTCGTCCGTTGCCACGGATGGAAATCAATCCTGCTGTGAAGCAGATCGGCAATTTCCAGTTCGAGGATTTCCGGCTCGTCGAATACAACCCGCACCCCTCGATCAAGGCACCCATCGCAGTTTGAATGTTGCGAGACGCTGTGCGTCTAACGGGGTTCTATGGGAATGCGAAAAGGGATCTTCGCGCTGTTGCTTTGTTTTTCGGCGACGTACGCGAAGGCGGCGTCAGATTATTCGGTCGAGATCGATCTGCAGCAGCAGATGGCGTATTTGATTCGCGGCCGTCAGCTCGTGATGTCGAGTCCAATCTCAAGCGGACGCTCCGGACACCTGACCGGGACCGGCTCGTTCAAAGTCATTGAGAAGGAGCGCAATCACTACTCGAGCATCTACGGAAAGATTGTCGACGCGGGCGGAAACACTGTTGTCGCCGATGCAGACGTCGACATGAAGGTTCCGCACGGTTGCAAATTCGTTCCCGCAGCCATGCCGTGGTTCATGCGGTTTCATGAAGCGGATGGAATGCATGCCGGCTATTTGCCGGGCTATCCGGCGTCACACGGTTGCGTGCGCATGCCGGAACAAAACGCAATCGCATTTTTCAGAGCGGTCGGTGTCGGTACGCCGGTGCATGTCTTCGGCCGGACACCATTGCAGCGCGAATATTTCCGCTACGGTCCGCAACCCGCACAGCCGCGATACCAGCAACGCTATCAGCCGCGGTTTGGGCAGCCGATTTACGATCCGCGCTACGCGCCGCCGCCTCCGCCACAGCCGTGGCAATGGTAAGCCTCCCGGCCCTGTGTCCGTTACGGCTTAACCACGCTCGCGGTCGTCGGTCCGCGGCTCAGCGCGACAAGATCGTTGAGAATGTTCAATGATTCGTCGCGTTCCGGATCGACCGCTGGCGTTTTCGTATCGTCCGAGGTTGCGCCGAATGTATCCGAATCGGAATCACCCGCGGCCTCCGGCGCCACTTTCAGACTACCGGGTTTGTTCGCTGCCATTTTGCCCGGGAAGGTGATCATCTGCAGGTTCGGCTTGTCGACCGTGTCGAGCGTGAGCCGGAACATCTTCAGGTCGTCGGTGTGACGCGCGAGACGCTCTTTCGTTCGCGTTTCCTTGCGCAGTTTGTCTTCGTTTAACTCGACGCGCCGCGTGTCTTCGTTCAACGAAATGCGATTCTCGTCGAGTTTCCTGCGCATCCGTTCCATGTCCTCCATGACATAATGGAATTCCGGATCGCCCTGCACGCGCGCGGCCGAGCGGCGCTTCAACTCATCGGTGAACAACGGCGATGACCACTTCGTGAACTTCGCTTTCGAAACTTCGTCGTAAGGCAGGCAGTTCTTCAGTGCGCCTTCCCCGAATTCCGGCAGGTCGGTGAGACTCGGCAGGACGATGTCCGATTCGACCCCCTTCAATTGGGTTGAGCCGCCAGCGACACGGTAAAATTTCTGGATGGTCAATTTCAGAGCGCCGTCTTCCTGCGAGTGACTGCCGAGCAGTGAAGTGAATTTTCCGATCTCGAGAATTGTCTGCACGGTGCCCTTGCCAAACGTCTGCTTGTCACCGACGACGACGGCCCGACCATAATCCTGCAGCGCCGCGGCAAAAATTTCGCTAGCGGACGCACTCTGACGACTCGTCAAGACGACCATCGGGCCGCCGTAAGCGATCCCTGGATCAGGATCGGTGGAGACGACAATGTTGCCATTCGAGCTCTTTGTCTGAACCACTGGGCCCGCCTTCAAAAATAGACCGGTGAGCGAGATCGCTTCTTCGAGCGAGCCGCCACCGTTGCGCCGCAGATCAACGACCAGACCCTGGATGTTCTCTTTCTTCAGTCGCTTCAAGAGCGCGAGCACATCTTTCGTCGTGCTCTTCTGGTGATGATCCATGTCGGCGTAGAACGACGGCAACGTGAGCCAGCCCAGTTTTACCGGCTCGCCCTTGTCGTTCTTCTTCATGATGATGTCGGCGCGCGCTTCCTGATCTTTGAGCTTAATTTCGTCGCGCACCAGCTCGACCATCTTGCGTTTTGATGGATCGGCCGCGTCGGTCGGAATGACGAGCAGCCTGACTTTACTGCCTTTTTTACCGCGGATTTGCTCGACCACTTTGTCGAGCCGCAGGTCGCGTACGTCGTTGAACTCAGCGGCGCCTTGCGCAACCGCGGTGATTTTGTCGCCGACTTTCAGCCGCCCGTCCGTCTGCGCCGGGCCGCCCGGGACGAGACTCTCGATTTTCGCGTAGCCATCATCGGCGCGCAGCATGGCGCCGATACCGACGAGCGAGAGGCCCATGTTGATACTGAAATTTTTCAGATCGGCTTTGCTGAGATACTCGGAGTGCGGGTCGTAGCTCTGCGCGAGCGAGTCGAGGAAAAGCTTCATCTGTTCGTCGCGATCTTCCTCGTGGACGTTGCGCGAGAGACGATCGTACCGGCGGGATACGAGCTGTGGACCGGGCTCGATCGGATGCTCGCTCAATTTTTCCTGCAGCAACTCGTTGATGATGCGGCCCTGCCAAAGCGCATCGGCTTCCGCTTCGTCTTTCGGCCACGGCGCCTTTTGCCGGCTGATCTCAATCGTACTGTCGCCTTTGAATTCTGCGGGCGGATTCTTCAGGAAGTCCTTGATCTTGGCGACGCGATCATCGACTCGCTTCTGATATAGATCGTAAATTTCGTAGGCCGGTTTCAGGTTTCCGAGCAGAACATCGTCATCGAGCGAACCGCCGTATTTCGCGGCGATCGCATCGACGTCCTGCTGGGTGAAAAACAGGTGACTGAAATCGAGGAGCTCGACGTAGGTCCGCAGTACTTTGCGCGACATTTCGTCGTTCAGCGGCTGATGCGTGTAGTGGCCCTCCTCGAGGAGACGGCCCACTGACATCGCGATATTCCCCTCGGATTTCGCCTGCACCGGCGGGGCGATAAACGAGGTGGTAACGAGCGCGACGAGCGAGAGAGACAGACGAAGTGGCTTCATTCGAGAATTTGGGGGTTTCGGACAGTCGCAGAATTTATTTAGCACGCAAGGTAACCGGCAGTGGATGTGAAGGAATGAGACAACCATGCCCGCGGAACATTCAAACTGCGTCCGCGCGAGTGCGGATCATCGCAGGTTCTGTTCCGCAGGTCGTGTAAGTTAAGCGATGCGCTATGAAAGCTTCTGCGGCGGCATTTACGACACGAATTGCTATCTGCTGCATGCTCCCGAAGGCCCGATTTTGTTCGATGCGCCGGATGGCTGCTCGGACTGGCTCGAGTCGCAAAACATTGCGCCGAAACTCCTGCTCCTTACACATGGGCATTTCGATCACGTGCCAGAGGTCGCCGAGGTGAAAAGACGCTTTAGCTGTCCGGTCGGCTGCCATCCCGAAACGACGCCGATGATAGCCGATCCGAATTTCTTTCGGGAGTTCGGGTTCCAGCTTGAAATCGAACCGACACAACCTGACTTCCTGATCGAAGAAACGCCGAGTCGCGCCTTTCTTGGCCTTGAAATGCAGGTCCTCGACGTGCCGGGACATTCTCCCGGCAGCCTTTGCTTTTTCTCGCGCGAAAATGCGCTGCTCGTAGGCGGTGATGTTCTTTTCGCCGGCGGAGTCGGCCGCTGGGATTTGCCCGGAGGCGACGGCGAACTGCTCTTTCGCGGCATCCGCGAAAAGCTCTACGCACTCGGCGACGAAGTGACCGTGCTGCCCGGTCACGGGCCGCCGACGACCATCGGCGTCGAGCGGCACACAAATCCGTTCGTGCGCTAAGGCAGCGGCGACTTACTCGCCAGGGTCATTGCGAGAAACGCAAAGATCACGATGTCCTGCACCATGTGAATGACGAACGCCCAGCCGAAGCCGCGCGTCTCGACCATGCTCTTGCCCCAAACCCAACCAGCGATGCTCGCCATCACCACTCCGATCGCACCCGATGGTTGGCCGTAGTAATGTCCGACGCCGAACAAAATCGCCGTGATCAACACCGCTTCGGCCGGGGTGACGATCTTGCGCAAATGCGCGAGCAGCACACACCGAAACTGAAATTCTTCATTCGCGGCGTTCAGGGCAGCGGTCAGTAAAATCCACGGCAGAAACTGCACGACACGCGCGCAGGCGCCGAGGTCTGGCTGCAGGCTGAAGTAAAGAAACGACGGCAGCGCGATTCCAAACACGACGAGCAGGATCGGTCCGAAAACCGTCCAGCGAATTCGCCGCCGAATTCCGAGCCACGGGATCGGCTCGGCGCGCGCTGCCATGTCGCCGATTTGCAGATAAGCGTCTTCCCGCCGAATACCCGCGCCGACCAGCGTCAGTACCATCAGGCCGGCGCCGACGAGCGGCAGACAGCGGAACATAAAAAGATGCGCGCCCCAGTTTGTATTCTGCCGCCATGCGAGCAGCGTTTGTGTAGCGCCTAATCTCGGAGCGACGACGTACCAGCAAAGCCGCAGAGCGGCGACCGCGAGCATGAAGCGGCCGATGCCGCGGAAGCGCTCCGACATGAGTGCCGCGATTCCACCCGCGGTCAGCACCGCCGATTGCGCAACGCCAACCCACCAGTGGAAGCCGCCGAAGTATTCGCGCGAAATGATGTCGAAAAGGGAGCTGCCGATGAAAACCGTTAGCCACGCCATGATGCGTAACGCCGTGTCCGATTTGCCACGCTCGGCGTTCACGCGATTGATGGCTGGGCTGCTACTACTGCGACAATTTCGCCAGACAAGCAGCCAACGGCGCGAGGCCGTCTGTTTTGCTCACGAGCCGGCGCAGCGATGCCATCGCGGCAGGCACGTGATCTAGAAACGCTTTGCTCCCTTTGACCAGGCCAAGAAAACCGTAAGCGCCGAGCGCTTGCATCAGTCGCTGGATCGCGCACGACCGCACCACGTCCGCGAAATCCGCCGCAACCGCATTGCCTATTCGCTCCCGAACGCCGGCATATCCCTCGAGCAGCTCCGCCCGTTCGTCTTCGCTGAGGTCAACGTATGGATCGTAGATGAGCGATGCTATGTCGTACTCTGCCAATCCGGGCCGCATCCCCTGGAAGTCGATGAGGTGCGCCACGCCGTTCCGGATGATGATATTTTGCGATTGAAAATCGCGATGCACGAGCACGCGCGGCCGCGCCGCAAGTGACCGGGCCATCTCTTCTAACCCGATGAGTGCTCTGAGTTTGTCCAATTCGCTTTCCGCAATCCGAAAAATCCGCCCGAGACAGTTCTCAAAAAAGTAAGCCTGCTCCCACCGATAGAGAGCTTCATTAAATTCGGCCGGCAGATTGTCAGCGATGCTCGCGATCGCCGAATCCGGCAAGCAGTGCAGCTTTGCGATCTCCGCCAGCGCGGACTCGTAAAATGCGCGCCGCACAAGCCACGGTTCATGACGATGCGACCAAAGATCCTTTGCGCCGAGATCCTCGATCCAAATCAGCCCCTCGTCCGCATCGTGAAAATAAATCTTGGGAGCGCGGATTTGATGCGCGGCGAGAAACTCGGCGATCTGGACGTAATGGCGGTTCTCCTCCCGCTCGAGATTGTATTTTACGAGGATGAGCGACTGCTCCGCGCCAGTCCGGACCCGGTAAAATTTGCGATCTGATCCGCCTTTTTCGATCGGCGTGATCTTGAACTTCGCCTCATCCAGACGCGGGAAATGCATCCGTGTCTGCTTTAGCAGCAGCTCGGTCCTCATCCGGCTCGGGCTAGATGACCGTGTCACTTAAATTCCCTTCTGCGGTTTTTCCGCGGCGAACAATACAATTCCGCAGGCGCGTTCGGGAAGCGATTTGTGCGCCAGCCCAAACAATCGTGTCGTCGAGCTCGGCGGCGGCTCCAATCGTCACTCCAGCAGCGACACAACTGCTGCCTGAAACTTTGGCGCTGGGATCGACTTGCGCGCCCGCCGCAATGCGCACCGGCCAGTCGAGCTCCGGCGGCAGATAAGCTGGCCGCCACGATTCCTTGGCGATCACACGATGCACTTCCAGATACTCGCGGGGCGACCCGATATTGAACCATTTGCCGTCTTTCACTACAACGCCGCCAACGCGCGCTTCCTCGCCGATCGCGGTCGTCACCGTCGGTACGAATGAGCCGGGGGCGTGCGGGATTCGGCGTGCGAAGTTTGAATTCCAAATCGAAACATTCGCGAAATCGTATTCGCCACGATGACCGAATGTTTCGCCAATGTCGATGACGCGGCCGTTACGCGTAGCGATGCTTGGCGCGAACCGCGTCTCGCGCAATCCGAGCGTCACTTCATTGCGCTCGCGAAGATGCGCCTCGATCAGCGGCTCGAGCGCGAAGTCGGTCAGCACGTCGCCGCTGTAGACGATAAACGGCTCGTCGCCGAGCTGATCGAGGACGTTCGCGATTCCACCGCCGGTGCCGAGCAAAGTCTGCTCATGGACGAATGCGATGGGCAGATCGCGATAGCCTTGGTTTGGAAATGTTTCGCGAAAACGATCCGGTAACGGATGCGTGTTCACGACCAGCTTTGTGCAACCGGCGGAAATCAGGTGATCGAATGCGAACGTGATCAGCGGCTTCTGAAAAATCGGAACGAGAGGCTTGGGTAACTCTTCCGTCAAAGGCCGCAGCCGCGTGCCGAGTCCGGCGCCGAGAACGAAAGCTTGCCTGATTGTGCGCGTCATCGCTTCGCCGCGGCGAAGGTCTCACCGATAGCGCGAACCGGTGATTTGGAAACCGCGAAGTTATGCGGGGCGGATCAATTCACTCGATAGACTTCGACCAGACCTACTCCGGTCGCGCCGTTGTTTCCCGAAACAATGGCCGTGTACCCGCCCGGCGGAAGAGCCGTCAGGATGGCAGATTCCGCAGCCTCTGTCGGCGCCAAGCCTGTGACCTGGATCGCAACTTCCTGCGTGTCTTTCCAGTCGTTATTCGTCGCCCGCACGTTGCCATCCGAGTCGTGTAACGCCACCACCGGATCGGGCAGCGGATTAGCCACGCCAGCTTGCCCTAACGAAGGACCGATCGCACGAACGACCACTTTCCCGCCGTTGCCACCGACGATAAAACCTCCGATCACGACGTTCTCGCCGTTCCCGACAAAGCCGCGCGTGCTGATGTTGGCCAGGCTCGAACTCGCGCTCGCCGCCAGGTCATAAAACTCGACGAGGCCGACACCGGTCGCATCAGATTTCCCGCTTACCACCGCCGTGTAAGCGCCCGGCGCGAGAGTTGCCACGATGGCCGCTTCGCGGTCGTCCTTCGGCGCCAGCCCGATCGCCTCCAGTTCGCTTTGTTGCGTCTCCTTCCAGTCGTCGTCCTCCGCCACGGCGACTCCTTTGCCGTCCACCAGGCGCATCATCGGATCCTGCAATGATCCCGTCACGCCGGCCGCGGCCAGACTCGGTCCGATAGCGCGCACAACCACCTTCTTCGCATCGCTCCCGCTAATGATGATGCCCCCGATCACGACGCGATCGCCGCTCAGCACTTGAGCACGCGTGGACAGATTCTGCATCAGCCCCGTAGCCAGCTCGAAGGCCATGAAGCCGGCTTCTCCGTTGATCGTCGCGACCGTCGTCGCAGTACCGTTCGCGTTCAGCTTCGCGATCGTGCTCGAGAACTGATCCGCGGCAAAGAGGTTCCCCGCCGCATCAAACGCGAGGCCGTATGGGCTGCCGAGGCTGGTCGAGAACGTCGATCTCGCGCCGCCGGGAGTGAACTGGGTGATTCGGCCGCCATCCCGCTCCGCTACGAAAATATTTCCTGTCCCGTCGCACGCTACCCCGACTGGTCCAATCAGGCCCGTAGCGAACGTCGTCTTGGTTCCGTCAGCCGCGACTTTCGTGAGGTGCCCATCGGTGTAGCCGGTAGCAAAGAGATTTCCTGCCGGATCAAATGCGATGCCGTCGACGTGGAAGATTGCGGTCGCGAAGCTGCTCTTTGCGCCTGCCGGTGTGAATTTCCAGATCGTGCCAGCGGTGAAATCGGCCGCGTAAAGATTGTCGCTCTTATCGAAGGCGAGACCGAGCGGATCGCCCAATCCGGTGGCGAAGTTGGTAATCGTCCCGTCGGGCGAGATGCGGACGATTCGTTTTCCGTTACTCGACGCGGCGAACGCTTCCGCTTTGCTGTTGAACGCGATGCCGTAGGGATCGAAGCCAGCGGCGACTTGTGTTACCGAGCCAGCAGGCGAGATCCTGAAAGCGGCGCTGGCGAGATTCCCAACGTAAAGATCACCCGCCGCGGCCAGGGTTCTTCCGGCAATCAGCAGAGACGCGAGTGTTGCGAGAGCGGAGCGGAAGAAAGGTCGGTGGTGCACATAGCTCAAAGCGCCGAGCCGAAGAAAAAGGGCTCACCGAAAATTCCGCGGCGGCCTCACCGCGACATCGTCGAGGATTTTCCGAAACCGCGGGTCGGGCCGCAACGGCTCCAATAAAGGATCGAGCCTCAGCATTATGTCCGATGAATCTTCCCGCCGCACGGTTTCGGTGAGACGATTAAAAGCGCCGTCCATGTCTCCGCGCGCGAGGTTGAGAAGCACGAGGTTGTAGGGATCGATCTTCCATTGCGCGATGAATTCGTTCAGCCGCTTCATCAGCTTATCCGCTTCTTCGATTCGCCCCGCGGAGTAAAGGACGGCCGCGATCAGAGCAGTCGCATCCCCTGTCCGCGTTTCATCGAGTTCGCCGACTTTTCTGTAAGCGGCAATCGCCTCGTCACAACGGCCGAGGAGGTGATATGCCCACCCAAGGTTGAGCTGCGAGAGCGCGCTGCCGGGCTCGAGCTCGACCGCTCGGTAGCACGAGGCAAGAGCCGCGGGATATTGCCGCGCAAAAATCAGGACCGCCCCCAGCGCCGAATGATTTGTCGGCGAAAGTGCGTCGAGCTCCGTCGCACGTTTCATTTCCGGCAATGCGTCGTCGAGCTTTCCGGCAGAGCAGAGGGCCCAGGCATACCGCTGATGCGCGATCGCAAGATTAGGATTTAACCCCAGGGCGCGCTGGAGCGACTTCATGCCCGCGGCTTCCTCTCCGTCAAGAAACTGGACGTTGGCCAGAGACACATGTGGTTCTGCGGCTGTCGGATCGAGCGCGATGGCCAGCTCGGATGCGCGGCGTGACTCACGAAGCGCTTCGCGCGCCGGCGCGTACCTGAGAAATGCTTTCAGGTAATAGCAGTCGGCGAGGAGCGCGTATGCGCGGGCAAATTGCGGGTCGGCGGCGGTCGCGCGATGCAAGTAATCGATCGCGCTGTCGAGCGCAGGGCTTGTCCGCTTACTCCAGAAGTGCAAGCCCATGGTGTACGCGTCTGAGGCCGTAGGGTTCGTGGTCGCGATGCCGTGATTCGGTCGTCTCCCCACCATTTCTCGACGGGTTATGACCACAGCGGCCGCCAGCGTTATCGCGATCGCTGCGTCGAGGAGGAGACGCTTTGTGCGGCGCCTTCGGCGCACTCCGACGGTTGTGCAGCGGGCGAGATCGTCGGCGAACTCTGCCGCACTTTGATAACGACGCGCCGGATCGGCAGCCATCGCGCGCGTCACCACGCGGCTGAGATCCGCACGCAATGGTCCCGGCTTTCGCGTGAGCAATTCCAACAGAACAGCGCCGAGGGAGTAGATATCACTTCGCCTGTCTGCGCGTTGGCCGGCAATTTGTTCCGGTGCCGCGTACTTCGGCGTCAGCCGCCGGTGAGCCGGCTGCGTAATCGTTAGCTCGTCCTCCTGCTCGCACATCACTTTGGCAATGCCGAAATCGAGCAACTTCGGTTCGCTGTCCCGGCGAACGAGGATATTGCGCGGCTTGATGTCGCGGTGCACGACGCCGTGATGGTGCGCGAAGGCAACTGCGCGGCAGACCTTCAGGAACATTCCGATCGCGTCGTCAGATGAGAGATCTTCCTGCCTCGCGAAGTCGGTGATCAGCGCGCCCTCAACGAATTCCATGATGAAATAAGGCGACCCGGTGTCAGTCGTGCCCGCATCGAGCAGCCGCGTGATATTCGGATGTTCGAGCCGAGCCAGGATTTCGCGTTCCACCTGAAACCGGCGAAGGATTTCGTCTGTTTCCACCCCATCCTTCAGGATCTTAATCGCTACCTTCCTGGTGAACTGGCCATCAGCGCGCTGCGCAAGATAGACGGTGCCCATCCCGCCGCGCCCGAGTTCTTCGTCAATCTGATAAGCGCCGAGCTGTCGGCCAGCGAGGCTTAGCGGCTCCTGGCGCAGTCTCGCCGTCGCGAGATCGGCGAACTCTTCGAAGACCTCGGTCGACTGGTTGAGTAGACGAGCGGTCCGGCGGAAAAGTGGCGTATCGCCTCCGCAAGCGCGTTGCAGAAAGGCGGTGCGTGCCGCCGCATTTTCCTGCTCCAGCGCTTCACCAACGATTTCTTTCCACTCCGCCCAATCGAGGCCGAAGGTAACAGTAGTCTCTTCCTTCATGGTTGGCTGAGGCGGGCCCGCAGCCAGACTTTCGCCGTCGCCCAATCGCGTTTGACGGTCGCGCGTGAGAGCCGCAGCTGCGTTGCGATTTCTTCAACCGTCAAGCCAGCGAAGAACCGCATCTCCACAATTTGCGCCTGCCTTGAATCGACTATTTCAAGTTCGCGCAAAGCTTCGTCGACTGCGTCGAGGTCCAATGCGCGCTCCTCCGAGAAATGAAACGCTTCGTCCAGCGGCAGGCGCGTTGCGCCGGGCCCGCCGCGCTTCAGGCGTAAACGTGCACGGCCGTAGCTGATGAGAACTCGTCGCATCGCGCCCGCCGCCAGCGCGACGAGGTGCGCGCGGTTTTGCCATGGAATTTCCTTTAGCCTGACGAGCCGAAGGAATGCCTCGTGCACGAGCGCTGTCGCCTGCAGGGTATGTTCAGCGCGTTCTCCCTGAAGGTATCGCGCCGCCACGCAGCGCAGTTCTTCGTACGATTCCGCCGTCAATTGATTGAATCGCAGATCAACGGGCTGCGGCTGCGACGGCAGTTCTTCGGCGATCATGGCAGCGAAAGGTCATATCAGAAAGACCGCTCATGGAACAGCGGCCTCGTCGGCGTGGGCTTCCGCAGCGACGAACATCCTCCCAAGGGAGAAGGCCATTGCCACAATACCGCGCATCCGATGCTCGCCGAAAATGCGAGCCGCTTACTTTTTCAGGTAAAGGGTATTGGTCCCGAAATCGATGATGCCGTGGTTGCGTCGCAAAATTTCCGAGCCGAGCAAACCGACCACCGGCGGTCTGGCAGCGAGCAATCCACCGTGGATCAGGCCGGTCATGTCGATCACGCCAACTTCCTTGCCTTGCATATCGATCGAGCCGATCGACAAGTTGGCGATCGTTGCTAGCTGCACGCGTCGTTCACTCAGGTTCACCCCGGAGGACGTGAACGGCGACCGCCGAACCGGAATGCGCATGCTACGCACGAAATCGGAATGGAGCAGCGTCGCAAACGCCCCTGTATCGACCATCAACTTGGCCGCGCGTCCGTTCACCATCCCGTCGACGTACAAATTATAGCCGGAGCTGACGTGCATCGGCACGCGACCGAAGCCGCGGGTGTTTATGCCGGGCATTCCCGCCGGCGCCGACGGATCCATCTTCAAAAAGAGCAACTGCTTGTCGCAATCAACCACCGCTTTCGTAGGAAAGAGAATGTCTGCGCCGAGAATTCCGTCGATCGCCGGCTCGTCGAGGCCTTTGACGCGGGCCCGTGGACGGCCTCGCAAATCGATTGCGACCAATGGCTCGTCGAGCAGATTCAGCGAGCCAAGCCGCAGCGTTTTGGCAGTCACAACGTTGTTGAACGCGCCGTTCACGTTCAGGCGGGTTGGAATCTCGCCGCCTTCCGCGATTGACTTCAGCCCAAAAAATTCGCGCCGCTGAACCGCAATCGCACTCACCGGCGCGCCGGTGTCGACAGTGAACAGGGCCGGTTTGCCATTTATAAACGCGCGCACCATCAGATGATTCTGGGGCGAACGCTCGAGCGGAAGCGCCTCGACCAGTCCGTTGACTTTGGCTGAACTCGACCGGTGTTGCAGCCCCGCCTGCGCCGGCAGAACAACCGCGAGTGTAAGCAGAAGTGAGAGGAAGCGGTTTTTCACGAGCCGCCGAGCATAGCACATTAAAAATCGAAGTGTCGATGGATACGTGCCATGCGGGACGAGCTGAGCGCGATTAGCTGCTCTGCGTCGCGTAGTGAGCGGCACCGAGAAAATGCAGCGACACATACGGTTCGTCGCCTACTACCCAGCTGTCGTGGGGTCGCGGCGGGATGTAGAACAGTTCTCCAGCGCGCAATTCTACGACGGAACCGTCCTCGAACGCTGCCGTAGCGGTCCCTGATAGGACCAGTCCGACGTGCTCAACATGGCAGAAGGAAGCTCCGACACCCGGGCCAACATGTTCGCTCCAACGCCAGCCAGGTTGATAGGTAGCACGCCCGATCGTGACACCGCCTAGCTCGACAATTTCGAACCGGCCTTTCTCAAACTCGCGCACCTCATCCGGAGCTTCGAAGCTCTTCAGAATGACGTTAATTCGTTCTTCGGGCATGAGAGATAGCCGAGTCTGTTGGTTTGTGCGGCAAAGTCTACCGCCGAAACACGCATGCTTTTGACGTTGCTCGAATCAGTCACGGGGTGATTAACTCGCCGGCCAACACGCGATGACAAACGAACCGGCGACCGACGACACGAAATTTATCCGCGGTCTCGGCCTGCTCGATTCGACCATGCTCGTCGCCGGCTCGATGATCGGGTCGGGCGTTTTCATTGTCTCGGCCGATATCGGCCGGCTGGTCGGCTCGCCCGGATGGCTGCTCGTCGTCTGGCTTGTTACTGGAGCGCTGACGATCGTCGGAGCGCTCAGCTACGGAGAACTGGCAGCGATGATGCCACGCGCCGGCGGGCAGTATGTCTACCTCCGCGAAGCCTACGGACCGCTCTGGGGATTTCTCTACGGCTGGACGTTGTTCCTTGTCATTCAGACCGGGACGATCGCGGCCGTAGCTGTGGCGTTCGCCCGTTTTCTCGGTGTCGTCGCGCCAAGTATTTCGCCAACGGCGTGGATCATTCCGCCAATCGTGCTGTCGCGCAGTTATGCGATCAGCCTCTCCGTGCAACAGCTCGTCGCGATCGTGATCATCGTGCTGCTGACGATCCTGAACACGCGCGGATTGAAACTCGGCAAGCTGATCCAGAACGTTTTTACGTCGGCGAAGACGCTCTCGCTCTTCCTGCTCGTTGTGCTCGGGATTTTGGTCGGCCGAAACGCCGCCGCGGTCAGCGCGAACTTCGGCCACTTCTGGACTTCGGTCGGTGCGACCCCGATTAAATCGGACATCGCGTCGGTTGCGACAGTCACGGCGACGGCCGGCGCGCTCAGCATGTTAATCGCAGTCTGTGTCGGCCAGGTTGGCTCGCTCTTCTCGGCCGACGCCTGGAACAACATCACGTTCACCGCCGGTGAAGTGAAAGATCCGCGGCGCAACCTGCCACTCTCGCTCGCCTTCGGGACCGGACTGGTGATCGCGCTCTACCTTCTGGCAAACGTCGCCTACCTCTGCGTTTTGCCGCTCGCGCAAATTCAACACGTGCCCGACGATCGGGTCGCGACCGCCGTCATCGACGTGATGTTCGGCGGCGCTGGCGCAATCATCATGGCGATCGCGATTATGATTTCGACTTTCGGCTGCGCGAACGGACTGATCCTGGCCGGTGCACGCGTTTACTACGCCATGGCTAACGACGGCGTCTTCTTCAAATCGACTGGCCGGCTCAACACCAAACATGTGCCGGCGATGGCGCTCGTGTTGCAGGGAATCTGGACCGCGTTTCTCGTATTGCCGCGGACGCGGAGTGTCGACGCCGGAAGCGGCGCGATCACTTTCGGCAATCTTTACAGTAACCTGCTCGACTACATCATTTCGGCCGCGCTCATTTTTTACATCCTGACCATTGCGGCGCTCTTCGTGTTACGGCGCACGCAGCCGAATGCGGAGCGTCCCTACCGCGCGTTCGGTTATCCAATCCTGCCGGCGCTCTATATCGTCACCGCGACAACGATCCTGGTCGTGCTCGCGATCTATCGCACGCAAACCACGTGGCCCGGTTTGGTCATCGTGCTTGCCGGCGTGCCGGTCTATTTTTTGTGGCGCAAATCACGCGCGCCGTCAGTCGAAAGGACATAATCCCATGGCAAATTTATTCGCACGAAAACCGCTCGCGAAGCTGATGGCCGAAGCCGCCGACGTCGGCGAGCACAGTCTGAAACGTTCGCTCGGGCCGTGGAATCTTATCGCGCTCGGCATCGGTGCGATCATCGGAGCCGGCCTCTTTGTGCGAACAGCCTCAGCGATCGCCGAACGGGCAGGTCCGTCTGTTGTGCTCGCCTTCATCGTCGCGGGTATCGGCTGCGCGTTTGCCGGCCTGTGTTACGCCGAGTTTGCCTCGATGATTCCCGTCGCTGGCAGCGCCTACACTTATTCCTACGCGACCATGGGGGAACTCGTCGCCTGGATCATCGGATGGGATTTGATCCTCGAATATGCGGTTGCGGCGGCGACCGTCGCGAGCTCGTGGAGCCAATACGCCAACCGCGTGCTCGATTGGTTCGGATGGCGTATGCCTTTCCGATGGTCGCACACGCCGTTTGAGCACGACGCATCCGGCATTGCCGGCATCATCAACATTCCAGCGGCGTTCATTCTATTTCTTCTTACGCTGCTCCTGATTCGCGGCACTAAAGAGTCGGCGTTCGTCAATGGACTGATCGTCATCGTAAAAATGAGCATCGTCCTGCTCGTCATCGGCCTCGGTTGGGGCTTCATCAATCCGGCGAACCATACGCCGCTGATCCCACCCCCGGGGACGTTTACCACCGCGGAAGGTATTACTCATCATTTCGGTGGAATCATGGGAATCCTTGGCGCCGCGGGGGTAGTATTCTTCGCTTACATTGGCTTCGACGCCGTCTCCACTGCAGCGCAGGAAGCGAGAAATCCAAAACGCGATATGCCGATCGGAATTCTCGGGTCGTTGGCCATTTGCACGATCCTCTACATCCTTTTCTCATACGTGCTTAGCGGTCTCGCGCCCGTGGCGGACTTCCGCGATCCACTGCGTGGCGGTGAAGCGTCAGTTGCTTACGCGATCAGCACCTACATGCACGGCTACGAATGGCTTTCCAAGTCCGTCACCGTCGCGATTCTCGCCGGCTTCTCGTCGGTCATCCTGGTGATGTTGCTCGGCCAATCGCGCGTTTTCTTTTCCATGAGCCGTGACGGCCTTGTGCCGCCGATTTTCTCCGACATCCATCCACGCTTCCGTACGCCGTACAAGTCGAACGTGCTCTTCTTTGTCTTCACCGGTCTGATGGCCGCCTTCGTTCCGGCGGACGTCACGGGAGAAATGACCAGCATCGGGACGCTCTTCGCGTTTATGCTAGTCTGCGCCGGCGTGTGGATCATGCGCGTGCGTAGTCCTGAGCTGGAACGTGGGTTCCGCGTGCCGGCCGCGCCATTGGTCGCCATCCTTGGCATTGTCGTCTGCGGCGCCATGATCTTCGGACTTGGCTGGACAAACTGGGTGCGCCTGATTGTCTGGCTGCTGATCGGCTTCATCTTCTATTTCGGCTACGGCAAGAAGCACAGCCGGATCAATGAGCCGCCTCCGGAAATGCCGGAGGGCCTGAGTATGTCGCGTTTCGACTAGCTACCGCCACCGCCCGAGCTGCTCGTAGGACTCGCCGCACCGAAACCGAGGATGCGCTCCAGTCGTGCGCGTCCGATCGGTTTCTGTTTCGCGGTGGCGCGAAACTCCGAGCGTTGATCCGCTTCGGAGTCGGACAGGCTCCATTCCAACGCCTCGATTAATTGCGCGTGCTCGGACCGAATTGGCTCGCTGCTCCCGCCGGGCTCGAACCGTTGTTGCAAATTCGCGATCGCGCCACTGATCGCCTGGCCATCGAATTTCGAGCCGCGAAAAATATCGACCAGCCGCTGAAAACTGAGGTGCAGCGGCACGGTCACGAGCTGAAATTCGTCGCCTTGCTCCACGCTGTCGCGCGGCATGATCACGCGATCTGACGCGATGATCGACTGCCACGCGCCGCTATCGTCATAATACCCGAGCTCGAGACGATATCCGGTGTCGGCGTTCCCAACCGTGACATAGCAACTACCCGCGAGCGGCTCAACTGCGACGAGCGATTCGTCGCTCTCGTTGTTCGCAATGACGCGCAGAAACACCGCGCGCTCACGCGGCGTCGTATCGCCGAAAATTGACGGCCAGTCGATGTCCCAATACGCGAAGATCGTCCGCGGATCGCGCGCGACCGCGATGAGCAGTGGCGTGTCGTAGGAACGCGGCAACTCGCCGAGATCGTCAAAGTTTTCGGCCGGCTGCGATTCGGCGACAGCGGCAGAGCCAATGACCGGTTGTTCGCCAATCGCGAATTCGTCACGCGCGGTGTCCATCGTTCCGCCGCGAATTTAGCGCAGCAAACCGCCGATGCGAAAGGCTTTACTGCGTCTCGGTCGCAGCTGTCGCCGTTTCCTCGGCTGGCGGTGGCACGGGCGCGACCGGCAAATAGCGCTTCCGCAGTTCCTCAGCGTTGGGAAGTTCGTCGAGATTGCGCAGGCCGAAATGCTCGAGGAAAAACTCGGTTGTCTCATACAACAATGGACGGCCGGGAACTTCGGCGCGTCCGGAAATCTTGACGAGCCCGCGCTCGAGAAGTGTTTGCAGCACGGCGTCGATATTCACGCCACGCACCACTTCCACGTCGGCGCGCGTGATCGGCTGCCGGTAGGCAATGATAGCGAGCGTTTCCAGCGCGGGCGAACTGAGTCGTGCTGGTTTCGCGGCCGGAAATAATTGGCGGACCCACTGCGCGTATTTCGGATCACTCGCTAGCTGCCAGCCATCCGCTTTTTCAATCAACTGAAACCCGCGCTGCTGCTGAATGTACTCGATCTTCAACTCTTCGAGCGCAGCGGCGATCTCCGCTTCATTCACGCGCGCAAACTCATTCGGCGTGAGCTCATCTTCCTTGCCCGCGCTCTTGATCGCGTTGCGCAGCTCGGCAGTGGAGAGCGGCTTTTGCGCGCTGAATAACAACGCTTCGATAACTCGCGCCAATGTCATAGCGCCGCTGTCATCCTGAGCGAAGCGAAGGACCTCACAAACGTCCTTGGCGCGCGAATCGTAAACGGACGCACAAGCCAGCTTGCGAGGTCCCTCACTGCGTTCGGGATGACAATGCTTGAATGCATCGCTCAGTTTACCCCGATCGCGCTTTGGATCGCGTCCGCAATCCGGTTCGCCTGCCGATCAATCTGTGAAAGCTCGCGGCCTTCAATCAGCAAACGGATTTTCGGTTCCGTTCCAGAGTAACGCAGCAGCACGCGACCTTTGCCTTTCAACTCCTGCTCCGCGTCCGCCACGAGCTGCGGCACATTCGGAATTTTGTCGATCGGCATCTTTTCGCGAACACGAAGGTTCCGCTGTGCCTGCGGATATTTGTTCAGGCAACGCTTCAGTTCGCCCACTCGTTTGCCGGTGGACCGCATGATCCGCAGCACCTGCAACGCACTGATGATGCCGTCTCCCGTCGTCGTGAAATCGCGAAAGATCATGTGGCCACTTTGTTCGCCGCCGAGGTTCAGGTCGCGCTGCACCATCTCTTCCAGCACGTAACGATCGCCTACTTTAGCGCGGATCACTCTGCCGCCGAGCGGCGCAAGCGCCTCGTCTAGACCGAAGTTGCTCATCACGGTCGCAACCAGAGTTTTTTCGCGCAGCCGCCCGCCTTCGAGCATATCGACCGCGGCGATCGCGAGAATTTCGTCGCCGTCGACAATCTCGCCGTTTTCATCGCAAAGCAGGACGCGATCAGCATCGCCATCATGCGTGATCCCGATTTCAGCGCCAGTTTCGCGGACGATGCGCTGAATTTCTTCGGGATGCGTACTGCCGCAGCCCGCATTGATGTTTGTGCCGTTCGGCTCGTTGTGCACCACCCGGACGTCGGCACCTAGCTCCCGCAAAATGCACGGCGTCGATTTGTAGGCGGCGCCGTTCGCGACATCGACTGCGATCCGGATCTTCTCCAGCATCATCCCGCGCGGGAAACTCGCCTTGGCGAACTCGACATATCGTCCGAGCGCGTCGTCAATCCGTGTCGCGCGGCCGATCTTGGCGGCGGTCGGCCGCACATTGTCGATTTCACCGCTGAAGACGAGCTGCTCGATCCGCCGTTCGATTTCGTCGTCCAGCTTATAGCCGTCGTGCCGGAAAAATTTGATGCCGTTGTCTTCGTACGAGTTGTGCGACGCGCTGAGCACAATTCCCGCATCAGCGCGTAACGAACGGGTGATGTAAGCGACGCCCGGCGTCGGCAGCGGTCCAATCACGAGCACATCGACACCAAACGATGTGATGCCGGCGACCATCGCATTTTCCAACATGTAGCCGGAAAGCCGCGTGTCTTTGCCGAGGACGATCTTTGGCCGCGTGTTGGCAGGGTGTGCGCGCGGATTCAGCTTCATCAGCACGTGCGCCGCCGCCCTTCCGAGTTTCAGCGCCGTCTCTGCCGTCACCGGCTCGACGTTCGCCACGCCTCGCACGCCATCGGTGCCGAAGATCCGCTTCTCGTTCACGACCGCCATGACGTTAAAATGTCGGTCGCTCTCTGTCATGTCGAGCGCAGTCGAGACATCTTCGTGCGCAGAAGCCGGGGATTTCTCGACTGCGCTAGAAATGACAGACCGACGGTTCATTTGTTCGGTTCCACCGCTGCGCCTGTTGCCCCAGTTTTCTCCGCGTCCATCTCATTAATCTTGCGATGCAATGTGCGGCGACTGATCCCGAGCTTTTGCGCCGCGCGTGTGATGTTACCATTCGTGCTCGCCAGCGCCTGCATGATCAAGCGGCGCTCAGTCGAGTGCAGATCGAGCGCGCTGCCTTGTCGGGCGAACGCTTTTGTCGGCGTGATCCCCGCCGGCAATTGCGCGCTCACCGCCTGTCTTACATTAACCGGCAAATCGCGCGCCGTGATCTTTTGTCCGGTTGCCATGACAACGCCGTGTTCGATTGCTGCGCGCAATTCGCGCACGTTCCCGGGCCAGTTGTAGGTCAGCAGCATGTTCATCGCATCGGGCGTGACCTCGAGCAATGGCTTGTCGTTCTGCTTCGAAAAGTGACGCACAAAGCTGTTCACGAGCAGCGGAATGTCCTCCTTCCGCTCGCGCAACGGCGGCATCGTGATGTGCACGACGTTGAGCCGGAAATAGAGATCGTCACGGAACTTTCCCTCGGCCACGAGCTTCGCCAGGTCTTTGTTCGTTGCCGCGATCAAACGCACATCCGCTTTCAATGTTTGGTTTCCGCCGACGCGCTCGAATGAACGCTCCTCGCTGATCACGCGTAGCAATTTCACCTGTGTCGCCGGATCGATCTCACCGATTTCGTCGAGGAACAGCGTGCCGCCGTTGGCCTGCTCGAAACGACCAATCCGCCGCTCATGTGCGCCGGTAAACGCGCCGCGCTCGTGACCGAAGAGTTCGCTTTCCAGCAATGTCGGCGTCAGCGCCGCGCAATGCACCGTCACGAACTTCGCTTTCGCGCGCCGGCTCAAATTATGAATCGCGTGTGCGATGAGTTCCTTGCCCGTGCCGCTTTCGCCTTCGAGGAGCACGTTGGCATTCGAGGGCGCGACCTGCTTCACGGTGTCGAGTACCTCGTGCAGCGCCGGCGAATCGCCGATGATGTTCTCGAGTCCGAACCGCTCGTCGATCTGCTGTTTGAGCGCGCGGTTCTCCTGCTCGATCCGCCGCGAGCCGAGAGCGCGCGCAATCAGCATTTCCACTTTGTCGAGATTCAACGGCTTCGTCACGAAATCGTAAGCGCCGCGCTTCATCGCTTCGACCGCGGTGTCGACCGAGCCGTATGCCGTCATCATGATGCAGATCGGCGGATGCGGCCGTTTTAACGCACGCTCGATCAACTGCATTCCATCCTCACCGCCGAGTCGCAGATCGGTGATCAGGACGTCGATCTGCTCCCGCTCAAGCACATCCATGGCACCGCCAATGTCCGCAGCGACATAAACGTCGTAGGTGTCTTCGAGCAATCGACGCAGCCCGTCGCGCGTATGTTTCTCGTCGTCGACGATCAGGATGGTGGGCTGCATTGACTGAGCAATTTTGTCGCGATTTGCCGTTGTCTCAACGCGTAACAGCGATTCAGTGACGCCATGCGACTTGCTGCGTTTGCGTTCCTGATCGGTGCAATCAGCACGTTCGCGGCTGATTACCCGCCGCCGACCGAGCACGACTTCGTTATTCGCGATTTCAAATTCGCGAGTGGCGAAACATTACCCGAACTGCGCATCCACTATCGCACGCTCGGCGCGCCACAGAAGGATAGTAGCGGCAAAACGACGAACGCCGTGCTCATTACGCACGGCACGACCGGGAGCGGCGCGCAATTCATCCGGCCCGAATTTGCGGGAGAACTGTTCGGCGCCGGCCAGCCACTCGACGCGTCAAAATTTTTCATCGTTCTTCCCGACGGCATCGGCCACGGCAAGTCCTCACGCCCGAGCGAAGGGATGCACGCCAAATTCCCGCGCTACGGATATCGCGATATGGTCGAGGCGCAGTTCAGGGTGCTGACCGACGGCCTCGGCGTGAACCACGCGCGCCTCATCATGGGAACGTCGATGGGCGGAATGCACACCTGGCTTTGGGGCGAAACGCATCCGGATTTCATGGATGCGCTCATGCCGCTCGCGAGTTTGCCGACGCAAATTTCGGGACGCAATCGCGCGTGGCGCAAAACGGTGATCGACGCGATTCGGAACGATCCGGCGTGGCAGAATGGCGATTATAAAACGCAGCCGCAGAGTCTGCGCACCGCCGCCGAGATGCTTTGGTTCATGAGCGAGAACGCGATTCTGCGGCAACAGGAAGCGCCGACTCTCGCGAAGACGGATGAGATTCTCGGCAAGTTTGTCGACAATTACTTCCAGCACGCCGATACGAACGACGTGCTCTACGCGCTCGAAGCTTCGCACGATTACGATCCGGGCCCGAACCTCGAGAAAATCCAGGCGCCGCTGCTCGCGATCAATTCCGCAGACGACCTGATCAATCCGCCGGAGTTGGGCATCCTCGGACGCGAAATCAAACGCGTGCCGCACGGCCGCGCGCTCGTTATCCCGCTGAGCGACAAAACGCGCGGCCACGGCAGCCATACACTCGCTGCGCTCTGGAAAGATGAACTGCTCAAGCTGCTCAACGAGACTGCGCATTGACCAGTTGTCATTCCGAGCGCAGTCGAGGAATCTCCGTGCCTTGATACATGACAGAACATCGGGATTCAGCCCGCAGTAGCACGCACGTTCTCGTCACTGGTTCGACACGCGGCATCGGCGGGAAAATATGCGAGCAACTGCGCGGTGACCGTGCGCGCGTCATCAGTCATGGCACGTCCAGCGGCGATGTTGCCGCGGACTTGCTGCAGCCGAATGCTGCCGATCAATTGTGGCAACGCGCTCTCGAACTGTTCGACGGCCGTATCGATGTCCTGATTAACAACGCCGGAATTTACGAGCCGGTGTCGATCGGCGAATCGACCGAGACTTGGCACGAGCGGTGGCACCGTACGATGCAGATTAATTTGCAGGCAGCCGCGGATTTGTGCCGACTCGCTGTCTCACATTTCCGGTCGCGGGCGGGTGGCGGCCGCGTGGTGAACGTCGCAAGCCGCGCGGCGCATCGAGGAGATTCGCCCGATCATTGGCATTATGCCGCGTCCAAAGCTGCATTGATCGCGGTGACGAAGACGATCGCGCGAGCTTACGCAGCGGAAGAGATCTATGCCTTTGCCGTCGCGCCGGGATTCACCATGACTGGAATGGCCGAGGAATACCTGACGAGTCGCGGCGGCGACACAATTCTCGCTGAGATTCCGCTGCGCCGTGTAAACGACGCGGAAGAAGTCGCCAATGTCGTCGCCTATCTCGCGTTGCGCGCGCCCGCCGCGATGACCGGCGCCGTGCTCGACATTAACGGCGCGAGTTACGTGCGATGAACGTCTTCCTCCTGCTCATGCTCTTCGGTGCAACAGCGTTCGCGGACCAGTTCGACAGCAAGACGTGGCGCAAGGTCAAAATCTACGACATGCCCGAGCTGGGAAAGCTCGATCCGCCGCCCCTCGGTCATATCGTTGGTCTGAAGTTTAACTACCGGCATGAACGCATCGACCAGCCGCACATCTCCTGGTATCTCGGATCGGTCTGGCGCATCTTTCGTGGGCAACAAAAGGAGGATGTCATGCATGTCAGCGTGATGGTGCGCGAGCGCGATCTCCCAGCATTCAAAGCGATCGCGACGAACCGCGACTCCACCCAGACGCGCATCATTTATGGTGAGCCCGAATACTACCGCGAATCTTCGTTTGTCTTTCTGCGGGTGATCGGAACGAAAGTGAAACGCGGCAAAAACGGAACCGTTACCGTGAGCTGGTAGCGACCACGCGCTCCGGGTGATACTTGCGCCAGTAGCGCAGCGACGCGGTTACAGCCATGTAGCTCGGATCCGCCGTTTCGTAGTCGCGCACCAACTCATCGTCCCCGCCGTGCCCGAGCAAATCGGCGTGCTCGTACTGCGCGAACGCGGGCACAAGCTGCTCCTCGGTCGCGCCGCGGCCGATTTGGTCGCCAAACCACTCGCTCCAGCGACGAACGCGCCCTTCAAGTTGATCGAGATGCGACATCACGTCGTGTTCAACTTTGCCGAAGTGCGGCAGGTAGAGCGTCGCCGGATTCAGAGCACGCATTTTGTCGATCGAGACCAGCCATGACTCCACATGCAACTCGGGTGGAACAAACGGCGGAATTACCGGTCCTGTTCCGAGACGCACTCCAGCGACGTCGCCGCCGAAAAGCACGTCGTCCCAACTGTAAACGTGATGGTGCGTCGCGTGGCCGGTCGTCTCGGTCGCTCGGATTTGGAACGGCGCGACCTGAACGATGGTTGCGTCTTCAACCACGCGAACGCGATCTGCAGAAACGGCTGCAATGCGTCCCCACAGCCGTTCCATCTGATCGCCGAAAATGCGGGTCGCTGATTCGACCAGCCGCGTCGGGTCGATTAAATGCGGTGCCCCGCGCGGATGCACGTAGATCGTGGCGCCGAGTTCAGCGAAACGCCACGCCGCTCCAGCGTGATCAAAATGAATGTGGCTGACAAAGACGTGACGAACGTCGCTTGCCGCCGCGCCGACTCGGCGCAGCTCGGCGACGACGTTATCGAAGGTTGATTCAGCACCGGTATCGAACAGCGCGATCCCGTCCTCGGTCTCGAGCGCTGTTGCGGCGATCACGCTGGGCCTGCCGAGCTGCAGCGTATCGAGAACGTGGATCATTTTGGCGGCTGGATGCCTCTCTTCGTCGCAA
>JBJMWW010000075.1:0-30361 GCA_045809945.1 Chthoniobacterales bacterium
ACGACACGCCGCGGTTTCGTCTCACGCCGTCACACAGTGCGTATGTCAAAATCGCAGAAGGCTGCAATCACCCGTGCAGTTTCTGTGTCATTCCGCAGATGCGCGGCCGACATCGGAGTCGACAACCTGATTCGGTGCTCGCCGAAATTCGCGGCCTCGTCGCCGAGGGCGTGAAGGAGATGAATCTGATCAGCCAGGACACGACCTATTACGGCATGGATTTGTGGAGCGAAAAGGCGGGGCCTCGACAGCCCGTCGATTCGTCGCGCGGCCCGACCTTGTCCAAGCTGTTGCGCGAGATTCAGAAGATCGACGGCGAGTTCTGGGTGCGACTGCTCTATACGCACCCGGCGCATTGGAGCGATGAGCTGATCACGACGATCGCGGAATGCGACAAGGTCGCACGCTACATCGACATGCCGTTGCAACATATCGACGAAGCGATGCTCGGCCGCATGCGCCGCGAGACGAGCCGCGCGCACATCGAAGACTTGTTAGGTCGGATTCGCGCTGGCATTCCGGGCGTTGCGATTCGTACCACATTCATCGTTGGCTTTCCGGGCGAGACCGATGTCGAATTCGAATCGCTGCTCGACTTCATTGAACGCGCGCGGTTCGAGCGGCTTGGCGTCTTCAAGTATTCGCAGGAGCAAGGCTCGCGTGCGGCGAAGATGCCGGGGCAAATTTCCGCCCGCGTAAAAAACGAACGACACCGCCGTGCAATGCTGACACAGCAAAAAATCGCCACTGAAATTGCGGCGCAGAATGTCGGACGCGAACTGCGGTTGCTCGTCGATCAACCGCTCGTCGCACGAACGGAGGCGGACGCGCCCGACGTGGATGCGCGCGTCATTCTCAACGAAGCGGCGCCGGTCGGCGAATTTGTTACGCGGACGATCCGCGATAGCCGCGGCTACGATTTGGTGGCGTAGATATCGGGAAGCTGCAGCTTCCCAATGACGGGCTCGCACAAAGCTGAGCTCGCGTGATTTTTTCGCCTCGCGACAAAGTTCGCGAGTGACAACGTGGCGGAAATCAGCGAATTTTCGCCGGCAATGGGCTGCCATGGCTGATCAAAGGGAACCGAAAAAAGAAACGGTGCGGATTTCTTTACCGCCGCCGCCGGGTAGCAAACCACCCGGCGCTGAACGTCGCGAAACGGTGCGAATCAACTTGCCCGCGCGCCCACCATCGCAAGGTCCGTTTCGTCCGTCGACCGACACGACCGGCCGCGCGACTTCGCCCCGGATGAACATACCGCCGGCGCCGACTGCCCCAACGAGCGCCACGCCGGCAATGCCACCGCCGCTGCCGCGTCAACCTCCTCCGCCGGTGACCCCGCCGAAGGCGCCGCCCATAAATTTGCCCCCGACTTCGACAGTCTTTCGCCCGCCGTCGAGCTCCGGAACTGCCGCTGCTGCCGCCGTCGAACCCGCGCCGACGCAGCCCGAAACGCATCCGAGAAAAGAGACTGCACGGATTAGCATCCTGCCCGATCCAGTTCCTGCTGCGGCGGCCGCACCAACCGTCAACATGGCGAAAACGCAGCCGCTGATCAGGGCGCCACAGGATGAGCGACCGGTCGCAGCCGTAATCGTGAGCAAGGCGCCGGTGGCGGCCAGCGCAATGGATGCGATTCCGCTGCCGATTCTGTGGGCGCTTCTCGGTGTCTCCGCCCTCACGTTTTTGATTCAGCTCTGGAATTACCTTACCGTCTGAGCATGGAAAACTCAGCCGCTGTCAGCCTCGACGAATCGAACTTCGACCAGGAAGTAACCAAGAGCGCCCAACCAGTGCTCGTCGACTTCTGGGCGGAATGGTGCGGCCCGTGCAAAATGATCTCGCCCCTGATCGATGAGATCGCTCGTGAGAAAGCCGGGCAGGTCAAAGTCGCGAAAGTGAACGTGGACGAGAACCAGAGCCTCTCGATGCGCTATAATGTGCGCGCGATTCCCGCGCTCCTCTTTTTTAAGAATGGCAACCTCGTCGACCAGGTGGTCGGGATGACGAGCAAAAAAGATCTGCTCTCGCGACTCGATGCGCTGGCAAACGGCGCGCGGTAATTCGTAACGTGGGAGCGGCCTCCGGGCCGCGACTGTCGGGACACGGAGGTCCATCCCACATTGAGTTTCCGTGCGCCCGGCGCGGCTCGAACGCGCAACCTTCAGCTCCGGAGGCTGACGCTCTATCCAATTGAGCTACGGGCGCAGCGCGAGCAGAGTATAGATAGCGTCGCCGAAATCACAACCGCTCCGCTTGATTTCGGCGGGCTCGCGCGTATTAAGAACGCCCGCCCGCTGTAGCAACGGCGCTCTGTCGCCGTTCGTGCAGCCGACGCCTCGGCCGAGCGAGGCGGCTACAGGAGAAATTTATGAACCGCATCATCGACGCGATCGAAAAAGAACAGTTCAAAACTGACGTGCCGAAGTTCAACGTCGGCGACGGCGTGCGCGTCCACACTCGCGTCGTCGAAGGCGACAAGGAACGCATCCAGATCTTTGCCGGCATCGTGATTGGCCGCAAAGGCCGCGGTTTAAACGAGACGTTCACCGTTCGCCGCATCTCCTACGGCGAAGGCGTCGAGCGCGTTTTCCCGACGCACTCACCGCGCATCGCCAAAGTGGAAGTGGAAAAAGAAGGCAAAGCCCGCCGCGCAAAGCTCAACTACCTCCGCGGCCGCAAAGGCAAGGAAGCGACTGCGGTTCGCGAGTAGCGGGTTACTACACCGCTAATTCCGCTTTCCAGGTTTTCAGCGACTCAGCGTCACCGCGCCCACCCTCAGCGCGCTGCAAACCCGGATCGATGCCTACCAGCTCATCGTAGTGGGCCCGCACCACGCCAAAGCCAAGCGCACCCGCATTAGGGAAGCCTTCGACGCCAAAATCGGCCGCGCCACCATGGTCGTGAATGACCGCATCGACAGCATGATGGAACAATTCCAAAGCAGCGGCGCCACCTTTACGCCGACTACCAGAACGCCCGCAAAATCATCGGCGACTCTCGCGGCGGCGCACCCCGCCACACCGCCAGCTCCACCCGCGCCTCCCGGGCCGTACATCGCGCTCGAGGTTTAGTCGAGATTGTAGATCTCAACCAGTCCGACGCCGATGGTTTTGCCAACTCCGTCAACGATGACGGTGTAGTTGCCGGGCGCGAGCGTCGTGATAAACGCCGCCTCCTTTTGATTCTTGGGCGCCAGTCCGATCGCCTGCAGATCGGGCGTTCCATTCCAGTCGTCGTTATCCCAGAGAACCATTCCGTTGTGATCGAACATGCGCAGTTCCGGGTTCGCGAGACTGTCGGCCACCGGCGGCTTCGCATCGGCGAGCGACGGACCGAGCGCGCGCACTGCTACCTTAGTCGGTAACGAACCGCCGATGATCACCCCGCCGATCATCACGTTTCCATCCCCCTCGACTTTTCCACGCGTGGAAATATTGGCGACTCGAGTGGCGGACGCCGCATCCAAATCGTAGAGCTCGACCAAGGCTACACCGCTCGTCACGCCCGCGCCGCTCACGATTGCCGTGTAAGCGCCGGGAGCAAGCGTCGCCACGATGGCCGACTCCTTGTCGTCGCCCGGCGGAATACCGGTATCGATGATGGCTTGTTGCTGCGCGCTCTCCTTCCAGTTGTCATTCGAGAAAACCATCGCGCCGGTGTGATCGTGCAGCTCGAGCATCGGATCGAGCAAGCGACCCGCGACGGGCGTTCCAGCAACATTCAAGGAAGGACCAATCGCGCGAATCATCACCTTCTTTGAGCTGTCGCCTTTGATAATGAAACCACCAATCAGGACATCGGCATCAGCCCCGACGCGACCGCGCGTGGACAGATTCAGGAGCGCGACATCGGCCGGCGAAGTTCCTTTTCGCCACGACAACGTGATGTCTCGCGAGGAGAAATTCATGTAGGTCTGAACCAGCGCGATCGCGATGTGATAAACGCTGCCGGCATCCGCATGGAAGGTGACGGTGATCGTAACGCCATCGCCGTAGTAAACCGCCGCGTTGTCGCTGCTCACTTTCAGATCGGTAAGCGCAGAGCCGGTGTAAGCGGCGAGCAGGAAATTAGAGACGCTCGCTCCGTTGGTTGCGCTGAAGGTGTACCAACCAGCAGCCGGCGCTGTCCATTCATACCAGATCGACTCCGTTGGCGGCCAGCCGGAGATATTCCGTTCACCCGATTCCGGCGTAGCACCACGCGTATTTCCTTTGATCGATCCCTCACTTCCGGAGATGGGGATGGCGTTGGCGAAGTCGTCGTTCGCCGGACCCGGCATCCACGTCAGCGTGATGTCACCAGTCGAATCTCCGGACGGCGACACCGTGCCGCTCACTTGAATGTAATACTGCTGGCCACTCTGGACGCGCATGCCGGCTGCATACGGAATGCCGGCTACGAAATTCCCGCCGAACACCTGAGTCATAGACCCAAGACTTTGGCCTGTGTAAATGACGTATCCGTTTATCTGTCCCTGCGCATCGAAGCGAAACGAGCCGGTGCTCGGCGCCGTCCACACGAACCAGATGCTGCCGCCATTCTCGGTGTGCGGTTCGCCCGATTCGAGCGTGGCCGCGGCGACATTTCCAGTCACGCTGCCGGATGCACCGGAGATTGGCTGCGCATCGGCAAAATTGTCGTTCGGCGGCGCTGCGTGGAAAGCATAGCTGTAGCTAAACGTCGCACCGCTGCCGCCTATGTTGATTGAGATGTAATAGGCAACGCCCTGTTTTGTCTGGAACGTGTAACGGTTCACGTCGGCCGATGAACCATTTCCAATCTCAGTAAGAGCGTTTACTGCGGTGCCACTGTAAACACCTACATCTGGCCCATACGGATCCTGCTTCGTAAAGACGAACACCCCGGCGGCTGGAGCAGTCCAGACATACCAAACCGAACCCGCCGCCGGATAGCCGCCATGACTCGGCTCGCTCGCTTCAATCGTCGCGTCGACAGTTGTGCCATCTCCTGACCCGGAATTTCCGCTCAGCGCCTGCGCGTTGGCGAAATTGTCATTCGGTGGCGCGGCAGCGAACGCGCCGGGCAACGCAACTGCCGCGAAAATCCACGCCGAAGCGAGTAAGGCTTTCACAGCGAGTAAGAATCGCAGCTTTGATCTACCGCGACAAGTATTTGTCTACCGCCTCTGCTTAGACAATGCCGGCGCCGGCGCACCTCCGGCACCGCCAGCCGCCCGCTCCCGGACCGTAGCACGACGGAACGAGATCAAGTGAGGCGGCGGGCAGCAAAGAGCGCCCGCCGTTTTCGCTTTCGCGAGAGATCACACCAAACAGTCGCCGCAGCGATGAAGCGAACGTCACCCGCCCGCTTTTCTGTAGCGCCGGTCTGCGACCGCAGGCAGCTCGGCGCTCAGTCCAGCTTGTAGACTTCGACTAAGCCGATCCCATCCAAGCCGTCCACGTCGCGAACGATCGCGTTGCGCGCGCAGCGTCAGCCCGTCGACCGCTCGACGAAGTTCGGTGCTACGAACATGCGGTCCTGGCGCAGCATGAACTTGCCGGGTCGAATCTCAATCGCGCCCTCCGCGTAATCGTCGTACGTCCAGAAGTGGTTGACCATGCTGCGGCGAGTGAGCGCGCGGTTATTGATTCTGCCGCCGCCGTGGTAGAGCTGCGCGTGCCATATGAACAGATCGCCCTTCTTCGGACAGAACTCTTCCGGCTTTAGGCCGCGTTTTGCAACCTCCGGCTCATAGTAGGAGTAGAACGCCGGCATCTCCTCGTGCTTCGCCCAAATTTCGCCGTGACTGAACTTGTAGGCGGCGATTTCGTGGCTCCTCGGGTAGTAACTAAGCGGCCCGGAATCGGGATGAATGTCCTCGAGCGCGAGCCAGGTCGCGACCATTTTGCCGAAGCTGCGTGGCGGCATGTAGAACGTGTCGATGTGCATCGGCTGTTCGGTGCCGCGTTCCATGTTGAGACCGTTAAACAGTAGCGGCTTTGCCTGTAGTAATTCGGTGAGGATCGAGTGCAGTTTATCGGAATAAATGAGATCGAGCACCCGCGGATCGTAGAGATAGAGGTGATTGAGTTTGTAGCGCGACTGACGTGCGTCGCGATCGACATTCCGCAAATAGGTCTCGGTGTAGTTCGGCTCGCCGGGGTAGGCGGAGATCGTCAGGTTGTTGTAGATCGAGCGATCTACCCAAGCCCGATCGATCGCGGCGTTGATCGCGTCGACTTCCTCATCATGAAAGAGCTTTGGAAAGATAAGGTAAACGTTGTCGAAGAAGAACGAGAGCTTCGCCGGATCGAGGTGTCCGTTGGACGAGGAGGACGGTTTGGACTTCGGGCGGCTGAAGAGTTGCATAACGGGTAGCAGGAAGCTGCGACCCGATACGTAACTACCAAGCGCGCTAAGTGGTCAAGCCGAACCGTACGGCTCCGCCTTACTGCAGATTGTAAACTTCGACCAGCGCAGTACCCGTCGCACCGTTTTTTCCCGTGACCACTGCGGTGTAGTTGCCGGGAGCCAGCGTTGCGATGATTCCTGACTCGGCAGAGTTCGACGGCGCAATATTCCATGACATGAGCTGCGATGCCTGGCTGCTGTCATCTTGCCAATTATCGTTGGTGTTAATCACGGCGCCGTTCGCGTTTAGCAGCTTAAGAGTCGGATCCAAAAGCGGATTCGCCACGCCGGATGCACTGAGTGATGGGCCGAGGGCGCGCACGCCAACGCGCGGCTGCGTCTGTCCGGCGCCCAGAATGAAGCCGGCGATCATGACATTGTCGCCTGTCTGGACTACGCCACGTGTGCTGATGTTCGCGAGGGTCGCTGCTCCGGTGGAATCGAGATCGTAGACTTCGACCAAGCCAACGCCGCTGGCGTTGTTCTTGCCGCGCAATATTGCGGTGTAGCCGCCAGGCTGCAGCGTGGCGACGATAGCTGATTCAAGATCGCTGCCTGGAGGAATGCCTGTAGCGGTAATCTCTGCCGCCTGCGTCATCTTCCAGTCGTCATTCGACAACGAAACGCCATTGCCGTTAAGCTGGAGGGTCGGATCGGCCAGCGCACCGGATACCTGAAGGGAGGTTCCGAGGCCGCGAACCAATACCTTTTTCGCCGAGCTGCCGGTGATGATAAACCCACCTATTAACGCGTCATTATCGCCTTCGACTCGCAGTCGCGTTGAGATATTGAGTAACCGCGTCGTCGTCTGCGTCAGATCGATAATGTTGCTGGTCGAATTGCCGTAAACACCTGCTACTCCGGCGAGATTCGAGCCGAAAACATTCTGTTCTGTGCCGGCACGGGCATTGGCTGCCGAGAGCTGGACGACATTGGATGAAGCATCCTGGAGATAAGCGCCAAAACCGCCATTCGCGATCACGGTTCCCTTGTCGGTAACGCCGATCCAGTTGCCATACATTGCGTTGTTACTCGCGCCCAACGCGAAGACGACACCATGGTTCCCCTGACCAACAATTACATTCTTGCGGATGACGTTTCCGCTCGCGCCATTCTGGAGCGTAATGCCACTAACCTCCGAGCCGAGCACCTTTGTTTCTGCGCGATCGCATCCGATAAAATTTCCTTCGATGTGATTGTTGTTGCTCGGTATCGGAAAGAGGTCCGTGCCGATCCCAATCGCACCGAGCGCATTCCCGGCAATGACGTTGCCCGGATATGCGCCGCCGTACGCACCGCCGATCCAGTTGTTGTTCGCGCCATTCGCGAGCAGTACGCCGAGCTCGCCGTTCCCGATGACACCCGTGCCGGCAGCGTTCAGACCAATGAGGTTCCCGAACACACGATTGTTGACTGCGGTCGGGTGAAGCATTTCGGCGCCCGAAGAAGCCATGCCCGAGAGCACATTGCCCGGACCGACCACATTGTTCTGGGCGCCAGCACCAAGGAAAATGCCGTCCGACGTATTCCCGATTTTCGTCATGCCAGTCGGGTCGGTGCCGATGAAGTTATGATCGAACGTGTTTCCGGTGCAGAGCGGCGGGGTGCTTATACTGATGTCGAACCCAACCGTAATCGCGTTATCCACTCCGGAGATCGTGTTTGCGCGAACCACATTGTTATTCGACGCAATGCCAATGCCGCGGCAGGTCGTCGCGATGCTCGTGTTCTTGAACGTCGTCCCATCAGGCATCGGTGCGAACCCGATGTAGTTGTTCGCGATCGTGTTTCTATCGGCGCCTTGGAAAAGCGTAATTGCGTTGGAATTGTAATTGAAGATCCGGAGGCCCTTGATCGTGCTGCCGCCGCCACCGGGCAAACCATTACCGAAGGGCACTACGCAAAACCCGCTATCCAAGCGGTTGCAGTTGATGCGGATCAGAGGTTTTCCGGCATAACCGGGCTGGGTGGTTGCATCAATAACTACGGGTCGCCCGAGGTACAACGTTTCGCCAAGCACGATCTCGGTTTCGCTTGTCACGCCGGGAATGTTGAAGGTGATGTAGTTGAGATCCGCAGTGCCGTAATTCGACTGATAAATTGCCCAAGTTAATGTGCCGGGTTGTAATGGGCCGGGATTCGCGGCAGAGGTGACGACGAATGTTTGTGTCGTCGCCAGCGCATGACCGCGGCTCAAAAAGATAGCGATGAGGCAAAGAAAAAGAGTGAGTAGCCGTGCCCGCATAGTTCGTCGGCGGGAAGAAAAGCAGGTTGCAGGCCGCTGTTATGATAGTTATAGCAGATATGAAGTGTAATTCTTCGGGAAATCGAGTGCATGGAGGCTCCTGAATCACTGAAATATTCGATCGACTATGCGACTCGAGACGCAATCAGCGGCTGGGCACTCGACGAAAAAGGGCCAGTAAACGTTTCCGTAGTAATCAACGGCGAGCGAGCGCCCTTAACGGTTCAGCGGATAATGCGTGATGACGTCGCGAATGCTTTTCCTTCGACGCCCGACGCAACACAGAGCGGTTTCCGGATTCTCCTGCCGGTAGAGCGCCTTGCGCAATCGCCAGTCGCCGAGGTCGGCCTTTCTATCGGCAAGGAATCCGTCCGGCTTGAACTGCCATCAGCAAGTATGACCAACGATGCGGCGGTGGAATTCTGGCGTGGCAAACAGAGCCCATTTCCACCGGAAGTGATGGCGTTGGTCGAAAGCACGTCGGCAATCGGCTGGCGCCAACAGAGCGCCGACTCGGAGGAGTTAATCGGCGAAGCGGTCGAAGTACTTCTCTTCCTTTTGCGTGTAGGGTCGCGCCGCGCGCACACATTGTTCAGGTACTTCACATTCCTTTCGCGCGTCGCTCATGCATTTCGCTTCAACGAGCGCCACTTTCCGCGCACGGCGTCGTCGAGCGATAAAGGCCAGGACGGAGTGGCCTCTACTCCGGAGGAACATTTTCTTATTGCTCACCATCTCTTCACGTTGAAGGCACACGGCCTCGCTGGCGATTTGCTAGAATTCGGCTGCTTTAAAGGCTTCTCTACCGCATGCCTCAGCTTTGCGTCTCACTTGCTGGGAGTTCGAATGCATGTCTTCGACTCATTCGAGGGACTGCCGGTAAGTGGTTCGTCCTACTACACCGCCGGCGATTTTGCCGGGGCGCTTGAGGAGGTGGCCAACAATATCGCGGCGTTTGGACATCGCGAAGTCGTAACTTTCCACAAAGGTTTCTTTGCAGACGTCCTGCCCACAATGTCGCTCGGATCCGTTTCGTGCATCTGGATGGACGTCGATCTCGAAAGCTCCGCGCGCGACCTTATGCAAGTACTGCCGCTGCTCGATCGCGGAGGCTGTGTATTTTCGCACGAATGCTGGCCCGAACATTTCAGCGAATCACAGGAGGTCATCGCGCCACCAAGCCACGAGTCGGTGCTGCCGCCGGTGAAGGAAGCATTCCTGAATGATGCGCGTCAGCCGCACGGCAGATACCTCGGCGGGCGTCTCGGCGTGGTATGGGATGGCTTACGATCGGTCCCACCACCCTCCTCATCACTGCTGCGGTTGTACCAGGTAATGCTTGCCGGATGAACGAGCGAATTGTTGCAATACTGCGCTGCCCACGTTGCCACCGCGAACTGAGCATCAGTGAATTGACGGTACAATGCACGGGCTGCGATTCGGAATTTTCCGTTTGTGAAGGCGTACCCGTCTTCACCTTTGACCAGCCTCGTAATCTGACGCAGCACACGAGCAACCCGGTCGGCGCACCGTTTGACCGCATTCTCGAAGCAGGTCGCGACTTCGTGCTGAATATAGGTGCCGGCGGGACGCGCCAGCGTTACCCGAACTGCATCGAGTTCGAGCGAAGCATTTTTCGCCATACCGACGTGGTGGGTGATGCACATCACCTGCCGTTCGTCGACGCTGTGTTTGATCGCGTATTTGCTTTCAATGTGTTCGAGCATTTACGCGAACCCACTCAGGCCGCGGCGGAGATCCTGCGCGTCTTGAAACCCGGCGGCTCCGTCGCAATTCACACAGCATTTCTTCAAGCGCTGCACGAAGCGCCAAATCATTTTTACAATGGAACCGAGTTCGGCGTGCGCAATTGGTTCGCGGGATTCGAGATCGAGAAGTGCGATGTGAGTGGCAACTTCGGTCCCGGCGTCATGCTAGGTTTTCTGCTCAACAGCGTCGTCGAAGCGGCGCGTGACGGTGGCGCGAGCGAAGCCGAAATCGATGCGCTGCGAAAAACGACGCTTGGCGACTGGGCACAGTATTGGTCGGCGCAAGGTGCGCCACCGCAGCCTTTCTACACCTTGCAAAGCTTGCCGCAGGATTTGCAAAAGCGAGTGAGCGCGGGCTTCGAGCTGATCGGGCGCAAACCTCGCTAACGTTACCGTAGCACCGAAGCACCGCGACCGAGCGCGTCCCTCCAGCTTTGCTGCGCGTGACCTTGCGAGTAAAACTGTTGCGTGGAGTCGACGCTTGCATCGCCGGAATTCGCGCTTCCGCAGAACGCGGTGGTGTCGGACAAGTTTCGCTTCTGGCTGGATGAGCCGACGAGCTGGGATGTCGCGAAGCGGCGCGTGCGTCTTTCTGGCTGGTGCGTCGCGCGCAAAGGCGGAGAGCTGCGAAAAATCCGTGCTTGCGTCGGTGAACGAACGATCGAGCGGCGATTCGATCGCGAACGGCCCGACGTCGCTGGTTATCTCGGCGAGGCCGGCGCAAGCCGTTGGTGCGGGTTCGCAATCGAGATAGTCGTTCCGCCGGGTCAACACCGCCTCGAAGTCGACGTCGCTGGCGCGGATAACCACTGGCGTTCCGTTTTCGCAGGCGACGTCGTTGGTCCTGCGATGGATCCGAGCGATACCGATCCAACCATCCCCGCCGATCGGTTTGACGTTTGGTTCGATTCGCCAACTGACTGGAGCGCGCCAGCAAAGACGCTCTACATAACAGGCTGGTGCGTCGACCGCTCTGGTGCGCGCACAATGGCAATTCGCGCACGAGCGGGAAACATCACATCGCTCGGAAACTTCGGGCTATTTCGCGAAGACGTCGGTGCCAGTTATCCATTCACGGAACAGGCGTTCCACTGCGGTTTCGCAATCGCAGCGGAACTGCCTCCGGGTTCGTCCGAGATCACGCTCGAGATCCAGAGTGACGATGGAGAGTGGTATCCAATCGCGCAGCGTCATGTCGTCGGCGATGCAAATGCGGTTGTCCCACCACCGGTCGACGAAGACTTCTTTCGGCCCAACCGGCCGGGCACTTCACGTTTTCGCTTCTGGGTCGATCCGCCGGAAGACTGGCTGAAGCCGAAACGATACTTACATCTTTCGGGTTGGTGCTTTGCCCTTTCCGGCGGAGCCGTCACCGAGGTGCGCGCGCGGGTCGGAAGCAAGACGTTCCGTGCCTATTACGGCATTCCGAGGCCCGACGTCGCAGCCGCATACGATCGGCGTGCGGGTTCGCTCCGGAACGGCTTTGCGATCGATGTCGTCGTGCCGTGGGGACGACGAACCGTGGTACTGGAAGCTCGCTCGCATGCTGGCGAATGGGAGCCTTTTTTTGAAGAGCGGGTCCGTGGGCCACTCGCGTGGCACGAAGAAGATACCGAATCGGAAATCGGAAATTACCCGGCGTGGATCCGTCGATACGACACCCTCACTCGAGCTGATCGGAAATGGATTCGGCGCGACATTGAGACGCTCACTACACGACCGGTCTTCTCAATCCTGATGCCGGTTTACAATCCGGAAGTGGCGTTTCTCCGCCGCGCGATCAGCTCAGTTCGCGATCAACTCTATTCGAGATGGCAGCTCTGCGTCGTCGACGATGCATCGACAGATCGGGCTGTCTGGCGCGAGATCGAGCGCTGGACACGGCGCGACAGGCGAATCCTCGCCCGTCGCCACGAAACGAATCAACATATCCCGGCGACATCGAACGACGCGCTCGCGCTGGCGACCGGCGAGTTCGTCGCGTTGGTCGACCAGGATGACGAGCTGGCGGAGACGGCGCTTTACTTCGCGGCTCGCCAACTGAACCGCGATCCGCACCTGCGCCTCATCTACACCGATGAAGACAAGCTCGACGCGCACGGTCGCCGCTGCGATCCGCATTTTAAGCCAGATTGGAACCCGGATTTGTTCACGTCGCAGAACTACATTTCGCACCTGACGTTCTACGCGAGCGATCTCGTGCGGAGTGTCGGTGGATTTCGCCCCGGCTTGGAGGGCGCACAGGATTACGACCTGACGTGGCGCTGCGTGGAAAAAACTTCGGAGCGCGAGATTTGCCACATCCCGCACGTGCTTTATCACTGGCGCGCGTCGGCCGAAAGCGCGGCAGGATCAGCGCAAGCGAAACCATACGCTATCAATGCCGCAGCACGCGCCGTGCAGGAGCATTTCGATCGTAGCGGCGTTGCCGCGACAGTGGAGCCAGCGCGCGAGATTTACCATCGCGCGCGCTACTCGCTACCGAGCAATCCGCCACTCGTGTCGATTATCATTCCGACGCGCGACCGTCGCGAACTGCTACAGCGAGCCGTTGAAAGTATTTTCGCGAGGACCGATTACTCGCGCCTTGAGTTGCTTGTCGTCGATAACGAAAGCCGCGAAACAGAAACGCTCGAGTATCTTGCGACTCTCGGAGAATTGCCAGCGGTCGATGTGCGCGTGTTGCAAAGCGGCGGTGAATTCAACTTCAGCAAGCTGAACAACCTTGGCGTATCGCAGGCACGAGGCGATGTAATCGCACTCGTCAATAATGACATCGAAGTGACGAACGCCGGCTGGCTGAGTGAAATGGTCAGTCATGCTTTGCGTCCAGAGATTGGCGCGGTTGGGGCGCGGCTGCGATATCCGAACGGCACAATTCAACACGCAGGCGTGATCCTTGGCGCAGGCGGAATTGGCAACCACGCGCACATCGGCATTCGTGACGAGTCCGGCTATTTTTCGCGTGCCCACCTCATCCAGAATTTTTCCGCCGTCACCGCGGCCTGCATGGTGTTGCGAAAAAGCGTTTACGAGCAGGTTGGCGGTCTCGACGAAACGAACCTCGCAGTCGCTTTTAACGACGTCGATCTCTGCCTCCGCATCGTCGAAGCCGGCTACCGCATCGTCTACACCCCCTATGCCGAGCTGATCCATTACGAATCATCGAGTCGCGGGTTTGAAGACACGCATGAGAAACGCGCGCGCTTTCTGGCCGAGAACGAATTCATGCACGCAAAGTGGCGCGAGAAGATCGAAAACGATCCGGCTTACAATCCGAACCTTTCGTTAGGCGCGAGGCTCTTCGCCCTGGCATCGCCGCCAAGGGTAAAGAAGCCGTGGCAGACCTCGTGTGATGAAAAGTGATGACGCGCGGTTCGCGTTTCGATTTGACGACCCGATCGAGCCGGTCGTCTTCGACGACGAGCTAAGAATCAGCGGCTGGCTTGTCGACACAACCGGCGCGCCGATTCATGGCATTCGCGCGATCAGTGGCCGAAAGACAATTGCGGGGCGGCGTAAGAGGCATCGACCAGAAGTTGCCGCGGCCTACCCGAACTTAGCGGAAGCACGAAACAGCGGCTTTCTCGTCGAGTTACCTTTGCGCCGCGGGTGGAACGCAATTGAGCTGCAGGTGCGTGACGCAGGTAAGGTGTGGCAGACGTTTCACCGCGGGTCGGTGCGCAGTATGCCACTCAAGTCGCTCAAGCGTCTCGGCCTGCACCACACGCGCGGTTATTTGATCGACAAGCTCAAACCGCGACGCGGCACTTCGTCATTACGTGGTGGAACTATTGCACAACGGACGGACCCGCTGCGCACAAAGCGGGTCGAGATGTTCGCCACATCAAAGTCGAATCTCTTCATTCTCGAAATCGCACAATTGATCGCCGCCGGTTTCAGCAACGCTGGATTTCCCACCAAGCTGCATATCGACGAGCCACCACTCGAGCAGGCGTCAGATGACACGTTGCAGCTCGTTGTGGTGCCACACGAGTTTTACAACCTTTACCTCACCCAGCGGATGTCGCGTACGCGCGCCGAGGAACTAACGCGCACTCTCGTTCTCCTCTGCACCGAACAGCCCGACACGCCATGGTTCCACAGCAACCTGCATTGGTCTGGCTTTGCGCGCGCATTCGCCGACATCAATCCGCTGGGCGTAACGGCTTATCGCAAGCGAGGCATCCGCTGCCACCATCTCCAACTCGGTTACGACCCCCTGCTCGCGAAATTACCGACGACTGCGCACCGCGATCGGGCGACCGACATCGTTTTCCTCGGATCGAAAACCGACCGCCGTGACAAATTCTTCGCGCAGCACGCTGACTTCTTCGCTGCGCGCCACTGCCATATACGGATGGTGCCGATCGGCTTCGCTAAGACGAAATCGACGCGCAGTTATCTCGATACCGAACGACGCAACGAACTGCTTAGCCGAGCGAAGATCCTGCTCAACCTTCACTACTCGGAGCAGAATTATTTCGAGTGGCACCGAATGCTGGTCGCGCTCGCGAATGGCTGCTGCGTTATAACGGAGACCTGCCAGGGTTACGCGCCACTCGAGCCGGGGAACCATTTCGTCATGGTCGCGCCGGACCAGCTGATCGCGGCATGCGAGTATTACCTGGCGCATCCAGCTGAGTGCGAGCGCATCGCCAACCAAGGCCTCGATTTCCTGCAGCGAAATTTACCGCAGGAAAAACTGTGCGAGGCGTTTCTGCGCGAGCTTGAAGCGACTGATTCCTCGCGGACAAACGACGAGGCCGCTCTGCGCGCCCAATCATACTCGTTCTTCCCGATTGATGCGCCGAGCCTGCCGCTTCCATCTCAACTTCAGCGCGAACCGGACTCGTTAGGCCGCGCGCTGATGAAGGACGTTGCGAGTCTGTTTCAGCGTCGGTCGCCAGAAAAGCGAACTGAGCAGACGCCGCCAACGCGTTCTGACGATCAGGCACGGGCGGAGGTCGTTCGCCGACGCGAGGCGTATCGCGAGCGGCTGCAAGCGCAAAGCACCGCCGCTGAAGGTGGCGAACCCGTGATCGCTTCTCGTGAAAATGCGGCGTGGTCGCATGCACGGTCCCCCACCCTTTCTGTTGTGATCACGCTCTACAACTACGCGCAATTCATCGAGGAGTGCGTCGCTAGCGTCGAAAGAGCCGCGCGCGAATTAAAACAGCCACTCGAGATCATCATCATCAATGACGCCTCGACCGACGCCTCCGCCGCCGCTGCATCGACTCTTCAGGACCGCTCAGATCTGCCGATCCGCCTGGTGACGAAGAAATTCAACACCGGCCTTGCCGACGCGCGGAACACCGGCATTCAGCTGGCGCGCGCACCATTCGTCTTCATTCTCGACGCGGACAACCTTGTGTTTCCTACCGCGTTCCAACACTTGCTCGATGCCATCTCGAGTGGTGATTATGTGGCAGCCTTCAGTCTGCTCTGCCGATTTCGGGGCACTCCGGAAAACCGCGTTGGTCTTCTTTCCTACTACGATTGGGACCCCGAGATTCTCGTGCAGTATCCCTACATCGACGCGATGGCGATGTTTCGCCGTGACGCGCTGCTCGAAGCTGGCGGCTACGATAATGAGCTAAGCCAGATCGGCTGGTTCGGGTGGGAAGATTACGAGATGTGGCTGCGGTTCGCGCACGCCGGAAAGCATGTCGCCTTCGTACCGAACATTCTCTGCCTCTACCGCCATCACGAGACGTCGATGATCAACACCACGAACGTTTTCGAGGTCGATCTCGTAAATCATCTCGTCGCTAAATACCGCGAGCTGGTCGAGCAATTCGAACCGCGCGAGTTTGTCTTCGGCGTTGAGCGGCATCGCACGAACGCAAAACGCACAACGAAAAAGCGCGAGGGACGCTTCTTGATTGCGAGCGGCTGCGACATCGCAACGACATCGCTTTACCGAACGGTTCATTTGCAGGAACAACTGCGAGCGCTCGGTTACGAAGCTGATCGCGTCGACTGGTCGGACGAAAGTGCCATTCGAGCTGATAGCGCGGCAAACGCAGACGCCCTCGTCTTATACCGTTTGCCGATGTCGTCGGTATTGCAGCGGCTGATTGATCAAGCGCAAGCCGCCGGAAAAACCGTCATATTCGACACTGACGATCTTGTGTTCGAGCCGGAGCTGATCGAGTGGCACCGCGCGGTGCAGCAGCTGACGCCGGCGGAGCGCGATCAATACACGCGAGACGTTCGACGCTACCGCGAAACACTTGCCGCTTGTGATGTAGCAACTGTCGCGACGCCGTTTCTTGCCGAACTGGCACAACAAGCCGGCAAAACGGCATTCCTGCACCGCAATGCATTGGGCGAAGAAATGGCAGCCTCCGCTCGGGAGGTTTTCGACGCGCGACAGCGGTCGGGCAATCGAGTGGTGATTGGCTACGGCAGCGGGACAGCAACACACGATATTGATTTCCTCGAAGCGGCGCCTGCGTTGCTCCAACTGCTCGCCCGATTTTCGCAACTCGAGTTTTGGACGGTCGGTCCGCTCAATCTACCGCCAGAGTTGGCGCAGTTCGGCGAACGTGTTCGCCGTTTTCCGCTGCAAGACTGGCGTGGCTGGTTTGAACTGCTCGCGCAAATCGACATCGCGATTGCTCCGTTGGAACGCGACAACGTTTTCTGTCGCGCGAAGAGCGAGGTGAAATTCATCGAGGCCGGTGCGCTCGGGGTGCCGCTCGTCGCCTCAGCGATCGATGCCTACGAACGTGCAATCGGCGACGGCGAGAGCGGTTTTCTCGCCGCGACGAGTAACGATTGGGAAACCAAACTGGCCGCGCTGATCGAGGACGCAGATCTGCGGGCGAAAATCGGAGCGAACGCGCGGCGCACCGTTATCGATTACTACTCACCGGCAGCGCGCACTGCCGATCTCGCCGCGCTGCTTCCTCAGCTTCACAGCGCTTCGTCCCGGCAGCTGCAAATCGCAGGAGCGACCCGGTGAAACTTTGGGGGTGGCTCGGAACGCGACGGCGTCTGCGCATCAACATGCTTGTGCCGGAACCGCATCCGGGAGCGGGGGGCGACATCGGCTTGTTTCGCATCGCAGACTATCTCGCTGAGTTTGGTCACGACGTCCGGGTTTACGTCGTGTCGTACATTTCGATGAATGACTACACGACGGAGCAGGTGCGCGACTACATGCGCGAACATTTTCCACGAACGCGCGCCATCTACCACAAGTGGAGCGGTAGTGCGCGCGCCGCTGATTGCACGCTCGCCACATTTTGGCCGACGGTCGCGAACGTGGTCGCGCTGCCGAACAGCGGAAAACGTTTCTACATCGTACAGGATTTCGAACCGTCCTTTTATCCCGATGTGCCGGTGAACTACCGCGGCGCGGAAGAAACATATCGCGCCGGTTTGCATTGCATCACGCTCGGGCGCTGGCTCGCGCGGCTGCTGCGCGAACAGTACGGCGCGACGACCAATTACTTCGATTTCGCTGTCGATCCCGAAATTTATCGGCCGCAGCGGCGGACAAATCAGCAGCGTCGCGTCTGCTTTTATGCACGACCGAGCACACCACGGCGCGCATACGCGACTGGCATCGAAGCGTTGCGTCTGGTCAAGGCACAAGTACCGGAGGTGGACGTTTCGTTGTTCGGTTCCGGCACGCTTGAGCCGGAGCCGCCGTTTCCGTACACCAATCGTGGGAAAATCTCGGAGCACGATCTCGCGCAATTATTCTCCAATTCGGACGTCGGTCTCGTGCTGTCGCTCAGCAACCCGTCATTCGTGCCGCTCGAAATGCTGGCGTGTCGCTGTGCCGTCGTCGAGATCGCGAGCGAGCGATTCGAGGAAATATTGACTCACGATGTTGACTCCTGGCTGGTCGAGCCGACCGCAAACGCGATCGCCGATGGTGTTGTGAAATTGCTGACGGATAACGCATTGCGCGAACGTTTGGCGGAGGCGGGATATGGACGCGCCCGGAAAATGAGCTGGCGTAAATCGGTGCAGCAGATCGAAGAGGTGCTTCTCCGCGAAACGCCATGATCGCAGAGCTGCTCTCCCGCAATTTCCATCCGCTCGTTTACGGTGTCGGCGCGTGGACTGACAATCTGCCGTTCGCCTACGATATCGTGGCAACGCTGCGACCGCGACTTCTCGTCGAGCTGGGAGTTGATCGTGGCGAAAGCTACTTCACGTTCTGTCAGTCAGCGGCCGAGAACGCGACCGGCACCAGCTGTTTCGGCATTGATAGCTGGACAGGCGATGAGCACGTAGGCGGCTATGACGAGACCACTTTTCGCGAAGTGAGCGAACACAACGCGGAGCGCTATGCCGCGTTCTCGACGCTGCTGCGCTGCAATTTCGATGACGCGCTGCCCCAATTCGCGCCCGAATCCATCGGTCTGCTCCACATCGACGGTCGCCACACCGAATCCGCCGTCCGTCATGATGTCGAAAGCTGGTTACCGAAGCTTGAGCCCGGCGGCATTCTGCTCATGCACGACGTATCTGTGCAGACACGCGGCTTTGGCGTGTGGAAAGTTTGGAACGAGCTGAAGTCACACGGCCGGTCCTTCACGTTCGAGAACGGTCCAGGTCTGGGCGTGTGCCAGAAACCGCCGGCGCGCAGTTTACCAGAACCGGTTGAAACACTTCTCAGCGGTAACGCGACTCAACTGGTCAATTACTACGCTTCCCAAGCACACAAAATCCGCGAACAGATCGCCGCCGACTGGCAATCCGGTGCCGTGCGTGACAACGCGATCGGAAAGCAAACAATCGTGCAGGTCTTTTATGGGGCGCCTTACTCCGAGGAAAACTCGGTCTTGACGCGGATCGGCCACGGCGAATGGAAATCGATTGCGCTGCGGCTGCCGCCCGATTGCGACGCATCGTGGATCCGAGTCGACTTCATTAGTCCTTTTACGACGATCGAAATCAAATCGCTCGCCGTGCAGGCAAAGGAGAATTGCGTTTTCAGCGCGGCGTCACCTAACGAGTTCGACGCAATCAGGATTGCCGGCGATTGCCGGCGCGAGCCGCACGATAAACTACTCTGTCTTCAAATTACGGGCCTCGATCCGCAGCTCTACCTCCCGGAATTGCGAACACCAGGCGGCGAAATCACGCTCCATTTGCAGTTGCGCGTCGACAGCAAAAACGCGGCGTAGCAAGCCACGCCGCGTTTCTAAACTGATCGGCTGATTACTTCAGCTTCGCTTCGGTGCTCTTGGCCAGATCGAGATGTTTCTGGATGACTTTCGCGGTCTTCCCGGCCCACGCCTTGATATCGGAATCGCTACCGCCAGTCGCCTCGTGCTGGAACTCAGCGAGATCTTTCTCGTGGTCCTTAACCATCGCGGCCATGTATTCCTTGTCCCAGGTCGCTTCGTTCATCTTCGCCATCTTGGGCGCTTTATTGGTGAGCTTGACGCCTTTCTTTTGCGCCAGAGCCATCAGCTCGTTGTTGGCCTTCGAGTGGTCCGTCACCATCCGTTTGCCGAAAGACTTCACATCAGCGCTCTTCGCCTGCTGCTCGCCCATGCGCCCCATTTCCACTTCCTTCATTCCGCCTTCGGCAGCTTTTTGAACGAATTCGCGGTCGGCTGCGCTCAGCGACGTGGCGGTGTCGGCGCCTTTCGCGCCAGATGCCGCTTTGGCCGAATATTGTGAACCCGGTTGATTAACCGGGGGAAGTTCGCGTGGGTTTTGTGCGAACGCATTCGTCGCGGCAAACATGCCCACGCCGGCGATCACCGTGTAAACGATCTGTAGTTTTTTCATAAGTTCGGGTTGGTTGATGAGATTTCACTTAGTTTTCGCGCCAGCAACGGTTTCTGGACGCACAAACCGTGAGCCGCGTGAGGTTTATTGCGACCTAGCGGGCGTATGATTGCTCGACGCGCTGAGCAACATCACGATAGCCGTAGTCGGCCTCGTAGATCTGCTTCATGCAACCGATCGATTTCTCCGCATCACCCATCGTCTGGTAAACCAGGCCCAATTCGTAGACGATTTCCTTCTTCGTCACATCCATCGACATGATCTCGCGGGCCGCTTCCTCCAGCTGGTTGGCGGCGAGATCGAGCATGCCGAGCTGGCGATAGCAACGGCCGAGCAAATTCATCGCCTTCAAACGCGCGTTTGGATTTTGCCGCGCGCGCTGCAGTTCGGGCAACGCTTCGCGGTGGCGGCCGACATTCATCAGATGCTGGCCAAGCTCGAAGCGCAGCTGCAGATCCGTCGGATTTCGTTCCACTCGCGCACGCGTATCGTCGACCAGGAGTGATGCGCGCTCGCGTTTTGCCTCTTCCAACTCAGCGGCGCGGGTGGAATGGTCGGCGGAATTCGGATCAACGTTTGCGAGCGATTCCTCCAGCTGCGTGATCGCACGATCGGAAATTTTCATCTGCAAGTCCGTCACTTTGCGCGTCAGACCGGTGTCGGTCCCGTGGGTCAACTCCGCTGCATATCGCAACCAGGCCGCGGCAGTTTCGAGATCGTCTTTTTGTTCGTAGAGAACACCGAGGCGCCGCGCGAGATCGACATTCTGCGGATCGGCCTCGTGCTGCGCGTAGATCAGAGCAATTTGCTGGTCCAGCGATTCACCCGTGAGCTGCATCCGGCTCTGTTGCTCCAGCGAGATCGCCGTCTCCTTGTCCTTGATCAAATCGCGATAGCTCTCGGCCTGCGTCCAGCCGCCGCTCTTCATCGAGGCGCGGGCTGCGGCATCCTTTCCAAGCCGGACCGCCTCTGCATCGACCGGATCGATTTCGGTGATGCGATTGTAAACCTCCACTTCGCGCTCGCTTTCACTGAGCTCGTGAAAAAGCTTCCCAAGCTCGTGCAGGATCTTGGTGTCGCGCGGTTTCTCCTCGAGCAACGTCTCAAGCGCCATCACCGCAATCTGCGGCCAGCCAGCAGCGATGGCCGCTTGTTTCAAGAGCAAATTGGCCTGCCGATTAAATGGTTCGTTCTCGAGAACTTTCTCAGCTAACTCAACCGCACGCCCCGGATCGCGCTTCAGTTCGCGTTGCGCCTTCATGACACCGATCGACGCGGTCGAGATGTTGAGAAACGATTTCTTCTCCGCGCGCCAACGCGTGATCTCCGCCCGCCGCAACAGCTGCCGGCCAGTGAAAAACTCCGGCTCGCGTTTCAAAATGCCCTGCAACAGAGAGATCGCGTAGGGAAAATTTCGCATCTCCATCGCTGCCACAGCCTTGAGCCAGTGACTGCGTGTCAGCTCGTCGAGATCCTTTTCGGTCTTGATCACAGCAACTCCATTTGCGGCTTCTCGCGAACCGGCAGCGCTTTCTTTTTACCCCGGCGCGCCCGCGGACGCCGCTCCGTCGCGCCATTCGGTTTCTCCAGGTGCGCGAGGATGTCTTTGGCCCGCTCGAGAATCGCTCTTGGCAACCCTGCCAGCCGCGCGACCTGAATGCCGTAGCTCTTGTCTGCGCCGCCGGGAACAATCTTGCGCAGGAAAATAATCTGATCGTTCCACTCACGCACCGCGACGTTGAAGTTCGCCACCCCGCGTCGCTCCTCCGCGAGCTTCGTCAGCTCGTGGTAATGGGTTGCGAACAGGGTCCGCGCTTTCGTTTTGTCGTGCAGGAACTCGGCGACGCTCCACGCGATCGAAAGGCCATCGAACGTCGAAGTCCCGCGGCCTATTTCATCAAGAATGATCAGGCTGCGTTCGGTTGCATTGTTCACGATATTCGCCGTCTCGTTCATCTCGACCATGAAAGTCGACTGGCCGCGCGAAATATCATCGCTCGCGCCAACTCGCGTGAAAATCCGATCGACGATTCCAATCGTAGCGCTCGATGCGGGCACAAAACTGCCGATCTGGGCCATCAACGTGATCAGGGCGACCTGCCGGATGTAAGTCGACTTTCCGGCCATGTTCGGTCCGGTAATGATCGCGAGGCGCACCTTCTCGCCATCGAGCTCGGTGTCATTGGGCACGAACTTTTCCTCGGCCAACTTCTGATCGAGCACCGGATGGCGGCCGTCTTTGATGATGAGCCGCAGCGATTCTTCGAGGCAGGGGCGACAGTAATCGAAGAGCCGCGCCGTCTCGGCGAAGCCGCAAATCACGTCCAGCGTTGCGATCGCTTCCGCGGTTTGCTGGAGCGGTGCAATCTCGCGCAATGTCTCTTCGCGTAATTCCTGGAATAATTTGTATTCCAAATGCCGGGCCCGTTCGTCGGCGCCGAGGATTTTTGCTTCCAGTTCCTTCAGCTCCGGGGTGACGAAACGCTCGCCGCCGACCGTGGTCTGCTTGCGCGTGTAATGCGGCGGAACGTTCGCAAGATTGGATTTCGTGATCTCGATGAAGTAGCCGAAAACAGAATTGAATCGCACCTTGAGCGACTTGATTCCTGTCGTGCCGATCTCGCGCTCCTGCAGTTCGTTGATCCAGGTCTTCGCTTCACGCGAGGCATTGCGCAGCTCATCCAGTTCGCGGCTGTAGCCATCGCGAAAGATTCCGCCGTCTTTCAAAGTGAGCGGCGCCTCATCAACGACCGCGCGCTCAAGCTTGTCCGCGAGCTCCGGCATCTCATGCATTGCGTTCAGCAGCGAATGCGCGAGTGAATTGATGCTCCCGTTCTCGCCGACCCGGCCAAACGCGAGCCGATCGAGCAAGTGTTGCAGTTCGCGCCGCAGCTGCGGAATGCAGCGCAACGAATTCTTCAGCGCGACGAAATCGCGCGCATTTCCCGACGCCTGACTGAGCCGCCCGGCCGCGCGCTCGATATCGCGAATGGATTTTAGTTCAGCTCGCACTGCCGCGAGCAGATCGGATTCCTGCAACAGCTCGACGATCAGCTGCTGCCGTCGCTCCAGTTCGCGAAGCTCGCGCAACGGCTGCAGAATCCATCCGCGCAATTTACGCCCGCCCATCGGTGTGACGGTGCGATCAATCGCTGCGAGCAGACTGGTATCGCGTGCATTGCGCGATGAGATCAACTCAAGATTTGTTTGCGTCGCCGCATCGAGCAGCACGTAGGCTTCGGATGCATCACATCGAATCCCGCCGATGTGGTCGATTTTGCGCCGGAGCTGATGCTTCAGGTAATGAACAATCGCGCCGGCGGCGCTGATCGCCGCGTGCATTTCGGCGCAGCCGAAGCCGTCGAGTGACTTCACTTTGAAGTGCTCGCACAGCGTGTAGTTCGCGTGCTCCGGCAGGAAGGCGTAGCCGTCGTAGGCGGAAATGCGGTCGATCTCCTTGAATTGTTCTTCCTGTTCGCTGCTGATCAGCAATTCCGAGGGCGCAACACGAGTCAGCGCGTCGAGCAACGCCGCGCGGCTGGCGAGTTGCGCGACGCGAAATTCACCCGTGGTGAGTTCGACGTAGGAAAAGCCAAAGTGGCCATCGTGCAGGTAAATCGCGCCGAGATAATTGGCGCGGTTTGCTTCCAGTAAATCAAACTCGCTCACTGTCCCGGCACTGATGATCTGAGTGATTTCCCGCTCGACGATTCGCCCCCGTTCCGGCTCGCTCGTTTGATCGCAAATCGCGACGCGTCTGCCCGCTTTGATCAACTTCGCGATGTAATTCTGCGCCGCATGATAGGGAACGCCGCACATCGGCACCTCGTTGCGTTTCGTTAAGGCGACGTTGAGCAGGCCGGACGCCTCTTTCGCGTCATCAAAAAACAGCTCGTAGAAATCGCCGAGGCGAAACATGAGCAGCACGTCGGCCGGCACGCTGCGACGCAGTCGCTGATACTGCTGCATCATCGGCGTGAGCGCTTCGTTCACCGGTTAAACATGCCGGAGAAGCGGGTTCGGGAAAAGCCGTTTGCAGTACGCTTTCTTTAGGCTGCGCAATTTGGTTGAATGTGCGACGCCACCATCCCGCATCGTAACAACAAGGAGAACTCTGCCTCATGAAGACCGATATGCGTTTTGCTTTCCGCCAGTTGTTGAAGGCGCCGGGATTCAGTTTGCTCGCGATCATTACGCTCGCGCTCGGCATCGGCCTCAACACCGCGATCTTCAGTCTGATCAACGATCTGTTTCTGCGCGGACTGCCATTCCGCGAGCCGGCACGCGTGCTCCACGTCTTCTCGCATGCGAAAGATCAGAGCGTCGACTTTCCGCTTTCCGCGCCGCGTTTCATGCACTTCCGGGACGGGCAGACGATCTTCGACGGTTTCGCAGGCGAAAACGGCCAACGCAGGCATTGCGGAGCGAGTAGCTGGCTTAGGTAATCTGAACACCTTCTGAGGCGGTGCGCTTCAAGTAGAGAGCGCTGAGGCGCTGTGTCATCTGGCCGATTTCGCCGCTGCCGATCGTTCGATCATCCAGCATAACCACTCCTGCCAGCTCGCCCATCGTTCCAGTGCAGAACATTTCATCTGCCGCATAGACATCGTCGAGTATGAGGTCGGATTCGGCGCACGGAATTTTTTCCGCCGCACAAATCTCGATCACCGTGGCGCGAGTGATTCCTTCAGGACAGGCAACTACGCGGCTGGTCGATAGCGCGCCCCGGCGGACGATGAACAGATGTGTCGCATTGGTCTCCGCCACGAATCCGCGCGTGTCGAGCATGAGCGCATCGTCGGCACCGGCGTTGTTCGCTTCGATTTTCGCCAGAATTGAATTAAGCAGGTTGGCGTGGTGGATGCGCGCGTCGAGCACTTCAGGCGGCGGTCGGCGCGTTTTGCTCGTGATCAATCGCAGGCCGGTCTTCGCGTAGACCGGCGCCTTATGCTCCGCGAGCACAATGAGCGTCGGCCCGCTTTGATTCAGTCGAGGGTCCATTCCTGAGGTGATCTTCAGGCCACGTGTTAGCGTGAGCCGAATGTGAACGCCGTCCCGCATCCTGTTTGCTGCGAGTGTGCGCCGGATTTCTTCTATGATTTTTTCGCGCGCCGGAATTTCGGAGAAGGAAAGAGCATGCGCTGAGCGCTCCAGCCGATCCAGGTGCTCGTGCAATTTGAAGATGCGACCGTCGTAGAGACGCAGACCTTCCCAGACGGCATCGCCACCCTGAACTGACGAATCGAATGGACTTACGCCGGCTTCGTCCCGCGGCACGAGTCGTCCGTTGATGTTGACGATTAGATCGCGATTACGTTCGTCGAAATTCTGCAGCATCAGCGCAAGCGGAGTTTGTGCAGCTCGCGATAGATCCGCTCGCATTGCTCATGCACACTCGCAAGCTGCGGCGGGACTGCCGCCGACGTTTCGCGATAAGGCAGAAAACCGGTCGATTTCTCCACCTCGGAATACCAATGTGTGGCCCAAATGCCATCCGTGGCGCGAAGACCCGGCGGCCAGCAGAGCATTGCATCGCTGAAATCCACGCCGACGCCTTCGCACAATAGCCGCAACACCCGTCCGGGATCGCGCAACACGTCATCGGCGTCGATCACGGGTGGTGTCGAACCGCTCAATCGCGCGGCAACTTCGAAAATTTCGATTTGCTGCGGGAATCCCAAATCCTCGGCTGTCGGTTCGTAATTCTTCTTGAGGTAAGAAGCGATCACGTGCGCCGGATCGCGAATGAGAAAACAGTTTGTCACCTGCGCGAGCCAGCCTCGGTCGACGCGCGGCAACAAGTGGTGCGTCATCTGTTTTTGAAAAAAGACGGACGCGCGGTTGGGTGGATCGCCAGTGAGATACGCGATGACTTTCTGCCAATCAGTCTCACCGCTCGCGATCACTTCCGCGGCGCCCGGGTGATTGGCGTGCGTTTCGTTCAGGTAAAACGCGTAAAACGGCTCATCAACAACGAAAGTATCAGGACGGTTTTCCCACGCCCGCATCATTGCGGTCGAGATGTTTCGCGGGCCGGACCACATTGCGATGCGGACCGGATTCACCCCTCGCGCCGAATCGCCTTGCTTCAGTCCAACTTCGCGTAGGCCGCGATCAGGGGGTATTTGCAGCGATTTTTCGAATGATAATCGCTCACGAATCCGTCCTTCGTTCGCAGTTCGACGTGACCGGCGCCATTACTGCCGACGCCGTAAACGAGCACTGCGCCGATCGGCGCATCGTAGGGATCGCTGATACCGGCCAGTTTGTGAAAACCGAAATCGCGCACCAGTTCGTCGCCCGCCTGACAGGCGTAGCTGCTCGTTGGATAGCGATCGATAACTCCTGAAGCAAGAAGTGCTTCCTTCACCGATTGCCAGCAGTGCGCGCGGGATTCTGCAGACGCCCGCTCCTCCGCAAGAGTCGCAGCGCGGATCAATTTCATATCGATGCGCGAATCGATCTTGGCGAATGGATGGACGATCGGCCCGCTCCAATAACGATGAACGACCGCCGCGGACGAGATACCGCCGCTCTGATCGTGATAGTAGAAATGCGAGGTGGACTTCACTAGTCCCTCGGCTCGGCAAACCGCGAACGAGGCGATTACAAATAATGCTGGGAAAAGGAGCTTACGCACGGCCCCATTTTTAGGAGCAGGTCAGGAGCCAGCACAAGATATAATTTCGTGTAATCGTGCGCCGTGCTCTACGTCATCGCGACGCCGATCGGCAATCTGAACGACATCACGTTGCGCGCCCTCGACATCTTGCGCTCGGTAGACGTGATCGCGGCGGAGGACACGCGCCATTCCGGGAACCTGCTGCGCCATTTCGAAATTCAGAAACCGCTCGTCAGCTTTCACGAGCACAACGAAGCGATGCGAACCGCGCAGTTGATCGAGCGGCTCGCGGCCGGCGAAAACGTTGCGCTCATCACCGACGCCGGAACACCGGCGCTCTCCGATCCCGGCGGACGGCTAATCGCCGCCTGTATCAAGCGCGATCTGGCGTTCACCATTTTACCCGGCGCATCGGCCATCCTGACGGCGTTGGTAGGCTCCGGATTTTCCGCCGACGAATTTTATTACGGTGGGTTTTTGCCGCCGAAGAGCGGCGGGCGCGAACGCGAACTGCGCAAAGCAGCGGCACGGGAAGTGACCTCAGTGTTGTTCGAATCGCCGCACCGCCTGCTGAAAACACTCGCGGCCTGCGTCGAGATCATGCCTGAGCGGCCGCTCTGTGTCGCCCGCGAGCTCACGAAAAAGTTCGAGGAATTCCGGCGCGGAGGACCGGCAGAACTGCTCGCGCACTACACGGCGCATCCGCCGAAAGGCGAGATCACGCTTGTCATCAGTCGGGCGACGTAGCTACCGCAGCGACAACGGACTTGCCAAGCCGGTCCAGCTGTGTGATTTTGCGCGGCTTTTCCCCCGGAAGCACCACCTCGCGTATGGCTTTTGCAATCATCAGAACTGGCGGCCGGCAACACCGCGTTGCGGAAGGCGACATTATCGATGTCGACCTCCTCGATGCTGAGCCGGGCAAAGAGACTGTGTTTGGCGACGTTTTGTTTCATGGCGACGGCGACGATCTGACGCATGGCCAGCCGCTGATCGAAGGCGCGACCGTGACCGGCGAAGTGGTCGAGCAGCGCAAGGACAAGAAGGTGATTGCGTTCAAATTCAAGCGCCGCAAAGGCTATCACCGCACGGTTGGCCATCGTCGTAAGTTAACGCGCGTGAAGATCACCGGCATCAGCCTGAGCGGCGGCGAAAAGAAGCCGGCGCGTTCCCGCAAAACCAAAACCGAATCCGCTGAATAGTCATGGCTCATAAAAAAGGACAGGGCAGCGTTAAAAACGGCCGCGATAGCGTCAGCAAGCGGCTGGGCGTGAAAAAATTCGGCAGCGAGCTCGTTGTCGCGGGCAACATTATCATCCGTCAGCGCGGGACGAAGTTTCTGCCGGGGAAGAACGTCGGCCTCGGCCGCGACTACACGATCTTCGCCCTTGCCGATGGGCGGGTGCGATTCGACCGCGCTGGCCGCCGCGTGAATGTCGATCCGGCCACTTCGGCGTCGTAATTTTCTCTAGAGCGGCGTTGCCGATCGGCTGCGATTTGTATTACAAAGGACGGCTCTGTTCATGAGATACCGCACCTATCTTCTATTCGGCGCTCCAGGGAGCGGCAAAGGCACGCAAGGACGAACGCTCGGCACGATCCCGCGATTTTATCACTGCGCCTGCGGCGATGTGTTTCGCTCGATCGACACGCGATCGAAGGTTGGCCACGCGTTTCTCGATTACTCGAGCAGAGGCAAGCTGGTCCCCGACGAAGTCACCGTCGAATTGTGGCGTGAAGCGATCGAAGCCGCAGTCGACGCCCACAAGTTCAAACCGGATATCGACATTCTCGTGCTGGACGGAATTCCGCGAAACGTCGGCCAGGCGCGGATCATGGAGGACTTGATCGACGTCGAGAAAGTCTTTCATCTCAGCTGCCCGGACCGGGAAAAGCTTTTCTCGCGGCTGAAAAAGCGCGCATTGAAAGACAACCGGCTCGACGACGCCAATGAAGAAGTGATCCGCCGCCGGCTGGAAATTTACGAAGCGGATTCGAAACCCGTGCTCAATTATTACTCAAAGGATTGCATCACGATGGTCGATGCGACGCAGCCCCCCGCCATGGTCTTGCTGAAGATTCTCGAAAGCATTACCGACACGATCTCGGAATACGGAATCACCGAGCCGGTCCAGCCCCAGGATGAGCCAGCAGCAGTTTGAGAATTTCACCGCGTCGCAGCTCTATTGTGACAAGTGCAAGGTGGCGATGCCCGTGCGTGAGCGGCTGCTGCTAGTTCTGCCGGACAAAGAAATCTACGACTATCTCTGCACCGGCTGCGCGGCGTCAGTCGGCCAGCGTGAAATCACGGCCGGCGACAAAGTAATGGCGCAAGCTATCGCCGCGCGGCGTCAGCGACGGAGCCTCCCGATTTCGCTGCGCTAGCGCGAATGCGCGTTTGTTTCATCGGCACCGGCGAAATCGGTGTGCCGACGCTGCGCTGGCTGATCGAAACGAGCGAGCATGAGCTGGTTGGTGTCGTCACTCAGCCCGACAAACCGGTCGGTCGCAAGCAAGTAATGACCGCACCGGCGGTCAAAGCGGCGATTGGGGATCGCTCGATTCCTGTTATCCAGCCGAAGCGCATCAAAAGCGATGAAGCGATTGACGCAATTCGCGGTTTCGCGCCGGACACGATCGTGGTCATGGCCTACGGGCAGATTCTGCCGCGCGCCGTGCTCGAGATTCCTCGTTTGGCTTGTTTGAATCTGCACGCGTCGCTGCTGCCTCGGCATCGTGGCGCCGCGCCGATTCAGGCTGCGATCGTTGCCGGTGACGCAGAGACAGGAATCACCGTCATGTATATGGCTGAGGGTCTCGATACCGGCGACATCCTGCTGCAATCGCCGGTGCAACTTTCGCCGGATGAAACGGGCGGCTCGCTGCATGACAAACTCGCGTTGATCGCGCCCGACGCGTTGCGTGATGCGCTGCGGCAACTTGCCATCGGGAACGCCCCGCGGATCCCGCAGGATACGTCCGCGGCGACCTATGCGCCGAAGCTCGAGCGCGACGATGGCCGAATCGACTGGGGGGAACCGGCGGCGGTGATTGAGCGCAAGATTCGGGCGTTCGATCCGTGGCCCAGCGCGTTCACAATCGTGAGCGGGCGAAAGCTGAAGATCTTCAAAGCTGCCGTCGGCGAGAGCGGTTCTCTGGTCTTTCGCGCGGCTGATGACGCGCTCACCATTGTCGAAGCACAGCTCGAAGGCGGGCGTCGCATGTTGGCGGACGAGCTGGTGCGCGGCCATCCGTGGCTTGCCAAGCCGTAGGGCTTCTGGTTCATCATTGCCGGCCATGTCGCACGAGGCCGAAACTCCAGTCTACAAACGCATCGTGCTTAAGCTGAGCGGCGAAGCGATGCGCGAACGTGGCGCGAAGGAAAATATTTCCCCGCAGACCGTGCTCGGGATTGCCGAGCGCATCAAGGAAGTGCGCGACCTCGGCGTGCAAACGTCGGTCGTTATTGGCGGTGGAAACATTTGGCGCGGCCTGGCCGCCTCGCATCGTGGGATGGACCGGACGACCGCTGATTACATGGGGATGCTCGCTACTGTGATTAACGGCCTCGCTTTGCGCAGC
>JBJMWW010000076.1:0-17598 GCA_045809945.1 Chthoniobacterales bacterium
GCCGCTGAAACGTTGCCGTATTGCGTTTTAAATTGATCGGCGTTATCGGCCACATACTGCACCATCGCGCGAAGGTCCTTTAGATCGAGCAGGAGCAATCCGCTTTCATCGGCGATCTTGAAGACCATGTTCAGCACGCCCTCCTGCGTGTCGTTCAAGTCAAGCAATCGGCCTAACAAGAGCGGCCCCATTTCGGAAACAGTCGCGCGGACGGGATGGCCGTTCTCGCCAAATACGTCCCAGAATTCGACCGGGCACGGTTCGCCTTTGAAATCGGCAATGCCAAGCTCCTTCGCGCGCCCCACGACTTTCGGATTGTTTGCCCCGGGTTGACTCAAGCCGGCGAGATCGCCTTTTACGTCGGCCATAAACACCGGGACGCCGCGAGCGCTGAAACTTTCTGCCAGCGTCTGCAGCGTAACCGTCTTCCCGGTTCCAGTCGCGCCGGCAATCAGGCCGTGGCGATTCGCCATTTTCGGCAGCAGATAAATCGGCCGATCCGCCTGCGCGACCTCGATCGGATCACTCATCTCGAGTATCTGCAGCTACCGTCGTCGGTCACGTCAATCACGGTCCGATGTTCGCCTCCCGCGGTGGACGCACAAGAGCAAACCGCTACTCCACCGCCGCCGCGACGTCGCTCTCGATCAAATCGGTATCGTCGCGTGGCATCACATCGGGCGGTGCCGCTTCGATCGTGACAATTTCGTATTCGCCGGTGCTCTGGTCCGTATTCAACGTCACCTTATCGCCGACAATCTTACCGAGCAGCGCCTGCCCGATGGCAGTTTGATACGAGATGATTCCGCGGTCCGGATTGCCATCCCATGCGCCGAGGATTGTAAAGCGCTCGTAATCGCCTGAGATCGATTTCAGCGTCACGATTGTGCCGATCGAGACTTTGCTCGTGTCCGGATTTTCGAATGCGGTGCCGCGAGCGCTGTGCAGCATGTGTTCCAGCTCGGTTTTGCGACGCATGAGCACCGCCTGCATCTGCTTGGCCGCTTTGAACTCGAAGTTCTCGCGCAAATCGCCGTAGGAACGCGCGACGCTAATTTCCTTCGTGTTCTCGGGAATCTTTTTCTGGATCAGGTCTTCGTATTCTTCTTTGCGCTTTTCCAGGCTGCTCCAGGAGACGATCAGCGGCTGCGTCTTCTCCTCTTTCTGCTCACCGGTCGCGATGCTCTCGAGCTCCGGATGCAATTTGATGATGCGCGCCATGAGCGAACGCTTCGTCAGCTCGTCAAAGACCGGGCTGAGCATCAGCCGCCGCAAGCCGTCGCGCGCTACACCGATCTCGGTATGAGCGAACATTTCCGGGACCAGTTCGCGATCGTCGAGTAACAAATCGCGGAGCTTATTGCCGCGGCTCGTCTCGTTGTGCTTATCGCGTTCAATCGCGGCGAGGATTGCGCCTAACAACTCGGGATTGACCAGCGCGCGATATTCGCCGGCGCGCTCACGGCAGAGCCAGACGAGCGTTTCACTGCTGAGTGAGTGATCGCGAACGCCGCGCTCGAGAAAAGCGCGGAGTTCCGCCTGCCGGCCGGTCTCGGCGAAAACCTTCGGCAACTGGGCCGCGGCTCGCGCGTGCTGGCTTTGCATCAGTTGAAAAGCTCGCCTCGTCCAGTTCTCACCGAGCGCCTGCGGCAACGCAGCGAGAACTCGCTTTTCCTTGCCCGACGGAAGCTTGGGCAGAATCGTGACCAGCCGCGCCTCTTCATCGCGAATCAGCTTTAGCAGCGTGAGGTCGGCATTCGTTGCTCGCAGTTTCGGGTAACGTTCGAGCAAATCGTCGCGGCCTATCACGAGCTCGAACGCGAGCGCGGGGTTCAGCCGCTGGTTCCGCTCCGCGCTTTGCTCCACCGCGGCGATGATCGGCTGCAACTGCGCTTCCGGTTTACCGAACTCGTGATGAAATTTGATGATCTGGTCGAGCGCGGCAGCTTGTTCTTTCGGCTGACGCGCCTGTTGAAAAAACGCGATCAGCTCGTCGGCGCGCGATACTTTCTCCCCGCGTAACTGCACCGGCTCGGTCTTCTTTGCCGGGACCGCGAAGTAGCCGGTCGATTTCAAAACTTTCTTGGTCGAATCCCACCAGCGTTTCCATTCCGCTTCCGTCAGGAGATCGCCGATCATCCAGTCGCCGATCTGCTGGACGCTGGCGCTGCCTCCGAGACTCTCGAGCACATTACGAACAACTGCCGCGGGATCGCTTTTCAATAGTTGCTTCACGCCCGGCAGATCAATCGCTTTGCGCGAAAGGAAATGTTCGGCGGAGAGCGGAGTCAGGTTGTCCGCCGCATAGGGCAACTGCATCGGGTGCGATTTCTTGCCCGTGAAATCGATGACGATTTGATTGAGCAGCACGTTCCATTCGGCAACGCGGCCGAACCCCCAACTCTTGTGCAGGCAAAACGTGCCGGGTTTCAGCTGCTCCAGTTGCTCAGCCTGTTTCGAAGTTAGCTTTCCAGCGTCAACAAGCTTCTCCAGTTCCGCATCCATCGGGGCAGCAAAGTATACATTCGCCGCCCGCACGCAAAATCGGCGTTTCGCGTTGCCGTAAAGGTCACGCCGTGATTCCGTTGCGCGCGTGCCGGAAAAGACAAGCATCTGGTTTTGGATTGCCTTTCATATCGGCTTGTTGGCGGCGCTTGCGATCGACCTGATGAATTTTCGTCGTCGCACGCGCGACATCTCGATGCGCGGCGCGATCGTCCGCAGCGGCATTTGGGTTGTCCTCTCGCTCGGATTCAACTGGATCGTTCTCGCAACCGAGGGCGTCGACCAGGGGCTCGATTTCTTTACCAGCTACGTCATCGAGTACTCGCTCAGCATCGACAACATCTTCGTTTTCGTTCTCATCTTCTCGTTCTTCAAAGTGCCGCAGCGAGCCCAGCAGCGCGTGCTGCTCTGGGGAATCCTGAGCGCGCTGGTCATGCGTGGGCTGATGATCTGGCTCGGCATTGCGCTGGTCGAACGCTTTCACTGGGTGCTCTACGTCTTCGGCGCATTCCTCCTTATCACCGCAGTGCGGATGCTCTTCGGCGGGGAACGAGAGTTGGACCTCGAGCAGAATTTCATTGTGCGTATTGCCCGCCGCACGCTGCCGATGACGCAGGATTACGTTCGCTCGCGCTTCATCACGAAGGTCGGCGATTGCTGGTGCTTCACCCCTCTGCTCATTGTCCTCATTCTGATCAACTTCATGGACCTGGTCTTCGCGGTCGATTCAATCCCGGCCGTGTTCGCGATCACGACGGATCGATTCATCGTCTACACGTCGAACATCTGTGCGATTCTCGGGCTGCGTTCCCTCTACTTCCTGCTCGCGCACCTCGTCGATCGTTTCATTTATCTGAAAACGGGGCTCGCATTCGTTCTCGCTTTTGTCGGCGCGAAGATGATTGCGGCCCATTTCGTCCACATTCCAAATGGCCTGTCGCTCGCCATTATCATCACCATTCTCGCCGTCACCATCAGCTTGTCGCTGATTGCGACAAAGGGCCGCGCGGCGACGAGTCATGAAATTGAAGAGTTGCCTGACGACTCACAAAACGATTAGTTGAAAGCCGCGCCTATGAAGAACCTGATCGTGTTCGCGTTCATCGTCGGCTTTGCCTGCGTCGCCGCAGCCGATATCCAGGATCCGCCTTCAAATGACCATGGCCCGACTCGCAAGCTCGGCCGCGGAGTTTCAAACGTGCTCTTCGGCTGGTCGGAGATTCCCCACACCATCGCGCAGGTGAACGAACGTGAAGGAAACTCGGCCGCCGGTGGTTATGGCGTCGTCCGCGGAGTAGGCCGCGCATTCATGCGCTTTGGGACCGGCGTGTTCGACGTCGTGACGTTCCCCTTCCCAGCCGTACGTGGAACGTATTATCCGCCGCTGCCAGACGACACGCGTTATATTCACGCTGGTTTTCAGGAGTTCCCGCCAGAACTCGGCTACGAGTCGAAGTACGAATACGTCCGGCACTACTGAACCGCTGTTGTCGTCCTGAGCGCACGCGAAGGATCTCGCAAACAGCCGGGTGTAAGGCCCCTTGCACCTAATCGGGATGATCACATTCTGGAACTCAGGATCGACGAGATCGCATTCGGCGGGAGCGGCATCGCGCGTGACGAAGGCAAAGCTGTGTTCGTTCCATTCACGATTGATGGCGAACGGGTTTCCGCGCGTTTAGTCCGGCAGAAAAAGCAATTCGCCGAAGCCGAACTGGTCGAAGTTCTCGACTCTTCTGCGCATCGAGTCGAGCCGCGTTGTCCATACTTCGGACGATGTGGCGGGTGTGCTTATCAACACATCAGCTACGCGCACCAGCTTGAGATCAAAACGCGGCAGGTGGAACAGACGCTCCGCCGGATCGGCAAATTGTCGGACGTCCCGATGCGCCCGATCGTCCCCTCGCCGGCTGAGTACGAATACCGCAACCGTGTCACCGTCCACGCACAGAACGGCACGATCGGATTTTACCGGCGCAATTCGCATCGACTGCTCGACATCACGCATTGCCCAATTTCGCGACCGGAAGTAAACCGCGCACTGACTCAATTACGCGCCGCGCGGCCGCGAGACGGTCACTACTCGTTGCGCGCGAACGAAGCTCCGCGCGTTTTTGAGCAAACCAATGACGCGGTCGCGGCCGAGTTGCGCGAACTCGTGGCAGGGTTTTTTCCGGAACGACGCACACTCCTGATCGACGCGTTCTGCGGCAGCGGTTTTTTTGCGAAGCGGCTGATCGAGCGGTTCGATCGCGTGCTTGGAATCGAATGGGATCGGTTCGCAGTCGAGCTCGCGCGGCAGCAGGCGCGGCCTAACGAGTCCTACCTCAACAGCGATGTGGAAATTGAATTGCTCGTGGCGCTGCAAAATGCGCCGCGCGATGCAGCCGTGCTTGTCGATCCTCCGGCGACCGGCCTCGGCGCGGCGGCGCGTGCGGCTCTGCAATCGTTTCCGCCCCAGACGCTCGTTTACGTCTCGTGCAACCCTGCCACACTCGCGCGAGACCTCGGCGAGTTACGCGCGCAATTCCGAATGGTTTCCGTCACCCCGCTCGACATGTTCCCGCAGACGGCCGAGATCGAAGTCGCCGCGCATCTGGAGCGCGCGTAGAGAATTGCCGGGCGGATTGGGTAATCGGGGATTCTCAATAAACCACGTCCAGAAAGCCGGCTGCGATTTGTGCAGCAGTTCCGGTTGCTCGCGCGGCCGACGCCAGATGAGCGCGATCGTGTGCATGCCGAAACATCACGCGGCGATCTGTAGGAGCGGTAATTAAAATCGGTATGACAAACCTTAAAAGATCGTTAACGCGCGGCCGCTACAGATTGGCGGCGCAGAGGCGATAGCCGATACCCACTTCGGTCCTGATCAGCGTGGGCGAGTCGCGTTCCGCCTCTAATTTTCTGCGCAGATGAGTGATGTAGACGCGGAGATATTGTGCCTGGCTTTCAGCTTTTTCGCCCCAGACAGTGCGAAGCAGCTGGCGGTGCGTCACGACTTTTCCGGCGTTTTGCACGAGCACACGGAGCAAAGAGTACTCGGTCGGCGTGAGTTTCACTTCCTTGCCGTCGAGTTTCACCTGGCGCGCGGCAAAATCGACGCAGAGCGGACCGGAATTGTAGACCGGTTCGCCCGCTTCCGTGAGTGAACGTCGTTGCGCAGCGCGCACACGGGCAAGGAGCTCGGCAGTGTCGAACGGTTTCGTAACGTAGTCGTCCGCGCCGGCATCGAGGGCTGCGACTTTTTCTTCAGCATCATCGCGCACCGAGAGAATCAGCACTGGAACGTCAGACCACTCGCGCAAACGCCGCAGGACCTTGATGCCGTCAAGATCCGGTAAACCAAGGTCGAGCAGCACAATGTCGGGACGCCGTTGCACAATCTCGTTCAAACCCGCTTCGCCGCTGTCAGCTTCGTAGACGTGGTGATCGGCGCTCTCCAGTGCAATGCGGAGTAAGCGCCGGATTTGTTTCTCGTCATCGATGATGAGAGCGCTGCGGGCGGTTTTCACAGCGCTTCGATTACTCGCGCGTCGGTCGCGCGGACTGGCAGTACAATTGTGAAACGCGCGCCGCCGCCGTCGCGATTTTCTGCGGTCAGTTCACCTCCATGCGCCTCGACAAAACCGCGCGCGATCGACAAACCAAGACCGAGCCCGCCCGCTTTCCTATTGTTCGCGCGATAAAATTTTTCAAAGAGACGGTTTGCTATTTCCGGAGACAAACCCGGGCCGCGATCGCTCACGGAAATGCGCAAGTGGGCGTGGGCGAACTCGGCGTCGATCTCGATCGACACGCTCGCCGGTGTATGACTGCCGGCGTTCGCAATCAACTTGGCGATCGCCTGTTCGAGCAACGCGTGATCCACGAGGACCAGCGGAATTCCATCCGCAACATCCACGCGAACATCGCGGCCGTCGATTGTTTCCCGTTCGGCATCGACAGCCGATTGGACCAGCTCGCCGACATCACACCATTCGCGGTGCGGCTGCACGACACCGCTCTCGAGCCGATTCATATCGAGCAAATTGTTGACGACGCGATTCAGACGATGCGCAGCAGCACGGATTTCGCCGATGAGCTGCTGCGTGGTAGCGGGATTGCCGGTCTCACGCGCGAGTCCCTCGCCCGCGGCGGCAATCGCAGCGAGCGGCGTTTTCAGTTCGTGCGAAACGCAATCGAGCAGCGTCTTGCGCAGACGCTCCGACTCTTCTGCCAGCTGCACCTGCGCAGCGAGGTGTTCTCGCGCCTTTAATTGCGCGGTCAGACTCCCGACGGTGATTGCGACGATGAAGTAAGTCGCGAAAGTGAGCGCATCCTCGACTTTGGCGATGTGAAACGTGAAGAGCGGCGGGATAAAAAGAAAATTCCAGCAGAGCGAGCTGAGCGCCGCGACGAGAAGGACCGGTCCGCGGTTCAGGAACACACCGGCGAGCAAAACGCCTAACAAATAAATCAGCGAAATCGCTCCGTAACCTGTCAGGGGTGTAAGGAGCCGACAGCCGATCGTGAGTAAAGCGACGCCGACAATCGCGGCAGCGTATTCCTTCAGCGGAGTGACTGAGCGCGGACGGGACGCTTCCGGCACGGCTCGAATGTAGCGCAGTTATCGTCGGTGGTATCTTGGGATTCGTAGATTTTAGTACCCTTTTAATTACTATCGCGCTCCTCCGCACGCCTAAGGTTGTGCGGAACGGGTGAATTCTGGTTCGCCAACTTTGGTGCCCCCTGGCGTTGTCGAGCCGAGCCGCGCACCGGCCGCTGCGCGTGTGAATCAACACACCGATCGGCTTCTCGTTCTCTGCCTGGCCAGTCTCGGAATCGTTTACGGCGACATTGGGACCAGCCCTCTCTACGCGTTGCGGGAATGTTTTTACGGCTCGCACAGCGTGCCGCCGAATGCCGCCAACGTGCTCGGCGTGCTCTCGCTCATTCTGTGGTCGCTGATCCTCATCATTTCGGTGAAATATCTGATCCTGATTTTGCGCGCCGATAATCGCGGCGAGGGCGGCATTCTCGCGCTCGCAACGCTCGTTCGCGAAATTCCGCGACGAGGAAAATACCTCTTCCTCTTTGGACTGTTCGGCGCGGCGCTGCTCTACGCCGACGGCATGATTACGCCGGCGATTTCGGTGCTAAGCGCCGTCGAAGGTTTGCACGTTGCAACTCCACTCTTCGATCCGGTCGTTGTGCCGACTGCGATCGGAATTCTGATCGCGCTCTTTGTCTTTCAATCCCGCGGCACAGCCGGCATCGGTGCTGTCTTCGGCCCGATCACGCTGCTCTGGTTCATCGCTATCGCGCTTCTCGGCGTGCAGCAAATCGGCCGCGCCCCAGCAGTGCTCTCGGCAATCAATCCAGCACACGGCGCGCAGTTCTTTTTCAATAATGGCGGAACAGGTTTCGTGGTCCTCGGAGCGGTCTTTCTCGCTGTCACCGGTGGTGAGGCACTCTACGCCGACATCGGTCACTTTGGCACTGCGCCGATCCGCATCACCTGGTTTGCGATCGTGCTCCCTGCGCTCGTCCTCAATTACTTCGGGCAAGGCGCGCTGCTTCTGACGCACCCCGACGCGGCCGTAAACCCATTCTTCAATATGCCCCCGCCGTGGGCGTTGTATCCGTTGGTTGTTCTTGCCACCGCCGCAGCCGTGATCGCCTCGCAGGCAATTATCAGCGGCGCATTCTCCCTAACCATGCAGGCCATTCAGCTCGGTTACATGCCGCGCCTCCGCGTTAATTACACTTCGGCGCGAGTGATCGGGCAAATCTACGTGCCGGTTGTGAACTGGGCTCTGATGATAGCAGCAATCGGGTTAGTGCTTGGCTTCCAAAGCTCAACTCACCTGGCCGCCGCATATGGCGTTGCGATCACCACCACGATGTTGATCACCACGCTGCTGTTTTATGTCGTAGCGCGGCGACGCTGGCATTGGCCGGCCGCAGTCGCTCTTCCCGCCGCCGCGTTTTTTGTCGTGATCGACCTCGCGTTCTTCTCGGCAAACATGCTCAAGGTCGCTCATGGCGGCTGGTTCCCAATCCTCGCTTCAGCAGCGATTCTTTTCCTCATGCTGACGTGGCGAAAAGGACGACGCGTGCTCCGTAATTGCATCGGCGACGTTTGCCTGCCTCTGGAGGATTTTCTGATCACCGCGAAGGACGAGAGCATCCGCCGCGTTCCAGGCACGGCCATCTTCATGTCTGGCAACCGCTTCGCCACGCCTCTCGCGCTCTTGCACAACCTCAAGCACAACAAAGTCCTGCATGAAACCGTCGCGCTCCTGACTGTTCGAACCGAAGAAGTGCCGTATCTGACGAGCGCGAAAGATCGGGTTGAGATTGAGGCCTTGGACGAAGGATTCTGGCGTGTGGTTGTCCATTTCGGTTTCATGGAACGACCCGATGTGCCCGCGGCCTTGGAGACGATCAGGAATTCGCGCCTGCGATTCGACCCGATGCGCACCACGTATTTCATCGGGCGCGAAACCATCCTCGCTACGAAGAAGCTGGGTCTGTCGTCATGGCGTGGATCTGTCTTTGCGTGGATGACGCGCAACGCAGGCGACGTCACTTCTTATTTTTCTCTTCCGCCAAACGCAGTGGTCGAGCTCGGCGCCCGCGTCGAAGTCTAGCGGGCGGCGTCGCCTGTCATAGCCGGTTTCGCCACATGCGCGTTTCGGTTGGCGTCTGGCAGAGACGCCCTAGAATGTCGCCCATGGCGACCTCCGTTCTTGATCCCGCCGCCCATCGACCACGCAATGTCGATTGGAAGCGCGCGGCGGCGCTGCTCTACGGCGATTGGGGGACAAGCAAGGCATACGTAATTGGTCTCGCCTTTGTCGCCGCGGGATTTTCTTCGCTGCCGATCATCCTGGCGGTCTGCGCGCTGACTGCAGTAGTCGGGTTCAACTACATCATCATCTGCGCGCATTTTCCGGATGGTGGAGGTGTTTACTCCGCCGCGCGCGAGCAAAGCCGGTTTCTTGCTTCGACCGGCGCGCTCCTGCTGGTGGCGAATTTCATCGTCACCGCGGCGCTGAGCGGCTGGGCTGCGGTGAGTTACCTCGGTGTGCCGCCAGCCTACGTGCCCTACGCGACGATGGGACTCGTAGTCGTAGTCGGTGCGATCAATTTTTTCGGACCGAAACACAGCGGCAGCGTGTCGATATGGCTGGCGTTGCCTGCAATCGCCGCCGTCTTGGTGATCATCGCGCTAAGCGCGCCACATCTGACAACAGCGCATCTTGAGCCGCGGCACGAAAGCCTCGCGCAGCTCTGGGTGCAATTCGTCGGCGTGATTCTCGCCCTCAGCGGCGTCGAAGCGGTAGCAAACATCACCGGTGTGATGAAGACGGATCCCGACGCAACTCCGGATCACCCAAAGGTGGTACGCACCGCGACGAAAGCGATCTTGCCGGTCGCGGTGGAAGTCGTCGCCGGGACCGCGTTGCTCGGCTGGGCGATGCTTTCGTTGCCAAAATCGTTTGCGCCACAGCTATTGGAACACAAGGAGGATATGCTGCGGTTTCTTGCTGAGCACTACGGCGGAACCGCGGCCGGACCTGCGGTTGGATCGGGCCTCGGTATTGGCGTCGGCGTAGTGTTCGGCCTCTTGCTCTTCAGCGCCGTGAACACGGCCGTCGTCGCCTTAATCGGCGTGCTCTATATGATGGCGCAGGATGGCGAAATGCCGCGGGTCCTGCGGAGACTCAACCGCCACGGAGTGCCGCACATTCCACTGCTCGTCGCAGTCGGCATTCCGATTCTCGTCCTTGCCACAACGCGAAACTTCGAAGCGCTGGCCGGCCTTTACGCGATCGGCGTCGTCGGCGCGATCACCGTGAATCTCGGCGCATGCACATTCAATAAACGTCTAAACCTCCCTTGGTACGAGCGGCTGATTATGGGCGCCACGTTTGCCGTTCTCGCGGGGGTCGAACTGACGATCGCCAAAACCAAACCGGACGCGCTGTTCTTCGCGTTGTGCGTGCTTGGCGTCGGCTATGGAATGCGCGCCTACTCGCACAAACTATCGGGCTTGAAAACGCTCACCGTCACCCGCGGCGTAGCCGAGATGGTGGTCCCGGATCTGCCAGCTGCCATGCGATCGCGACTCGAGGAAGGCCAGAAAGTCATGGTCGCGGCGCGCGGTATCACACCCGTGCTGCGCTTCGCGCTCGACGAAGCGCAACTGCGGAAAGCCACACTCTGCGTGCTCTTCGTCCGTGAAATTTCCGTTTATTACACAGGGGCGGCGCCGCTCGGCCGCGCGAAGTGGCAGGATATTCCGGAAGCAAACGCCATCATGTCGCTCATGCTCAAGGAAGGTGAAGAGCGCGGAGTTTGCGTCGTGCCGGTATATGCCGTCAGCGAAGATCCGCCTACGACGATCGTCGATCTTGCCGCCACGATGGGCGTTGACTACCTGATCATCGGCGCGAGCCAGCGACATACGATGGCCAAATTACTGCGCGGCAGCGTCGCGACGGCGGTCGCGCAACAGTTGCCCGAAAGCATCCAGCTGGTCATCTTCGGCTAGCGAATGCAGCGCATCCTCGTTGCCGATCCGATTTCACCGCGCGGCGTGGAAGAGCTGTCGCGCGATGATGCTCTCGCTGTCGAGGTGCGGACCGGTCTGACCGAGGCGGAATTGATCGAACGGATCGGTGAATTCAGCGCGGTGGTCGTGCGCAGCGAAACGAAAATTACGGCGCCGGTCATCGAGGCAGGGTCGCAACTGCGCGTGATCGGACGTGCCGGAGTTGGCGTTGATAACGTTGATGTCGATGCCGCCACGCGACGCGGCGTGATCGTTATGAACGCTCCCGGCGGCAACACGATCTCCACCGCCGAACACGCGTTTTCGCTCCTGCTTTGCGTGGCGCGAAAAATTCCACAGGCAGACGCGATCGTCCGCAGCGGCAAGTGGGATCGCAAACATCTGCAAGGCGTCGAGCTGCATAACAAAACGCTCGCCATTGTCGGCATGGGTCGGATCGGCACCGAGCTGAGCCGTCGCGCGCTCGCGTTCGGAATGCGCGTGCTGGCATTCGATCCGTATCTCGCTGCGTCGCGCGCTCGAGCGTTGCAGGTTGAACTGCTGGAGGATCTCGAGGACGTCATCAACGCCGCCGATTTTATCACGTTGCACACACCGCTCACCCCGGAGACGCGACACCTTCTGAATGCCCAAAGGCTCGCGCGAACGAAGCGCGGCGTGCGTGTGATCAACTGCGCGCGCGGCGGATTGATCGATGAGACGGCGCTAATCGATGCTTTACGCAGCGGCCAGGTTGCAGCGGCGGCACTTGATGTTTTCGAGCAGGAGCCGCTCGCGCCGGATTCGCCTTTGCGCGAAACGCCAAATCTGATTCTCACGCCGCACCTCGGCGCATCGACCGCGGAAGCACAGGAAAGCGTCGGAATAGAAATTGCCCAGGCCATTCGGGCGGCACTGCTCGAAGGCACAATCCGCAATGCGGTCAACGTGCCCAACCTCGATGCCAAGACGCTCGCGGTCATCGGCCCGCACCTGCGATTTGGCGAGAAGCTCGGGCGCTTTCTTTCGCAGATCGCGCCACGCCGCGTCGAACTTTTGAACATCAACTACAGCGGCAAAGTGAATGAAGTCGACACGACTGCGATCACGCGTGCCGTGCTGAAAGGATTTCTCCGACACGCCGGCGGCAGCGAAGTGAACGAAGTGAATGCGCCCGCTTTCGCGCAAAGCCTCGGAATCAAAATAGATGAGACGCGGATGAGTGCGGCGGGCGACTACAGCGATTCCCTCGAGCTGTCCGCAACCGGCGAAGAAAAAAGTGTTTCGGTTGCCGGTGCGTTTTTCGGCGCGACGCCGCGCATCGTCAGCGTCAACGCGCGACCGGTCGAAGCGCGGCCGCACGGGGTTGTGCTCGTGTTGGAAAACATCGACCGGCCCGGAATCGTTGGGCGAATCGGCACGCTGCTCGGCGAACATGGCGTGAACATCGCGACCATGTCGCTCAGCCGAAACCAGGCCGGCGGCACCGCGCTGACCGTTCTCAATCTCGATACCGCACCTGATGACGCATTGCTGGCAACGATCCGCGCGAGCGATGACATCTGCAGCGCGCAAATAGTCGAGCTCTGACGATTTCGATTACGAAAATGGAAGCGCACGGAATCATCGCCACCTTGATCATTGGTCTGGTCATCGGCGCGATCGCGAAGTTGCTCATGCCCGGTCCCGATCCGGGCGGATGCATCATCACGATCCTGCTCGGAATCGCAGGTTCGTTCGTCGGCACCTCGATCGGCCGACTAATGTTCGGTCCAGATTACATCGCCGGCTTCATTGCTTCCGTGATCGGCGCGATGCTGCTCTTGCTGCTCTATCGCGTCGTTTTCGGCCACAAACGTTAGCGTCGGTGCATCCAGACATTATAGATTTCTCGTAAGAGTAACGGAAACTTTGGTAGCGTACGGTTTGGCCGCAAGGTCGCATTCTTAAGCTCCAGCGAATTAAGTGGATGCGGTGTGGTCGCTGCTCTATGCTGGCCGCCGTTTCCCAGTTTGTCATGCACATCCCCTCGGTTCGCATAGCTTGCGCAGGTATCGCCGCGACTTTCGTCACGCTGGCGGGGACGAAGCTTATGCCTGATCCCGAAGCACCGGCACGGGCGCCGGCCGGCTTTTTCGCGCGGGCAGTCGCATTGCATAGCACAGAGCAGATCGAGTTCTGCCTGGCGCAACGCGCGGACATCAACGATACCGATGCAGAGGGGCGAACACCGTTGATGATCGCCGCTGCGCAGGCCGACTGGCCACTCGTCCGACGACTCATTGAAGCAGGCGCACGGGCTGACGTGAGCGATGCGAGCACGGGCCTGACCCCGTTAATGATCGCTGCCGATCACGGCCAGATCGATGTCGTTCAAATATTGCTGGCGCGCACGCACAACGCGGATGCGCTGGATCGCACCGGTCGCACAGCATTGCATCACGCACTTGTCAGCCGGCAACCGGAAGCGGCGAAGCTCCTTCTCCCGGCAATGACGCGGTTCGAGTTTCCGCCCGGTCAGGATCGTGATCTTGTCGATCTCGCGCTCGGCAGCGGCGATATGGCGGTGGTCGAGGCTTTGCTCGAACGAATGCCGCCGGCGATAGACTGGACGGCGCAGGCGCGTCGCGCTCTGGATCTGGCATTGAAACGCGAGAACAAAGACCAGGTGCGGATGCTCCTCACGAAACATCGCGCGCCGCCTCTGGCCAATGGCGACAGCATTCCGCTTCTCGCTCAAGCGATCGCCGATAATGACATTCAGCTCGTCCGCCTGCTTCTCGAATGCGGCGCTGATCCGAACACGCTCCTGCCGAAACCTTGCAGCAAAAAATTCATCGACAGTTTGTCCTCGAGGTTAATCCGTAATTATCTCGAAGAAGATAGCGGAATCACTGTTCTCATGGTCGCCGCCGCGCAGGGCAAGCCGGAGATCGTCCGCGCCTTGCTCGATGCGGGCGCCGATCGCAATCGCAGCACCGCACGTGATAAATGGATCGCGCTCTACTTCGGCGCACGCTCAAAGAATTGGAAGACGCTCCAGACGCTGCTCGGCGGCGGACCCAACCCGGACCAATTGCGAATCGAAGTTTCGCTCGCTTCGCAGCATGCCGCGTTGATCAAGAATGGCGTCGCAATTTTCACGACACAAATTTCGACCGGTCGTGCCGGGTTCAATACGCCAGTCGGCGATTATGTCGTTACAGATAAGGAGCGGGACCACCGCTCCACCATCTACAAAGTCGCGATGCCGTATTTCATGCGGCTAAGCTGTCTCGATTTCGGCATGCATGAGGGTGTTGTGCCGCGTTATCCGGCCTCGCACGGTTGCATCCGTCTGCCCGGTGATGCAGCACGCAAGCTCTTCAGCGAGATTCCAGTCGGCACCGTCGTAACAATCAACTAACGCGACATTCGCATTCCTTGGAATGCGATCTGCTCATAAGCGACGACAAGCGCTGCTCAACATCAGTTTTCTCCCTGATGCATAGAGCGGCGCGACAAACAATGGTCGTCGAAGAAAAAGCCAATTCGCAGCCGCAATTTGCGCAGTTCGCGCGCATGAAGCTCCTCATCATCGATGACGAGCCCGAGAACGTGTCCATTCTCCACGACTTGCTGGTAGACAGTGGCTATTCGCGGGTGAAGACATTGACCGATTCGTCTCAAGCACTTGAGACCTGCCGAACCTTTGAGCCGGACCTCATCCTGCTTGACCTCTTTATGCCGCAACCGGACGGCCTCGCTGTCCTCACCGCACTACGTGCGGATCGCGGCGATGTCTTCCTCCCAATCGTTGTCCTGACCGGGGATACGAGCGAAGAAATGAAACGGCGCGTGCTCAGTGCGGGCGCCACGGATTTTCTGGTGAAGCCATTCGATTTGTTCGAAGTCCTGCTTCGCATCGGTAATTTGCTCGAGACTCGACGCCTCCACCTCAAGCTCGATCTGCAGCGCGCTGCATACGAAGACGCCGTGCGGGAACGCACCGCGGAGCTACGCGAGCTGGAAGCGCAGTTGCAGGTAGCTGCGCGCTAGCGCCAACGCCGCGAGCGTTCGCTTGTTTCGCCGACACAGGCACGCTACAGTCGCTGCTCGCGACCCGGGGGTATAGCTCAGTTGGTAGAGCGTCTCGTTCGCAATGAGAAGGCCAGGGGTTCGAATCCCCTTACCTCCAGTCGAACCCTGCCGCGGCAGGCCATCCTTGGTTAAACCGCTGCGAATGCCGACTGCAGGAGTCGCTTCAGCCGCTGTATCGCCATCGGCAACAACGCCGTCAGACAAAGGATCGTGAAGACCCACATTGGCAGCGTGTAGCGAGGCTGGAATTCATTCAGTACGCAATTTCCGAGAACGCTCAGAAATCCAACGACAAGCAGGGCGAGCGCACAGCCCACGGTCCGCGGACGCGCTCGTCCTACCACAAAAATCAAAGCGCCAACTGTGATCAACAGCAGCCGTAGGTGTGGGCACCGCTTCCAGGCAGCGAAATATCGGCGTTTGTAAATGTGACTTAGAAACTCGCGCGGATCAGTGGCCCGGAAGGTCACGAGACTGGCACACTTTGGCATTTTCGCTGGATCATCAAAGTAGACGGTGGTGCTCTTCAGCAGTTGGCCGACGATGTCGGTGATCGTTGTGCCTTGGGATTCGGCGATGTCGGCAGCGACAGCTTTGAGGTAAGGCTTCGACGGTGCGACGAGAAACGCCCGCGCCGTTTCGTTCAGCACCTCGTCAGTTTTGCCGATGGAACGCCTGACTTCCTCAGGCAGGCGCGCATAGATTCGGTCCAGAAGCGCCATCGCATCGAATTTCGATCCCGACGCTGGGATCTCTCGCAATGCATCGAGTTCGCACCGCACCCACCTCGATTTGGCATGCGCAGCTGCGCGATTCAGCAACGGCTCACGCTCGCGAGCAGGCAGGTCGGCGAGAAAATTCAGCCGGAATAGAAAGGAAAATCCTATGCGCCGATGGTAGTGAATTCCGGCTGCGTCGCTGGCAACTCGAAACGTGACGTCTGCCAAACCAATGGCGACGACACTGACAGCGATCGCTATCAAGGCGTAGCGCGCCTCGCGCAGCCACTGCCCGCGTCGTCTGGTCACTCGCAGTAACGCGGATGCGCCAAACGCAAGTGGCAGAAGAGCGGCAACGACACCGTTGATGTGCCGCGTCAGCATGCTCAACCCGAAAAGCAGGCCGAAGGCAATCCACAAACCAACACTCTTCGCCCGCTGCATGAGGGCGAGCGCGGTCGCACCGATGAGCAGGAGTAGGATCGCACTGAGCGCTTCGGAGCCAACGGTCTGCGCGACAATGTAGAGCAACGGATTAACCGCCCACATCGCGGCCAGTGTGATTCGCAACAGCCACAGGCGAGTCGCCGCCGAGATCGCCAAATACGACGCGATCCAGATAGCAGCATGTTGCAGCAGCAACAGCGCCGATACGCCGGAATTGGTCAGTATCGGCTCGGCGAAAAAGTGCAGCGATGGCAAAGACGAACCGGCGCGAACACAGTCGTAGGCATATCCGACATAGAGGGGAAGACGGGCGGAGAAACAATAGAGCGGCGCGTATTGCAAAATCGTGGGGACGTTCGGCGGTTCTGTCACTTGCAGATAAGCGTCGATGTCTTTCCATAATGGAGGAACAGCGCGCAGCATCCACAGCGATGGCGCGCAGAGAATCGCCAGGACGAGAGCGGCCGCAGCCACTCGAAGCGAGGCAAAATTTCGACGTCCGGGCGAGGCGTCCCATCGCGTCTCTTCACTCGAATCAAAAGCAGCCATGAAGATTTATACCCCGTTCGCCTTTGCCGCGCTGATCGCCGTTTGCGCATCGGCGCAAACACTTCCGAAACTGTCACCTTCGCCCAGCGCCACAGCAGGCGGCCCTGCGACAATGACCGGCACGCAAACGACCGCTACCGCATCAGCTTCGGCAGGCGAGAAAGCGGAACGTGCGACGCCGTTCCACGGGACGGTTGCGAACGTCGACCTGAAAGCCAAAACGTTCACGCTCGGGAAAGAGAAGAGCCGCACGTACAAGATCACGGACAAGACGGTGATAACTCGCAACGGCCAGTCAGCGCCAATTCAAGATGTGACGGTAAATGAAGAGGTGCGCGGTTCGTATTGGAAGATTCGCGACGGAGGTATGGAAGTGAAAACACTAAAGCTTGGAGCGGGTAACGCGCAGGAAAAGAATAAGATGGACGGCCCAGAGAAGAAGGCGAAGAGCAGCCCGTCGCCATCAGCTAGTGCTTCCTCTTCGGAATCGCAGCACTGATTCGCACAGTTCGCTCCGGCCGTAGCACCGAAACGGCGAGCGGTGAACCGCCTACCGCGCGGCCTTCGACGCGACGCGGAGGTCATTGACGAAAAGCGCGTACTCGCGGTGCCGCGTCTCTTCGTCAGGTGCACGGAGCAGCGCGGACGGATGAACTGTGGCGACGGTTCGTCTGGCAAAAGACGATTCGAGGACTTCGCCACGTTGTTTAGTTACTCGAAATTGCGGACCGAAGATTGCCTGCGCCGCGGTTGAGCCGA
>JBJMWW010000077.1:0-6026 GCA_045809945.1 Chthoniobacterales bacterium
CGTTTCGAAGAACGGCATCCTGATTGTGCAGTTCGCCAATGAACGACAGCGTGCCGGTGCAAAGAAACTCGAGGCCATCCAAGAGGCCGCGCGCACTCGTTTGCGCCCGATCATGATGACCAGTGTCGCCACTGTCGCCGGTCACTTCCCGCTCACACTCGTGACCGGCGCAGGCGCGGCCGCACGAAACTCGATCGGTCTCGTGCTCGTCGGCGGAATGACTATCGGCACGATTTTCACTCTCTTCATTGTTCCGTCGCTCTACATGCTCATCGCGCGCACGCACAATGAGGACGAAAAATCCGAGATCGAAATTCCCGATGAGTCTGAGCTCGAGCCGGCCTACGCGCTTGCTAATGGGAACGGCAACGGCTGGAAGAACGCGTAGCTACTTCGGCGCCTCGCCTGGTCTGGATACTTCCTTTTCCTGTTGCTCGATGCAGACAGCGTAGTCATCGGGCTCGATTCGCGCGCCGGTGCTGTTCGCATAGACCTGCGTGAACTCCGCGCCGAAGAGCAGGATTTGCGATGAGTAGTAAATCCAGAGCAGCAATGTGATGAGCGAGCTCGCAGCGCCATAAGCTGACGCTGCCGTCCCGCTGCCGAGGTACAACCCGAGAGCCCATTTCCCGATTAGGAAAAAAATGGCCGTCATTATGGAGCCAATCCAGACGTCCTGCCAGCGCACCTTCACGTCGGGCAAGACTTTGAAGATCATCGCAAAGAGAAGAACGACTACGGTGAAGTCGAAGACAAAGTAGACCGTCATCGCAATCGCGAGGCCGCCCGGCATCGCGCCCTGGATATAGTGGCTGAACGCCTTCAGCACGCCTTCGATCACGAGCGAGACGAGGAGGAGAAAGCAAACGCCGGCGATCATGGCGAACGAGATGAACCGCGCACGCAAGAATCCCCAAATGCCCGCACCTGGTTTTGCTTTCACGCCCCAGATCGTATTCAGCGCATCCTGTAACTGACCGAACACACCACTGGCACCGAAAATCGCGAGCGCGATGCCGATCACCGTGGCGAGCGTCCCCTTTCCTGGCTGCGACGCTTTCTGTGCGATCTGCTGCACTACGTCGACCGCGCTTTTGTCGAGGAAGTAGCTCATCTGATCGGTAATTCTGCTCCATGCACCATTTGGATCGTCACGAAACAGCAGGCCAATAATCGCGAGCAAAATGAGGATCAACGGGGCGAGGGAAAAGACGGTGTAATAGGCGAGCGCAGCGCCAAGCTGAGGCGCTTTATCGTCGGTCCATTCCGTTGCCGTTTGTTTCAGCAGCGCGAATGCGCTCGCGAAAAAAGATTTCTTCTTCGTCATCCCGACTGATTCGCTGTAGGCGCGGTGGCTGGCTGCGGCTCTCAAAGCGAACAAATCTGCCGCGGCCGGCGACCGCGGCTACAGATCGGCTCGTTTAACCAACGTGGATTGGATGCAACACCTGCAATGGCCGGCAATGGCGGCGACGTTACTCTCGGCCTGGCTGGTTGCCGCCCAGTCGAAATTGAAACGACAATGGGGCTTCTGGATCTTTCTCCTCAGCAACGTCCTGTGGATCGGCTGGGGGTGGCACGATCACGCCTGGGCGCTAATCGTTCTGCAACTCGGCCTCGCCGTGCTCAACATTCGCGTCGTGGCTAAAAACGAGCGCGGTTAATTTCTGTCCCGCTACTTCGCGTCCCAGGCCTTGGACAACCGCGCCTGCGGTACCGCGGGAATCGCGAGCCCATCGGAATCGTAATGCGATGTGTCGTTGAACAACGTCAGCCGCGCGTTCACCGTGCTTTTGAAATCCACGATGTTGAGCGCGCAGGGATTTTGATCCAGAGCATCGCGATAGCGTCGCGGATCGAAGCCGAGGAGCGAGCTGAGCAACAGCCGAATCGTCGCTTTGTGCGAGACGACGAGCACGCATTCCTTGGCATGCGCGCGCACGATTTCCATCAATACCGGCAGCGCACGGGCCGTCACGGCCAGCCCGCTCTCACCTCCGGCCGGCGCGAAGGTGTACGGATCCTTTTCCCATGCGGCGGCTTCGTCAGGAAAAGCTTCCTCTACTTCGCGCCGCGTCATCTGCTCCCAACGTCCGTGCGAAATTTCCCGCAGCCCATCGCGGCATTGCAGTTCGAGTTTGTGCGGCTGGGCCAGAATCGTAGCCGTTTCCACCGTTCGCCCCATCGGTGAAGCGTAAACCGCCACGATCTTTTCCTTCTCTAATCGAATCGCGAGCCTGCGCGCCTGCTCGCGCCCTTCATCCGAAAGCTCGACGTCCGTCGCGCCAGCAAACCGGTCTTCCGCCGTCAATACCGTCGCGCCGTGGCGAACGAGAAAAATGCGCGTGCTCATCGCGCCTATCCTGCATCCCGGCGCGCGGCCAGGTCACGCCGATTCGTGAAGCTTACGCCGCTGACTTACCAGTGGCCGCGCCCGCGCGTGTTCCACCGCTCGTACGATGCGCCGACGGAAACCTGGATATTCCCGTTGCCCACTTCGCCAAAAATGTAGCCCTGCTCCGTGTCGAAACTGTGTTTGCCGCCCGCCGATCGGCCATAGAGAAATCCCATCTCGCCGCCAACGTAAGTCGTCGCCTGATAATTCGTGAAATTGTTCAACGAATCTTTCGCGTCCGCCACGTCGTTGTTGACGATGGGCCGCTGAGGAGCCGATGACGCGCGAATCGAGGTCATCGCAGTAGTCATTGACGTGAGTGGCGAATCGGAAAGCGTTAGCCACGGGAAACGAAGATCGGAGCTGTTGAGCATCCTGAAAGTGTCGGGCGTGAACGCATTCGCTGCGCCCGGCGAGACCGTAAACAAATCCCCACCGCGCGAAGCCGAGGTGCCGAGACAAACGCAAACGGCTGCAACGAGCAGATTCGCGATGCGTTTCGTCACGCGGCAATGTCGACACCGAAACGCCATCTGCGCCAGTAAATTCTTTCGGCGCTACGCCTGCAGCAACGACGAATCGATATCGCTAAGCTTTGTGCAACCGCACAGCAGCATCGCTTCGTCGAGTTCGCGACGCAGAATCTCAAGGACACGGGTTGCACCTTCTTCACCTGCTACGGTGAGGCCCCACAAAATCGGCCGCCCGACCAGCACCGCACGCGCGCCGAGCGCAATCGCCTTCAGCACATCGCTGCCGCGCCGAAGGCCGCCATCGACGTAGATCTCGCACAGATCGCCCGCTGCTTCAGCGACGTGCGGCAACACTTCGCAAGTCGCCGGCGCGGTGTCGAGTTGACGGCCACCGTGATTCGAAACCACGATCGCTTTCGCGCCGTGCTCCGCTGCGCGCCGTCCGTCGTCCGCGCGACAAACACCTTTCACCACCACCGGCAGTCGCGTGCAGCCGCACAACCAATCCAGATCGGCAAAGCTCAGGTCGCTCTTGAAATTGTCTCGCGCATAAGCCGCCAGACCCGAGCCGCTCACCACCGGCAACTTGCCTTTGCCGAGCGGCGCCAGGTTCGCGATCGCGAGGCCTTCCGGTAACGTGAATCGGTTGCGCATGTCGCGCTCGCGCGTTCCGAGTCCCGGCGCATCGACCGTCAGCACGATTGCCTCCGCGCCCGCCGCTTCGGCGCGCGCCACCAGCTCGCGCGTAATCTCGCGGTCCTTGTAAACATAAAGCTGAAACCAGCGCGGACTCGCCGCTTGCGCGAATACCTCCTCCATCGGCGTGTTCGAGAGCGAGCTCAGAATAAAAAGTGTCCCCGCCGCCTTCGCCGCGCGCGCCGTCGCTGTCTCGCCCGCTTCGCACGCCAGCCGGTGAAACGCAGTCGGCGCAACGACGATTGGCATCGAGATCGCCTGACCTAACACGGCCGTGCGCAGGTCGCGGTCCCCCACTCCTGCGAGGACGCGATAGTAAAGCTTCAGCCGCTCCCAGCCCGCCGTGTTCTCTCGCAGCGTGATCTCATCGAGCGCTCCACCTTCATAATAATCGAGCGCACCCTTCGGCAGCTTCGCGCGCGCGACACGAGCATAGTCGGCGACGCTCAGTAGTTGCTCGCCGTGGAGTTCATCACGCACCAATGGTGATTTTGTGGCTCTCCATCGCAAGCGCAAGCCGATCCCGTTTTGTCGTAAGACTCTCTAGCTGAAGGTGGATCGGCGGCTCCGCCGGACGATCTGGGGATCGCGTACGAAGCGACCGACCGAATAAAGTTGGCGGCGCACACGACCAGTTCACCGCCTGAGATGCGAACTACACCCGAGTGACTTCTCCCGCTGGCTTGTTGTCGAGTCATCCGCGCAGCACTTCTGCTCGCGCGACGTCGTTCTCACGACGCGTTTCTCGGAACTGATTTCCGGCTGCTGATTCACGCCTAACTCAACCTCGAATTCCATGACTTCACGCCGCCACACATTCCCAACACGTTTTCTCGTCTGCTTCGCCATGCTGATCGCAGTTGCCAGCTCGAGCTTCGCCCTTCGTGCCGTGCCGGAAAACCTGAGCAATGGTCTTGAGACGATCGTCGCCAGTAATCTCGCCGTGAAAGCGGGCGTGCCCGCACCGTTTAACGGCTTCACGACCAAAGAAGCGGAGAGTTACGCAAAGATCGCGATCGTCGACGCACTGACCGGTCGCTACGTCGTCGATATTATGCCGGACGGTCGCGTGCCGCTGGCCGACTTACAGGCGTCGCTCACCAGCACATTTCCGTTGCTGACGGTGAAGGCGATCGACACGGAATATCGCGGTCACGGCGTCATTGAAGCGTCGATCGCCACGGATGACGTGCCGCAGATTGCGCGCATGACTGGCGTAGGCGCTGTCATCCTGCAGTTGAAGCCTTTGCACAACGCCGGTCAGTCGACCTCGCAAGGTGTGAACCAGCACCGCGTTAATCGCATCAACAAGAGCTACAATCCTGGCGCGACAAAAAACATCGACGGCACCGGCATGTCGATTGGTGTGCTGTCGGACAGCTTTGACGCTTCTGCTACGACGAGCGATCGCGCCGCAGTCGATGAAGCGGCCGACGAATTGCCCGCGGTCGTGGTGCTTGAAGATCTGGCGACTGGCTCATCGCCTACCGATGAAGGACGCGGCATGTGCCAGATCGTGCACGACATGGCACCGGGGGCGACGATTGGCTTCGCCACCGCGGACACTGGCGAAGTAGGTTTCGCCAACAACATCCGCGCGCTCGCCGGCCTCACTGGCTTCACGAAAGACGCTGCCGTGCAGAAGGGATTCAAAGGCGATGTCGTTTGCGACGATGTTTCCTACCTGGACGAGCCGATGTTCTCGGATGGAGTCATAGCCGACGGTGTGAACGATGTGGTTAAGGCCGGGGTTAGCTACGCGTCATCGGCGGCGAACAACTGGGGAACGGACGGCTACGCGTCGACGTTCCGGCCGGTTGCGAACGGCGCGGGCAAGACAGCAGCGACGAACAGCGCGCTGAAAGGCACGAACATCGATCTAACCGGCGTCGATCCGTCAATCTACGCGGGCGGCTTTCACAATTTCAACCCCAACGGACTCGACGTCGCGCAGACGATCAACACCTCAAGCAATGCGCCATTCGTTTTCGAGTGGAACGACCCCTACGATGTTTCTGCACCGAAGATCATCCAACCGCCGCTCAAGCAATACGACGGGACCAGCACGGGCGGCCAGGCGGTCGATTTCAAGACGCCGCCCCTCGTTGCCGGCCACGCTTATGTGATTACCGAAACGGCGATGCCGCAACTACCGACGGATAATTTCGACGCGATCGTCGCTGTGATCGATCCGAATGGGAAAACGATTATCGATCAGGACACCGGCGTGGATGAGACCGTAACGTTTTTCGCGCCGGTCAGCGGCGTATACACAATCCACGTCCACCCGTTCTCCACGCCGGATCCGCTCGGAGTTACATCGGGCGTGCCGACGCAAGGACCGTTTCATGTAAAGCTCAACAGCGCGACCGGAGTCGAGCGCATCACGCAGGACTTCAACGTTCTGTTCTTCGACATGGACGGCAAGCTGATCACGGCGCTTGCCTCGAACAACATCGCGA
>JBJMWW010000078.1:0-26409 GCA_045809945.1 Chthoniobacterales bacterium
ATCGTGTCGTAATCGTCCCGACGTGCAGCGAGGAAACGCAACTTCTGGTTGACGTAGCCGAGCTGCGGGAGGGGCAGCGGAAGCATCGCGTGGATGATCACGCACGTCGCGATGAATGCCATTAACGCGACGGTGAGATTCACCAACCGTGGCATTCTCATTGATAATGTTGGAGAAAATTGTGCGCGAGCAAACGCGTGAACTCGTCCGCACCGGCCTGGCTCAGATGGCCTTCGTCGGCGCGCACGGCCGGATCGTAGAGCTGCGGAAATCGCTTCGCGTTGTTGAAGAGAAGAATCGGCCCCGGCTCCGGCGGATGAAAGCGCTGCGGCGATTGCGTCGCGACCGGCGTGATGACGAAGAATGTGCGCGCACCAAGCGCCGCGAAACGCGATGCGAAATCGCGATACACCCGTTCGGCGTGCGGATCGACGAATTGCAAATGCGCGCCACCGGCCTCGTGCCGCAGCTTCTTCTCGTATGCGGGCACGCGATCCGGCGCCATTGGGGCCAGCGGCGAATCATAACCGTCCTTCGCCCGCCCGAGCTGACCGACAAAGCCGGGGCGCGCATCGTTATTCCAGTTCGCCATCAAATCGGCGACGTCGCCGACACGACTGAATTGCTTCGTGAACAACTGCAGATGCAGCCCGATGGCGCGGTGCCGCATCACGGCGCGAAAAGTTTGCACATACCACGGTGAGTTGCCGCGCGGGTCCGTCGCCCGTCGGATCACGAGCGACGTCTCTTTCCAATCGTGCCAATACTCGAGCCGCCGCGTCTGCGCGCCGGCGCGCCACCAATCGATCTGTACGCCTTCGAGTTCGAAGAAAACCCAGCGCAGCTTGCGCGGCCGTGATGCGAGAATTTTCTCGGTCACGAAAAAGCTTTCCGGAGGATGCATCCCGTCGACACCGAAGTTGAAGCTGTGTGTCGGGTGCCCGGCTTGCGCCGTGATTGCATCGAAAATTGAGGGAGAGACCTGGTAATGAATCCGGCTCGTGCCGATGAAGAGCGTGTCGAACTCGTCCTTATGCTCTGCGAAAAAACGCAGCTTCGGTGTGACGTTCTCGATCGCGGGCTGGGGCAGGAGCCGGTTGAACGCGGCGCACGTCGCGAGAAACGCCGCCAGTGCGATTGCGACGTTAACGAGACGTTTCAACTACGCGCGGTCGCTCAGCGCCGCGACCCCTGGCAGCTCTTTGCCTTCGAGCAGCTCAAGCGAGGCGCCGCCGCCGGTCGAGATGAATGTCATCTTGTCCGCCACGCCGGCCTGCTTGACGGCGGTGACTGAATCGCCGCCGCCGATGATCGTCGTGGCTTTGGATTCGGCGAGCGAGTGCGCAATCGCGAAGGTTCCCGTCGCAAAATCGGGGATCTCGAAAATGCCGAGCGGTCCGTTCCACAGGATCGTTTTCGCGCCAGCGATCTGCTGCTTGTAGCGGGCGATTGTTTCCGGCCCGACGTCGACAGCCTGCCAGCCATCTTCGACACCGATTTGCGTGGATACGATTTTGGTTGCTGCGCCAGCCCGAATCTCCTTCGTCACGACCGCATCTTCGGGAACCAGGAATTCAACGCCGCGTTGCTTTGCCAGTGCGATTAGCTCTCGCGCCAGATCGAGTTTGTCGGCTTCCACGCGACTACTGCCGACGTTGACGCCTTCCGCTTTCCAAAACGTGTTCGCCATCGCGCCGCCGATCAGAATGGAATCGGCTTTCTGCATCAGCGCTTTGATCACCTCGATTTTGTCCGAAACTTTCGAGCCGCCCATGATGACGACGAACGGCTTGGCCGGAGCATCGAGTTCGTCCTTCAAATGCTTGAGCTCTTTTTCCATGAGCAAGCCCATCGCTGAGTCTTTGATGAAACCGGTAATGCCGGCCGTGCTTGCATGCGCCCGATGCGCCGCACCGAAGGCATCATTCACATAAATGTCCCCGAGCATCGCGAGCTGCTCCGCAAACATCGAATCGTTCGCTTCTTCGCCGGCATAAAACCGCACATTCTCGAGCAACGTCACATCGCCCGGTTGCATGTGATTGACGATTTCTTCGGGAATGTTCCCAATCGTGTCGTGCGCGAAGGCGACCGAATGATTGATCAGCGTGTGCAGGTGATCGGCGACCGGACGGAGCGAATATTTCTCGACCGGTTTTCCTTTCGGTCGGCCGAAATGCGCCATCAAAATCACTTTCGCTTTGTGCTCGCGCAGCCACTGAATCGTCGGCAGCGACTCGCGGATTCGTGTGTCGTCGGTGATGACGATTTTGCCGTCGCGCTCCTCCACCGGCACATTGAAATCGACGCGCACGAGCACGCGTTTGCCGCGCACATCGAGATCGCGAAGCGAGAGCTTTGGCATTCAGTCGTGCTCCTGCTCGTGATCGTGCTCGTAATCGGGGCCGTATCCTGGCTCGTCTTCGCGCATCGCGTCAGCGCGTTCGGAAAACCGCTTCAAAAGTCCAATCAGCATCTGAACGATCCGGGCGAGTTGCTCCTTCGCATGCACGATCGCCTCTTCTGAGGCGCGCCGGCGCGCCACGAGGACGTCGAGACACGCTGCGCATTCCAGTGCTGAGCCGCGCCCCATCTCGAGAAAGCGCGCGCGATCGCGCCGGGAAAACTTGCCGTTCCCTTCAGCAATGTTCAGCGCAATGCTCGTCGACGCGCGGTCGAGTTGATCTTTGGCTGCAAGCTTGCCGTCGATTCGATCCAGGAACTCGCCAACCCAGCCGCAGAACGCTATCGCCTCACGGTAAACATCCAATTTGTCGTGATCGAAGAGCGCTTTCATAAGTCGATTACGAGCACGATCACGAGCAGGAGCACGAGTTATTTCGCAGCGAGCATCGCCATCATCTGCACGCAGCGATTCGAGTAGCCCCACTCGTTGTCGTACCAGCCCACGACTTTCACGAACTTGTCACCGAGGGCGAGCGTCAGTTTGGAATCGAAGATGCAGGAATGCGGATTGCCGATGATGTCGCGTGAAACGAGCGGCTCGTCCGAGTATTCGAGCACGCCTTTGTAGCTCGAATTTGACGAAGCATCCTTGAACGCCTGGTTGATCGTTTCAGTGGTCGCCTCTTTTTTCAGCAGCGCCGCGAAATCAGTGACTGATCCGTCCGGTGTCGGCACGCGGAATGCGCCGCCGTTGAGCCGCCCTTTTAACTCGGGAACGACTTCGCCGATCGCTTTCGCCGCGCCGGTGCTGGCTGGGATGATGCTCACTGCCGCCGCGCGCGCGCGTCGCAGATCTTCATGCGGCAAATCGAGGATTCGCTGGTCGTTCGTGTAGCTGTGGATCGTGCTCATGAATCCCCATTCAATGCCGAACTTGTCGTTCAGTACTTTGCACAGCGGTGCCAGACAGTTCGTCGTGCAGCTCGCGTTTGAGACGATGCTGTGTTTCGCCGCGTCATAGAGGTTGTCGTTGATCCCGATGCAAAGTGTGATGTCGGCATTTTTCGCCGGCGCGCTAATGAGCACCTTCTTCGCGCCGCCGCTGGAAATGTGCAGCTCGGCTTTGTCCCGGGAGGTGAAGAAGCCGGTCGATTCGAGCACAACTTCAACGCCGAGATCTTTCCACGGCAATTTCGCCGGATCGCGCTCCTTCAGGATCTTAATTTTGTGGCCGCGGACGATGATGTTGTTTTCATCGTACCCGAGCTCGCCGTTGAAGCGCCCGTGCACTGAGTCGTATTTCAGCAGGTGCGCCAGGGTGTGTGTGTCGGTCAGATCGTTAATCGCTTTAATTTTTTCCACGTCCTGCTGAGACATGGCGCGAAGTACGTTGCGTCCGATGCGTCCAAAGCCGTTGATGCCGTAGTTTGCCATAGCGAGAGAGGTCAGGGTTGAGTGTTGAGGGTTGAGAGAAGCAAAAGAGCAGAAAACGCCGAACGCTCAACGTTCAACATGCAACGTCGAGATCAGAGGTCTGCATTGAAGATTAAGCGTTGGGCGTTGAACGTTGGACCGTTGCTTCTGCTTTTCGGCGCATTGCAATCCGCCGCCGCCGCGAAACGCGTAGACTCGAAGGTGATCTCTGTTCTCTGCCTCGGCGATAGCCTTACGGCCGGCTACGGCTTGTCGCGCAATCAGGCCTTCCCCGCTTTGCTGACCGATAAGGCACACGCTGCCGGCTATGAGTGCGACATCATCAACGCGGGCGTCAACGGCGAGACGACCGGCGGCGGGCTCCGCCGGCTCCCCAATTTTCTGCGACACAAAGTCGACGTGCTGATTATCGAGCTCGGGATCAATGATGCGTTTCGCGGCATTGCGGTTGAAACGCAGCGCGCGAATTTGCAGGCCATCATCGATCAGGCGCGCGCGAAATGGCCGAACGTGCAGATCATCGTTTGCGGCATGCAGGTGCCGCTCTTCGCCAACGATCCATACGTGCTCGCGTTCAGCGAAATGTTCTCCGGTCTGGCGGATAAAAATCACACTGAACTGATTCCATTTTTCCTCGAGACGGTCGGTGGTGATCCGACTTTGAATCAGGCCGATCGCATTCATCCGAACGCAGCTGGCCAGCGCGTCCTGGCCGACAACGTTTGGCGCGTCCTTGAGCCGGTCTTACAGAAAATCGCGTCCGCGAGTAGCGCTGCGCACGTAGAGTAATTGATGGACCCCGCTGATCCGCACAACCTGCACGATACCGCCGATCATCCGATTCTCGAGACGGTCCAAATTGCGACCGAAGGTCAGGATTGTCGCGAATGCGTGAAGCAGGTGCGCGATCCGCTTATGCGCGTGAACGGCATCGCCGACGTCAAGGTGGATGAAAACGTCCAGGCGGTATTCGTCACGTTCGACGCGCGTAAGATCCAGAACGCCGAAGTGCACGAAGCGATTCTTCGCACGGGCTACAAGCCGGCCGCCACTCCGGCGAGTTAACTCGTGGCCTGTGCGCCTAGTTCGGCGACGGGTCAACGTTGGATCGGTCGGTACCTGCCGAAAAAGCGGGTAGTTGCCCGGTCGCAATATATGTCCCGCGAGATTTCTTAGGCCGGATCTAAGTGGGAACTTCGAATGCGCGAAGGCATAAAAGCGGCTTTCGCAAAAGAGTGGAATTCGTGAACCCGGCTTCGCGCCTGTAGATGGCTGATTCTCTCCAATTCACGGAGCCGCTCAGTTACTATTTGATCAGCGGTGTTGCGTTCGCAGGTTTTGTTGCGCTTGCAGTAATACCATTTCGCTCTGCGTCCCGGAAAACGGCATTTGAGATCGGGTTTCTGCTGTCGATGTGGATCGCCTTATTCGCGTGCCGCTGGCCAGTGTTTCTGTTGCCTCACCAGATGAATCCAGACGAAAGCGGTTTTATCGCGGCGGCGATCAAGGCAAGGGTGGACTGCGTCCCGTGGCGGGGCTTCGACACCAGCACGAGCGGGCCATTCAATACCTACATCCTGCTCCTGCCGACTCTTTTCGGGGCTGAGATTGGGTACTTCTCCGCACGGATAATCGGCCTTTGCCTAATCGCGGGGGCGACCACAGCACTCTACTTTACAGTGAAGTGGATCCATGGAGCTGGCATTGCGCGACTATCGGTCGTCGGGCCGGTGACGTTACTTGCAATGACCAAACATACCGAGTTGGTCCACTATTCTAGCGAACATCTCTCCATATTCCTAACCACCGCTGCCTTGGCCGCAGCGGCATATCTAGTGCGCGGTACTGGTTCACAGTCGTCCCGAGTAGTTGCCTGTGCGACGGCCGGTCTCTGCCTGGGGAGCACCGGGTTTGCAAAGCTTCAGTCACTACCTATCGCTTTGGTGATCCTTGTCGGCCTTGTAACGGCCATTTGCATGGAGCGGCCGTCCTCGTCCGTGCGCAGGAGAGTGGAAATCCTCGCAACGTCGATCGCGACATTCACAGTTCCAGTCGTGATGATAATCGCGCTATTCGCCAGCGGCGTCTTAGGTGACGCGATAATTTCTTATTTCAAGATGGCGTTCGTTTACATTGGAAGCCAACCACCCGTTGAGTTTCCGATCTTCTTAGCGACGGTGCGAAAACACGCAGGAGAGTACCCTGTTTTTCTAGTCTGTTCGTTACTCTTGATGCTTGTTGGCACCGTCGTCGCAGTGTTTTCGCGGCCCCAGTTTACGCGCGTCGTGATATGGGCGTTACCGTGCTCGCTCGTCTTATGTGTTGTGTCGTTCTTCGTGGTTTACCAACCGCACCGACCTTACCCCCATTACCTGCTTTTCACTGTCATTCCGATCAGCTTCTGCGCCGCAAACGCATTAGAAGTAATGCGTCACCGTTACCTGCGACTGGAGCGTAGAGGACTCAGTCGAGGTTTAGTTGTCTCACTGTTTTTAGTGCCGATCGGACTTACGTCCATGACAGCCCCACGGAAGATGAACCCTGAGGTAATTGCATTCCTCACTAGAAAGACGCAAGCAGTCGCACATTACGTCCGCCCTGGAGATCGGATGCTCGTTTGGGGCTGGAATGCGGAATACTACGTTAGAACGCAAACAATCGTGAGTGCGCCCGATTTGAACATCGCGACCTTGGTGGAGCCCGGTCCTTATCGTGAGTATTTCCGAGAACGGTTCATGTCAGAACTTCGAGCGCACCCGCCTCGCGTGATTGTCGATGATGTCGCGCCTCATTCATTCATGTACGATAACCACGCCACTCAGGGTATCGAGAGCTTCCCGATGTTGGATAGCTTTGTTAAGACAAGCTACATTCAGCGAGAGGAAGTTGCTGGAGTGAGGATTTTTGTGGCGCGGGAACTTTAATCGTCAAAGCGCGGTTGGACGGAGGCGGCAAAGTTCGGGATGCGCTCCCAGCCGCATACCCTTCGCTTCTATCGTTTGTTGAGTTCGCCGACGTTCGACAACTTACGACCTTCCACAGGCACGTCGCTACACCGATTGCTGCTGCGTCAGGCAATGGAAAGCGCCGAGTCCCCAGATTAGTTCGCGGCAATCGATTGTTACGATGCGGCGACTTGGAAAGAACTGCGCAATCGTGCTCACAGCGCGTTCATCGTTGCTATCTTTATAGATGGGGACGAGCACGACTTCGTTCGCAATATAAAAGTTGGCATAGCTTGCCGGCAGAATCAGACGTTCGCGTTCCACCCGCGGCGGCATGGGAATCGTGATCACGTCGAACGGCATCTCACGCAGTCGCGCGAGATTTTCCTGGAGCGGCTCGTAGTTCGCGCTCGCGCGATCTTCTTCGACAGCGGCTATCACCGTCCGCTCATTCACGAAGCGTGCGAGATTGTCGATGTGACCGTCGGTGTCGTCGCCTTCGGTTCCGCGCGCCAGCCAGTAGATGTCGCGCACGCCGAGAAAATCGCGCAGCCGGTTTTCGATTTCTTCGCGCGTGAGATTCGGATTGCGGTTCGGATTGAGCAGGCACGATTCAGTCGTGAGCAACGCGCCGCTGCCATTCACTTCGATCGAACCGCCTTCCAGGATCATTCCGCCCTGCCAGACCGGCAGGCCGAGCGTCTGCGCGATGCGGGTTGGCACCACGTCATCGAGATCGAATGGCGGATATTTGTTGCCCCACGCGTTGTGTCCCCAATCGACAATGCCAACGCGCGGTTCTTGTTTGCGCGTAACGAAAATTGGTCCGTGATCGCGGCACCACGGTTCGTTCGTTGGGATTTCGTAAAAGGTGATGCACTCCATCGCCAGGCCATCAAGCACCGCGCGCGCTTCGGCCTCGTGCGCGCCGTTGCAGACATTGATGTTCACCGGTTCCGATTCGATGAGCGCCGCGACCATTTCGCGAAAGGTCGGCATCACGCGATCGAATGAACCGGGAAAACTGATGCCTTCACGACGCGGCCACGAAAGCCATGTCGCGGCGTGCGGCTCCCATTCCGCCGGCATCCGGTAGCCGAGTGCTGCGGGAGTCTCGCTCATTTCGCGAAAGCCAACGTGCGACGCTGTTGACTGGCAAGTAGCGGTGGCAAATCGAGCAGCGCAGGAGAAGTCGAACGGTCGATATAATTGGCCGCTTCAGATTTCAATTTCATCCAGCGTTCCCACTCGAGATCGGGCGCGCCGACTATGTGCCGCAGCAAACTGCGCCATTCCATCAATGCGCGCTCGATATCGCCATGACGGAGCGAATCGCTGGTGAATTTGTAGCGAGATGCTGGCGTCGCGACCAGCTCACGAATGACCTCGGACGCGCCGGAGCCGTAGTGCGCCGGCACACCCATCTCGATGTATCCGGGATGATCGGCGCGACCATAAACACGCTGACACAAAATGCCGAGACGGCCGCCGAGCACCGCATCTTCGCCGGCGAAACGTGGACCGGCGCGAAGATTGGCAAGATCGAAGACGAGATCTTCGATCGGGTAGCTTTCATCTTCGAGTGCAGCGGCCACAGCGAGGCCTTCACCGGCCTGGAAAAATGAAAAGACAATGCCGCGGCGCGTCGGGGTGCCGTCATTTTCGACCAGGCCAAGTGTTCGCCAGGCGAAGGCGGGTGACGATGTGATTGTCACGTTGAGGTCGTGCTCGCGCTGATCGCAATCGCGGCACGGCAGCGGCAGCGCTTCGCGTGTTGGCGGTGATTGCAACGCTCGGCCGAGCGAGTCGCGGCAGGCGGGCGAAGTGATGCGCGCAAAATCGATGCGCGCCGAGAGGGTATTGCCACGCTGAACGAGCTCTGCCAGTTCGCCACCGCGCGTGAACTCCGCTATGCGTGGCACCACCGCCGCTTCGAACGCACCGCGCGGCATTGCCTTTTGCTGCAAAATCTTTCGCAGCCATTTCACCGGCGCGACGTTTTGCTCGTCGACAAGCATCGCCAGTGGAATTTCGCGGCCATAGCCGTGCGGCAGCTTGCACAAATTACCGAAACCGAGCCCGTCGAGTGAGCGCGGAATTTGCAGTGCTGGAGTCCAGCGACCCTTTTCGTGCACAAGAATTTCGCCGAGCGGATAAGCGGCCGGCTCAGAAGCAGGCTCCCATTCGGCCTGCGAGTTCAACATCTCCGTGATTGGCCGGCGGACGAATCGGGCGCGCTCCGAATCGACCCAAAGACCGCAGGGCCGCGCGCCGGTTTCGAGGGAGTGTTCGACGCCAAGTGGCACATTCTGCGGGCTGAAGAGCGAACGGCTAAGATCAACCGCTGCGGCGAACGGCTGCTCTCCGCGTTCCGCTGCCGCACGCATCACGCTAATGAGACTTGGCCAGTCGACTTGCGCCGCGCGTTTCAGCTGGCGCGATCGCGCGTCGCCCAGGCGCGGAACATCCGGCACCGAGAGAACGTATCCTGTTTCATCCAAACCGCGGCGGCCGGCCCGGCCAAACATTTGCAACAGCTCGTCCGCTTGAACGTGCCGCTCAAAATTTCCGGCCATGTAACGCGTATCCGTCACCAGCACCGAGCGCATCGAAAAATTGATCCCGGCTGCGAGTCCCATGGTGGCGACGACGGCGTTGAGCTGTCCCGCTTTCGCGAGCGGCTCGATCACACCGGCGCGCGCGGCGTAGCTCAACCCGCTGTGATGATAAGCGACGCGGCTACGCAAAAGTTTCGCGAGACGTTTACCGACGAGTGATTCCTGCGCGGCGGAAAGAGTGAGTGGGTCGCGGACCGAAATCGCAGAGGCGATCTGCTGAGCCATCTCTTCGGCGGAATTGCGGCGCGGGGCAAACACGAGCACTGGCGCGAGGTCAGCGCGAATCGCGCGGCCGATCATGCGCGGCCAGAAGCTGCGCGTTTGCACGAATTGCGAATCGGCAAGCGACGTGAGATCGACTTCCTGGAGCGGGACCGGCCGCTCGTCGTGCCGCACGAGCAACGGATCGCGGCCAATGCGTTTCAGCCACGCGACGATATCGTGCGGGTTCGCCACGCTGCCGCTGAGCAGGAGCAACTGCGTGTGCTTCGGCGCGAGCGCAATCGTCAGTTCATAGTGAACGCCGCGCACCGCGTCGCCGATCATTTGATATTCATCGACGACGAAGAGCTGCGGTCCTTCGCGGCGGAGAAAACGGGCGCGCTGCGTTTCAAGGGTCGCGACCAGCACCTTCGCATCGGTGTTGATCGCGAGATCGCCGGTGGCGATGCCGACGTTCCAGTTACGCGCGCGCCATTCTGCAAGTTTGTCGTTGGCTAGTGCGCGCGTCGGAACGGTGAAAATCGCCCTGCCTTTTAGCGATGGGTAAAGGAGCTCGAAAATGTAAGTCTTGCCTGAGCCGGTCGGCGCCTGGACGACGACATCGCGGCCTTGCTGCAGCGCGCGGACCGCTTCCTGTTGCCAGAGATCGGGGACGATCAAGCTGACCTCCAGCGCCTTGAACATGCGGCCAAACATCGGGAGAAGAGCGAACCTATCAACGCCTGCATTTGGCCTAACAACGCGCGTTCTTACGTGAAAGGTTGTGGCGCGGCGCTAACCCCCGAATAACTTCCCCGCCGAATGACGAACCACGCTGAAACCGAGCCACACAAGGTGCCAACCGGCATCGCCGGACTCGACAATATCCTGGCCGGAGGCTTTCCGGCACGGCGCCTCTATTTGATTCAAGGTGAACCGGGCAGCGGCAAGACGACTCTGGCGCTTCAGTTCCTGCTCACCGGCGCAGCGGCAGGCGAAAAAGTTCTCTACATCAGTCTCGCTGAGACGCGCGAGGAAATCGAGGAAGTCGCGCGTTCACATGGCTGGTCGCTCGACAAGGTCGAGATCGTGGAGCTTTCCGCGCTCGATCAGCAGTTGCGGTCTCAATCGCAGAACACGCTTTTCCATGCCTCGGAAGTCGAGCTGATCGAAACGACCAAGCTGTTGCTCGATACAGTCGATCGCGTCAAGCCACGGCGCGTGGTTTTCGATTCGGTTTCCGAGCTGCGACTGCTCTCGCAAAGCCCGCTGCGTTACCGGCGTCAGATTCTTGCTTTCAAACAATACTTCGCCGGCTGCAACTGCACGACCCTGCTGCTCGATGACAGCAAAGCAGCGGGTGGCGACGATCACGTCTTGAGCCTGGCGCACGGCGTCATTTGCCTTGAACAAATCGCCCCGGAATACGGTGGCGAACGCCGACGCCTGATCGTGCAGAAAATCCGCGGCTCGAAGTATCGCGGTGGCAATCACGATTTCGTGATCGAACGCGGGGGCCTGGCAGTTTTCCCTCGGTTGATCGCCTCGGAACATCATCGCGATTTCTCCAACGAAAACGTTTCCAGCGGGATTGAGGAGATGGACAAGCTGCTCGGAGGCGGCCTGACGCGCGGAACAGCCACGCTTTTTTCCGGTCCGCCGGGCACGGGCAAATCGAGTGTTGCGATCAAGTTCGCGGTCGAAGCGGCGAACCGCGGCGAGAAAGTAGCGATCTACACATTTGATGAAACGCTCGGCATTCTTCGCGCGCGCGCCGCCGGCCTGAAGTTCAATCTCGACAAGCATATCGCCAGCGGCACGGTGACCGCGGCGCAAATTGATCCGGCCGAACTCTCACCGGGCGAACTGGCTTCGAAAATCCAGCGCGCAGTCGACAACGACGGCGTGCGCGTTGTTCTACTCGATAGCTTGAACGGTTACCTGCAGTCGATGGGTGAAGATCGTTTTCTCAATCTTCAACTGCACGAGCTGCTGACTTTTTTGAATCAGCAGGGCATCGTGACGATGATGGTGGTGACTCCGCAGGGTTTGCTCGGGAATATGCAGTCACCGATCGATGTCACCTATCTGGCTGATGCGGTTGTGACCTTTCGCTTTTTTGAAGCGCACGGCGCGGTGCATCGTGCGATCTCGGTTATCAAGAAGCGCACCGGTGCGCACGAGAACACGATCCGCGAGCTGATCATTCACCCCGACAAGATCAAAGTCGGCCCGCCGTTGAAAAGGTTCCGCGGCGTGCTGACCGGGACACCGATGATGGCGAACGCGGACGAGCAGCGGCCGGCACGCCGTGCAAATGAAAAGTGACGCTGACGTCGCAGATGGCGTAGTCCTGATCGCTGCGCCCGTCGGCAAAGACGCCGAGCTTGCGACGGCCGTTCTGCGCGGGAATGGAATCACCGCACGACCATGTCGCGATCTGCGCGAAGCGGCGGGGCACGCCGGCACCAGTACGAGGGCGATCATTATTGCCGAAGAAGCGCTCATCGCGCGTGATATCGCGTTGTTGCTCGACGCGCTCTCGAAACAGCCGGCCTGGTCGGACCTGCCGTTGATCGTTCTCACTTCCAGCGGCGGTGAAGCGGTAAGTGTCCGCATCAACGAAACTTTCGGGACCAAAGCAAACGTCACGCTGCTCGAGCGACCGTTGCACGCGGTGACACTGGTCAGTGCGACTCGCGCTGCGTTGCGTGCGCGACAACGCCAGTACGAGGTTCGCGACCTGTTCCAACAGCGCGAGGCCGCTCTTTCCGGCGTGAGCGACGCCTTCTCCGCGCTGGATGCGGAATGGCGCTACCTTTACGTCAACGACGCGGCGGCCGCGCGTGCTGGCGTCAAACGCGAAGAGATGATCGGCCGCAACATCTGGGAAATTTATCCTGACGCGGTGGGAGGGAATTTTCACAAGCACCTGCTCCGTGCGGTCGAGACGCAACAGCCGGAAAGTTTCGAGCAATTTTACGAGCAATGGGATTGCTGGCTGGAGACGCGAATTTATCCCGCGGGTGATGCCGGTGTCGCAGTTTTCCGCGCCAACATCAACGAGCGAAAGCACCAGGAGCAGCTCATGCACGATGCCGAGCGCAAAGTGCACGAGAGCGAGGCTGTGCTGCGCCTGGCCCTCGAAGCAGCCGGCGCCGGCACGTTCGATTACCACAGCGATTCTCGCGAGATGCGTCTCGGCCCGCGTGCCCGGCAGTTGCTCGGTTTCAGGAGCGATGGCGAGCTCTCGATGCACGAAATTATCGCTTCTTTGCATCGCGACGATCGCGGCAAGGTGCTGCACGCGCTGATCGACGCTTTGCGCGCCGGAGGCGAGCCGATCAATGTCGAGTTCCGGATCAGTCGACCGCGCGATGGCGCTGAGCGTTGGATCGCGGCGAGCGGCCGGGCTCTGGCACAGAAGAGCGGCGCCGCCGAACGCTGCATCGGCACCGTCGTCGATGTAACGGAGCGGAAACGCCACGAGCAACAGCTGATCGAAAGTGAACGGCGCTTTCGCACCATGGCGGACACGCTCCCGCAACTTGCATGGATCGCGAACGCTGATGGCTTCGTTTCCTGGTTTAATCGGCGCTGGTACGAGTACACCGGTACGACGGCGGACGAGATGACGGCCGAGGGTTGGAAAGACACGATTGATTCATCGGCGCTGGCCGCCGTCCTCGAGCGCTGGAACCATTCCGTCGCGACCGGCGAGCCGTTCGAGATGGTCTTCCCGTTGCGTGGCGCGGACGGTCTGTTCCGACCGTTCCTCACTCGAGGCGAGCCGTTGAAGGATAATGAGGGTCGTGTCGTTCAATGGTTCGGCACGAACACCAACATCGACGAACTCAAGCGGACGCAGGATGAGCTTCAGGAAGCAAAACGCGCGGCGGAGGACGCAAACCGGTCGAAGGACCGATTCCTCGCCATGATCTCGCACGAGTTGCGGACACCGCTTACGCCCGTCCTGATGATGGTCGGCGCTCTGCAGCGCGATCCGGCAATCGACGACGCGATGCGCACTGACTTGGAAGTCATCCACCGCAACATAGAGCTCGAAGCGCTATTGATCGACGATCTCCTCGACTTAACGCGCGTCGCGCACGGCAAACTCGAGTTGCATCACGACGCCGTCGACATTCACGGGCTGCTCTCACACGCGCTTTCGATTTCCGCGGCCGAGATCGGCGGAAAACAACTGTGCGTCATCCAGAGCCTGGACGCGAAGGAGCATCACTCGTGGGCGGACGCGGCGCGGCTGCAGCAGGTGTTTTGGAATTTGATCAAGAATGCGGTCAAGTTCACACCGCCCGGCGGCGAGGTGCACGTGCGGACAAAAAACGAAGCGGATCACCGCATCGTGATCGAGATTTGCGATACCGGCATCGGGATCGACCCGCGGTCGCTGCCACGGATCTTCGACGCCTTCGAGCAAGGCGGACGTGGCATCACGACCACATTCGGTGGAATGGGGCTTGGTCTCGCGATTTCAAAAAGCATCGTCGATCTGCATCACGGCTCAATTGCGGCGCACAGCTCCGGCCGCAATTGCGGCGCGACGTTCACCGTCACACTACAGGCGATCGCCACGTCTATGCTGGAAGGTCCGGTCTATGCGATTCAGCCCGCGATGAGGACACGGTCGCCCGCGCACATTCTGCTCGTCGAAGACCATGAGGACACCGCGCGCGTGCTGAGCCGCATGCTTGAACGCGCCGGTTACGTCGTAGCACACCGGCAGAGCATCAGGGCGGCGCGCGAGATCGCAGCAAATGAAAAGTTCGATGTCGTGATCAGTGATCTCGGTTTGCCCGACGGCTCTGGCGTCGATTTGATGCGCGAGCTGCGCGAGCACAATAACATCGTTGGCATCGCGCTGAGCGGATTCGGAACAACCGAGGACCTCGCTGCGACGCGTGCTGCGGGGTTCGCGGAGCATCTCGTCAAGCCGGTCGATTGGGATCGGCTGCGCATCGCGGTGGAGCGAGCAACAGCGCTCGCCAGAAACGGCGAACTGTCGCCGGCCTAACGAATCGCGACGCGGTCACGCAGTCGTTGCTGCCATGAAACGGGCGGCGGCGTGGGCGATTGGGTTGCGATCACCTGCGGCGGCGCATGATAGGTGTGACAGGTCATGCATTCGCTCGAGACTTTGCCTTGCGTGCTGTGGCAGGACACGCAGTTCGCTTTCACCGGCATGAGCACATCCGACGTTTCGCGGCTCTGGGTTGCGTGGTGGCATGTGTCGCAGGCGACGGCCGCGTGTTTGGCGTGATTAAAATGCGCGCGAGTCATCCAACGATCGACCAACACCGGTTTGGTGATCGCGGGAACGAGCGCGGCCTGCGGCTTCACTTCGTGACAAAAGGCGCAGCCATAAAATGCCGCGCGCGTGCCGGCGACCCCGGGCTGCGGTTTGTAGGGATCGACGGTGAAGAAGACGCGCCGCTCGAGTTCTTCACCTGAATGAACCTGATCGCGTAGCTGCGCGATTTGCTGGGCGACGAAAGTCTGGATCTGCGCCGGCTCGTTAATTCCTTTTTGCGTAGCGAGATCGGCGTAATGGGTCGGCAGCGAATGCAAATAGCCGCGCACCGCGGTGGCGTCGCCGTGCGGCAACTGCATCTCCGGATTCTTCATGTCGAACTGCAGTGAATGACACGCCTGGCAATTCGCCGCGAAGCTGATCCGCTGCATGAACCGGCCTTCCACATCGGGCTTGTGGCAGTAGCCGCAGTCGAGCTTCTTGCCATTCACCTGCGGAATATCCGGGCCGTTGAGATGCCGCTGGTGATTGAAGCGCAACACATCCGGATCGTGCGGCCGCTCGCGAGCGAGCTGGAAGTCGGGGTGCTTGTCCTCGAATGAATCGATGACTTCGGTGAAACCACGCGCGGGCCGCGGGAGCTGAAACACGACTTGTTGCGGCGGGAAACTGCGCAGATGAAACACGTCCTGCGGCATCTGCATTCCTTTCGCCGCCGAGGCCTGCATGATGTCCGTATTGTTGTGGCAGGTCGCGCATTGCGAACTCGCGACAATGCGCAGCGCCTGCCGGCCCTGGTGCTCCATGTGACACGCGGAGCACGACCGGTTCTCCACCACGTTCGGTTCGTGGAGCGCGTGTTGCTTGTGACAAGTCTCGCACTTCTGGTCGATCGTCGTGAAATCCAGTCCTTTGCGAAACCGGTCACGAACGATGGTCACGAACTGCTTGCGGTCGCGCGGGACGCCGGCCTGTTCTTCGTGACAGCTCTTGCAGTTTGTCGCGAACTGCGAGTGCGCGCTGGAGATCGTGCCGGCGTTGAAGAACTCTTCGTCTCCTCGCCTGCTCTGCAGAATGATCGCGGCGATTCCGCCCACGATGCAAATCCAGGTCAGGAGCGTTTTCGCCAGTCGCCATGGATGCAGCTCCAGATAGCGGCCGACGATCTTCCAATACCGCTCCGAGATTTGCTTTTGCGTCGGCGGCTCGGGCATTCGCTCAGTAGTAGAACAGCGTCACGTAGGCGTGCCAGAAGGTGAAGATAAGGAGGAGAAACGAGAGTGGCGCATGCACGAAAAGCCAGCCGTGCAGCCAATGCTGCATCCGCGTTTGCAGATCCTGCATCCGGCGTTCGTCGCACCAGCCTTGCAGTTGGGCGACGCGCTCGCGATAGGCCGGCGCGACCCGCACCTTTGCCATTCGAAATGTCTCTTCGGCGAAACGCGCGTTATTGAAGCGGAAGTGTTCGCCGTTCGTTGCCTGCAGATAAGGCAGGACCTGCTTCTCAATGAATTCGAGCAGTGTCGCTTCTGAAGCGATGTCCGATTCGATAGCGGGTGCGCTCAAGGGCGCTTCCGGCGGCGGTGGCGGCATCGCCCTTGCTGATTCGGCGATAGTTCCCGTCGCGGTGTCGGCCGCGGTCGCGGAGATCGTTGCCGCGCGCGGCGCGGGCGCGTGATAACTTCCGCCTTCGACTGTGGCCTCGCGCGCCAGCGGCGGTCCGGGGTGTGTCGGTGCTGAGGTCGCGGCAACCGCGGCGAGTTTTGCTTCAGCGGTCGCGCCGGGCATGCGCGTGACTTTTGTCGCGAGCGGTGGGCTGACCGCGCCGTCTGGATTCGCGATCAACGCCTGGCGCAACGCATCCCGCATTTCCTCAGCTCCTGCGCAAAGCTGCGCGCGGATGCGCGTGATTTGATCGAAGACACGCTCGGCCGGAAGACGTTCTTTCATCGCCGTCGGCAGCTTGTGTTGCAGAATCAGACCGTAGATCCCGCTCACCATCACAATCGCGTAGAGCAAGACGATCAACGTCGTCATGGGTCCACCCAGCCGAAATCCGCTGTGGAAAAGGACCAGTGGAATCGTGAGCAGCGTCAGCCAGATGTGCGCGCGCATCCAGCGTTGCACACGACCAAGCGGCCACGTCCGAACCTTCTTGCGCGCGCTGAGCAGGACGGCGAAGACAAAAATCGCGAGCGCGATCGAGCCGAACCACAGGCCGAGCGGCGTTCCGCCGATGCTGCGGTGGTCAGACGGCGTCTGCCGCAAAGCGTCGGGTAACTGCCACGCTCCCGAAAGCCGTTCGGGGTAGAAATTGCCAACGTAAAGCCAGGTCGCTGCCGCTGTCGCGATGAGCGTAAAGAGAAACCACGGGACATGCTTGCTGTTCGTGATGCGCATGAGGGCGTGATTTCGGCGCGCGATCATACCCAGTCGCGCCGCCGTCGTGGAAGTATTTAAAGTGAGCGCAGAATGCCGACACATTTTGCGTTGACATGCTGCGCTGCAACCGGTTAGGCACAGCGGCATGAAACGCCTAGCCGCTGCCATTCTTCCGTTACTGCTGACTGTCGGCGTTGTTCTCGCGCAGGACGACACCACTGCTTCCGCTACGCCCCAACAACTGAGCGGCGCTGCGGCCGCCGGAATATTCGGCACGATGTGCCTGTTCTGGCTTGTCGGTCTGGCGATCTATCTTTGGGGCGCGATCTGGGTGATGAAAGACGCGAAGCGTCGCAACTCTCCGAACGCGACGCTGGTCACGGTGTTGACCTGGCTCCCGCCCACATGGCTCATCGGCATCATTGTGCACCTTGTCACTCGTCCTAAGACCACCACGACAACCTAACGAGCATGTTTAATTTATTCCTTCTCGGACAAAACAGCAGCCCGGGCGCTGCCGATGCGGCGGCCGGCGCAGCGGGCGCTCTGCTTGGCGGCGGCTGCGCGTTGATCCAGTGTGGCGTCAGCATTGCAATCTGGCTGGTTATCGCGATTTGGGTGACTAAAGACGCGAAGAAGCGTAACTCACCGAACGCGACGCTTGTCACCGTGCTGGCATGGATCCCGTTTACTTCCATCATCGGTTTGATAGTGCATCTTATCACCAGGCCGAAGGATGGAACGGGCACAGGCACTACCCCACCGCCACCAGCAGTCTAACGCGTTAGCAGCGGCTCCGCCGTCCAAAAGAAAGACGCACGTCAAGCTTATCGTCGCGCTTGTCATAACAGCCGCAGCGCTGCTTGATTGGACACGGCCTCCGCGCGAGCAATGGTCGGTGCAGTTGTATGACCTGGCGGTGATCAAGTCCTACCGCACGTTGCTTCATCCAATCACCTCAAAGGTAACTCGTTGCAGGTTTCGGCCTACCTGTTCCCGCTACTCGCAGGAGGCGATGCACGCGCGCGGCTTCCCCGAAGGTTTGCTGCTGACGGTCTGGCGCATCATGCGCTGTGGTCCCTGGGTGAAACCAGGCACGCACGACGACGTGCCCGGTTGACGTAAACGCGCGGCGGGCAAGCGCCCGGCGGTGAATTTTCATCGAAAGGTTTGGTCAACTCGCGCGGCGGGCTACATTGCAGGCCCGTGACCGAAAATCCGCGCATTCCCACTGCGACCTACCGGCTGCAATTTAACCGGCAGTTTACCTTTGCCGACGCGCGCGCGATCACACCTTATCTGCACGCGCTCGGCATCAGCGACGCCTACGCGTCGCCCTATTTCCAAGCCCGCGCAGAAAGCCTGCACGGTTACGATATTACCGATCACAACAAGCTGAATCCGGCGATCGGCTCGCGCGAAGAATACGACGCTTGGGTTGCCGAGCTGCACGCGCGGCAAATGGGCCAGGTGCTCGATTTCGTGCCCAACCACATGGGTATCGGTGAGGCGCTCAACACCTGGTGGCAGGATGTGCTTGAGAACGGACCCAGTTCCGCCTTCGCAGACTTCTTCGACATCGATTGGCATCCGATTAAGTCCGAGCTGCACGACAAAGTCCTGATACCCACACTCGGCGACCAGTACGGTCGGGTTCTGGAACGCGGCGAATTGAAGGTGCGCTACGATGCCGGGACCTTCTATCTCTGTTACTACCAGCACGAGTTCCCCATCGCACCGGGCACCTACAGGTTCATCCTTGATCGCGCGCTGGAGATTCTCGAGCCGGACAAGGAGAAGGATTACTACGCCGAGCTACAAAGTATCCGGACCGCGCTCGAATACTTGCCCAAGCGAACGGAGATTGATCCGGAGCGAATCGCCGAGCGTGGACGTGAGAAGGAGATCATCAAGCGCCGGCTCGATCGTCGTTGCCAGGAAGCACCGCAAGTGTTGCGCGCCATTGAACAGGCGCTCGAACAGATCAATGGCATACCGGGTGAGCCACGCAGCTTCGACGCCCTCGATGAGCTACTGAATGCGCAGGCGTATCGTCTCTCCTTCTGGCGCGTCGCCGCCGAGGAAATCAACTACCGTCGTTTCTTCGACGTTAACGATCTTGCGGCTATCCGGATGGAGCTTCCCGAAGTGTTCGATGCGACGCATACTTTACTTCTTGAGCTGGTGGCGGCACGCGCCGTCACCGGAATTCGGATCGACCATCCGGACGGGCTCTACCTGCCGGGCGAATACTTCAGGAAGTTGCAGCATCGATGTGCCGAAGCGCTCGGCATCGAGTTGCCCAAAGACGGCCGGGCTGTCTACATGATAGTAGAGAAGATCCTCACCGGTCGCGAGCGCCTGCCGAAGGAATGGCCAGTCCACGGCACAACCGGCTATGACTTTGCGACGCTTCTAACGCAATTACTTGTCGACGGTTCATCTGAGCAGGCGATCACCAAGACCTATCGGCGTTTCATTGGTCATTCCATGCATTTCGGCCATCTCGCCTATGCGAAGAAGCGCCTCATTACACGGTTGTCCCTGGCCAACGACGTGGCAGTCCTCGGCAGCATGCTGGACCGGCTTTCCGAGACCAACCGCTGGTTCCGCGATTTCACGCTCCAGCAACTTCAGATCGCGGTGCGCGAGACGATTGCCTGTTTTCCGGTCTACCGCACTTATGTCGGACCGGGCGAGCCGGTGCGCGAAGAAGATCGCGCTGTGATCGAGCGCGCCATCTCCACCGCAAAGCGCCGTAACCCCGGCATCGAGGAGTCGGTCTTTAACTACTTGCGTGACATTCTTCAGCTCAAATTCCCGGAGAATTTCGATGAGGAGGCGCGCGCCGCACATACCCACTTTGTCCTTAAGTTTCAACAGGCGACCGGACCGATTACGGCCAAAGGGATAGAGGACACCACCTTTTACGTCTATAACCGCCTCGCTGCCTTGAACGAGGTAGGCGGCGAGCCACAACAGTTCGGCTGTTCCATCGATGATTTTCATCAGGAGAACGCCGAGCGGCTTGCGAACTGGCCGGCGACCTTGCTCGCGACGTCGACGCACGACACGAAACGAAGCGAAGATGTTCGCGCCCGCATGGTAGCGATTTCTGAATTATCAGACGCGTGGCGCACTTCTGTGCTCCGCTGGCGAACACTGAACCGGCGCGCCAAAAAGACGGTAGACGATGCGGAAGCGCCGGATGCTAACGAGGAATATCTGTTCTATCAGACGCTTCTTGGAACCTGGCCGGTCGACTCATCAGGCAAACCGGAGCAAACAGCTTCGCCCGAGTTCATCCAGCGCATCCAGGAGTACATGGGCAAGGCGTTGAAGGAAGCGAAGATCAATACCAGCTGGGTTCAGCCAAGAGAGCCGTGGGATAACGCAATGCGCGACTTCATCGCCACGACGCTCGAAGCGTCGCCACGCAACCGGTTCCTGCCCGCTCTCTTTCCCTTGGCCGAAGAAATCGCGCAGCTCGGTGCGATCAACTCGCTGAGCCAGCTCGTCCTCAAACTCACCGTGCCCGGCGTGCCGGATGTTTATCAAGGAAATGAGCTTTGGGATTTCAGTCTTGTCGATCCCGATAACCGGCGGCCAGTCGATTACTCACACCGCCAGCAGATGCTTGCCTCGCTTGGAAATACGCAACCGCACGAGCTGCTCGAGCACTGGCCGGACGGTCGGATCAAGCTGCTCGCCACAACGCGCCTTCTCACCTTCCGTCGCGAACATGCCGATTTGTTCAAGTGTGGGACTTACACGCCGCTCCAGACCCTCGGCACATTTGCCGACTCATGCATTGCGTTCGCACGTGAGCGCGAGGGCGAGTCGCTCCTGGTTATCGTGCCACGGCTGACGGCGCGCGTAGGTTTTCCGCCGGTCGCCGAGAAATGGCAGGACACTGCTGTCCAGTTACCGAATTCTTTGACAGCGGCACGGGAGCTATTCACCGGGCGTGAGCTAACCCACGACAATGGTCAACTAGCTCTAGCCGAAGCTCTGCGCGTACTGCCCTTTGCGGCCTATGTCGCCAAAGCCTAGAACTTCTTCGTAATGCGCGCGTAGACGAACCGTCCGGTGGCGTCGTAGGTGAATCCGGGATACCCGACGGCATTACCACCTTCGCCGAACGCATGGGGCGGGTCCTGTCCGAAAACATCGTTGCAGCCTATCGTGAGTATTGTGCCTTTCAGCAGGTAATCCAAAGTTGAACGGCCGCCATAGTTTGCAGTCTGAGCGGTGGAGCTCTCCGCCATACTACCATCCTTGCCACGGACGACATCCTTTCCCCCTTTCGAGTAACCTGGCACTGGATGTTCTTCGACCTTGATCAATCCCGTGAAGTCATAGCTCAGCTGGACATCGAAAAACCAAGTCTCCTTCACGTAATGATGAGCCAGATTCGGGTCGAACTCATGGAAACCATCCGTGAAATGCGCGGTCGTAAGCAGGTCGAAATGGTTCCAGGTCCAGTCGATGCGCGAGATACCTTTCCATTTGTACCAGCCCTCGTTCGAAGCGCCTGGGTCTGTCGTCCGGCCGGCGAGATTACCGGGCCGTGGGCCGAACTCCGCGAAGATGAACTGCGGGAAGAGAAATTCGTCGAGATAAGTCCATTGGTTTATCCAGGTAAACGTGCCGTACTGAGTAGTAGGTGTTTGGTATTGCAGGCCGAAGTCGTAGCCGCGGGATTCCTGCGAACCTAGGTTTTGATTCGACAACAGAATGCGAGTGATGAAACCACCGGCATCACGTTCCACCGCTTCGCCGGGTAGCAACCCGCCTACAGCCTCGCGCTGCAAGACCTGGTCGGCGGTAGGAGCGGCGACGATGCCGGTGCGCTCGATGTCCCAGAAATCAACCGAGAGGTTCAAACCTGATATCCACTTCGGCGTGTAGACCACACCTGCGGTAAAGGCGCGGGAATCTTCCGGCTGAAGGTTTGGGTTACTTTGGATCAGCGTGTTCGTCTCCGACTCGACCAACCCGCCGTTCTTCGGGTCATGGGAGATTTCCAGGGCGGAAATCGGCGCGGAGAACAATTCTTCGAGGCTTGGTTCGCGAAATCCTTCGCCCCAGGTCGAGCGCAGAGTTAGCTGCTCGTCGAAAGGCTGCCAGCGGAAGCCAACCTTCGGAACCATGACATTGGTATCGTTGTTCTCGAAGTCCTCGAAGCGGCCTGCGCCCGTGATGTCGAGAGCGTGGATGCCGGGAATCGCGTTCTTCTCACTAAAGATGGGGACGGTCGTTTCCGCATAGAAAGCATACGACTTTCTGCCACCGGTCGCCGGCGGCACCGGAGAGTTACCGACGATATCGCCTGCGACGTTTAACGCGTCAGGTTGCTCATCGAGCTTCTCATGGCGGAACTGGCCGCCGAACGCGAATCCTACGCCACCAGCCGGTAGCTCGAACAAGGACGTGGTGTAAACCGTGGCATCGATCGTCCAGAGCTTCGACGTGTCCTCATCTTTCGGATGGACCGTAGCGAACGCGACGGTCTGTGCGTTCGCAGCGATAGGCCGGCGGAAGTCACCGAATGGATTAAATGCGGTGGTCGTGCCGATGTATTGCGATGAGTTGGGATCAAAGATCGGGTCGTTCTGGTTAAGGATGCGGTTAAAAAGGCTGGCTGAGACCTGCCTGCCGGTCTGCGTGTTATCTATTTCGCTGTAGCGGTATGCGGTGTCGTAACCCCAGGTGCCGTCGAATAACTTGTCGCCTTTCAGGCCGACGGTCGCCAGAGTCGCTTCGGTTCGATTGTCGAACAGACGGTTGCCAAACTCCGCGAGACGCGCGCGCGAGCCGCCCGAGATGATCTGGTTGAATGGATTGAACGGGTTGAAGGCTCCGACGGGCATGCCGGTCTCAGCGTAGGTTGGCGTGTTCGGCGGCTCGGCCCCGGGAGCAATCGGCGTGTTCGGCGGAATAGCCAAAGTCGTCTGGCCTTTTGTTTCGAAGGAACCTGTCGCCGGCGCAGCCAGTTCGTTGTGGGTGTCTACTCGCTGGTAATAGCCGTCGCCGTAAATCACCAACTGATCGCCGAAGATTTTGTGCTCCGCGCTTAGGTAACCGCCCCAGCGTTCGCTTTCCGGATAAGAGAGCGAGAACTCGTTGAAGTTGAAACCGGGGCGCTGACCGCCGGCGGCGCGAACACGGCTTGTCCCGTAGAGATAATTGCCCGCGGGCGCGAGGCCGTTCGTTAAATCGGGTGCGCTTGCGAACTCAGTCCCACCGGGGTTGAGGTTCGCTCCGCCAGCCGCTGCCGCTACATCGCTGCTCAATTGGAGATTATAGGGACTGTTATTCGAGCTAAGAAAGGGAGGTTTCTGCGAAAACCCGCGGTCGCGGTTCGCGATCGAATTGCGATGATAGTAATTCATCACGCCGGTCACGTTCGTGTTCTGGTCGCCCGCACCGAAGATGAGCGAGGTTTGGAATTCGCCGGCATCGCGATCGAGGGTATTGCCGTATTCCACCATGGCCTCGGCGCCATTTTGATAGTTATGCCGCATCTTGATGTTGACCACGCCGGCCACGGCATCGGCGCCGTAAGTGGTCGACGCGCCATCCTTCAGAATCTCAATCGTATCGATCGCCGCCTGCGGGATCGAATTCAGGTCGACGAACATCGCGTTCACCAGGCCTGGATTATTTCCGAAAGGATAAGGAGCCACTCGACGGCCATCGAGAAGGATAAGCGTGGCGCGCGAATCGAAACCACGCAGGGCGATCGTCGCCGCGCCGACCGCTGTGTTGGAACCGTTCTCGTTGTTCGAGACCGGCACGACGTTGGCGTTCACCGCCGGCAGATCGAGAAGGAACTGCTCGGTCGTCTGCCGGCCGGACTTCACGATCGATTCCCGACTGTAGGTGTCGACCGGATTCGGCCCGACTTCCGCCGCGGTCGGGATATTCGAGCCGGTAACTATGACGCGCTCGGCCGATGCTTCCTGGCCGGGCAAGGCGTTACCCTGCGCATCGGTGCGCGGCGTAGCTGTAGGCGACGGCTGCTGCGCCGTTGCAACTGCGACCATGGCGAGAGACATGGCCAAACTCGCCGCGATTCCCTGGCGGCGACTACCCAACCTCGCAAGTTGGTGAATGTGCATGTGGTTAAGGCTGCTGCAGGGATAACAAGGAAGCCGCATCGCGCGCAACATTTTTTTGTTCAGGGGTGGCGATAGGAAATCGAACCAATCCAGGCTTGCTCTGCCACTCTCGCCATTCACAATGCGTGGCCATGAAGGTTATCCTGTGTCTGCTCGCCGCCGTTCTAGTCGTTCAACCCCTCACCGTGAGTGCCGAGGACGCCGGGCGACGCAAAGCGGCCGAAACGCTCCTCCAGCTCATGGACATGCAGGCCGTGCTTACCCAGTCCGTCGATCAGATGCTCGACATGCAGATCAAGCAAAACCCTGCGATCGCGCCCTACCAGCAGGAGATGAAAGATTTCTTCGCCAAATACATGAGCTGGCAGAGCTTGAAGGACGACATCATCGGCATTTACGCCTCAGAGTTCACCGAGGCGGAGATGAACGAGATGAATCGTTTCTATCAGACGCCGGTCGGCAAGAAGGCGCTGCAAAAGACGCCCCTGCTTCTCGCGAAGGGCGCTGAGCTCGGCCAGAAACGCGTCCAGGAACATTTGCCCGAGCTACAACAGGCGATTGCCGCCAAGGCCGGTAAAAAGTAACACCTGCTGTAGCCGCGGTCGCCGGCCGCGGATTTCTTCTAGCGGCCGCTGTCCTCAGCGGCATATCGGTGTAGCTGCCCGGAAAGCGTTTGAGGCAAACGTGTCGGCCACCGATTCGTTTTCCCGCTAGTCACCTACCTCGCGTGCGGGGTAACCTCACCCGATGTCACAGACACATACAGGGACCTGCTATTGCGGAGCAGTTGTGCTGGAAATGAACGGCGCGCCAGTCGACATGGGCTATTGTCATTGCGCGAACTGCCGCCGCTATTCCGGCGCCCCGATCAATCCGTTCATTCTTTGGCAGGAGCAGGACGTAAAGATTACCAAAGGCGAAGAGCTTCTGACGCACTTCCAGAGCAGCGAAATCAGTGATCGCCGTTTCTGCAGCAAATGCGGCGGCCACGTCCGAATCGATCACCCGAAGCTTGGATTGATCGACGTTCGCGCAGCGGTTCCGTCTACCGTCACCTTCAAGCCGACCGTGCACCTGAACTACGAAGAGACTGTGCTGCCGATGAAGGATGGACTTCCGAAGCTGCGCGACTTTCCGAAGGAAATCGGCGGCTCTGGCGAAACGATGGCGGAGTAACTGTCCGAAGTGATGCGCCTTCGCCCGCCCGCAGCCGGTTACTTCACGACGATCTTCGCGGGGTCGAATGCTGGCGAAGGATACTGCGGATTTAGCTTCTCCAGAGCCGCAACAACCGTTGCGAGCACCATCACGTTGCGCGCCCACTTGCGGTTGGCAGGAATGATGTGCCACGGCGCGTCTCCAGTGGTGCACGCATCGATCACGTCTTCGTAGGCACGCTGATACTCCGACCACAGTTCGCGCTCCTTCAGATCGCCGGGATTAAATTTCCAGAGCTTCGCCGGCTCCTTCAGGCGCGCTTCCAATCGTTCCTTCTGTTCGTCCTTCGAAATGTGCAGGAAGAACTTCAATAACGTCACGCCGTTGCGCTGGAGCATGCGCTCGAAGCCATTGATGTCCTCACAACGTTCTCGCCACACTTTGTTACTGATCTGCTCATGCACCCGCGGTACCAGCACGTCCTCGTAGTGCGACCGGTTCCAGATCACTATCGAGCCTTTCCGCGGCGTCGCGTGATGCACGCGCCAAAGGAAATCGTGATCCTGCTCTTCCGGTGTCGGGTATTTAAAGTTAGTCAGCTGCACCCCATTCGGATCCAGCCCGCTGCACAGCTTCTTGATCACGCCGTCCTTGCCGCCGGTGTCCATCGCCTGCAGGATGATGAGCAGGCTCTGTCGGTTCTCGGCGTAGAGGCGCGCCTGCAGGTTCCGGATGCGGTCGCGCTGCGCATCGAGCTCGTCCGCGACATGGCTTTTTTTCAGGTAGTGCTCCGACCGGTCAGGGTCGATCGCGGCCAACCTGATTCTGGCGCCGGGCTCGACGCGGTAGCGCGGGTCGTCCGGCTCGGG
>JBJMWW010000079.1:0-54373 GCA_045809945.1 Chthoniobacterales bacterium
AAACGCGGGATGTTGTCGGGCGCGAACGCGATCAGGAGTTGCACCCCCCAATAGGCGAGGCCGACGCCGATTATACCTCCGCAGAGCGCGAGCAACATGCTTTCGGTTAGCAGTTGCCGGATTAATCGGCCACGGCTTGCGCCGAGGGCAGCGCGCAATGCAAATTCGCGCTGACGCGATGCAGCACGCGCGAGGAGAAGGTTAGCAACATTAGCGCAGGCGATGAGCAGCACGAAGGCCACGGCGGCAAGCAGCACGAGGAGCACGGGCCGGACATCGCCGACGATTTGCTCGCGAATAGGCACGAGCGACACTCCCCAGCCGCTGTTGTAGTCGGGGTATTCCCGCGCGATCTGCTGTGCGATGCCGTTCAATTCCGCCTGCGCCTGCTCGACCGTCACGCCCGGCGCAAGACGAGCGACACATCGCAGAAACCGGCCGCCTGTTTTGCGATAATCCTGGGCGGGGTCGAATGCGATGGGCCGCCAGACCCGCACCTGTTCGTTCAGAAAGGTGAAGCCGGCCGGCATCACGCCAACGATGGTGTAGCTGCGTCCGCTGATCGTGACCTGCCGGCCGAGCACTGTGCTGTCGCCACCGAAGCGCTCCTGCCATAATCTGTAGCTCAGGATGGCGACGAGCGTGCCACCGGGACGGTCCTCCTCTTCCGTAAACCAGCGGCCGATCAATGGCTGCACACCGAGAGCGGGGAAGAAGGCCGCGCTCACGAGTTGCGCCTGCACTTCGATCGGGTCGCCCGAGCCGGTGAAGTTTGCGCGCGCGTCCCAAACTGCGGCGATTTTGTCGAAAGACCGGCTGCGTTTTTGCCAGTCGAGGAAATTCGCCGGCGCGACGACGTTGTGGTGATCAGGATCTCGCGCGAAGCGCTCCCATATCGTGACGACGCGATCGGCATGGGCGTAATCGAGGGAGCGCAGCAAAATGCCGTTGGTGACACTGAAGATCGCGGTGTTTGCGCCGATGCCGAGTGCAAGCACCACCACTGCCGTAAGCGTGAAACCCGGGTGCTTGAAAAGGGACCGAGCGCCGTAGCGCAAGTCGATCAGCAACGTCTCGAAGGCAAAACCGGCGCGGCTCTCGCGCACCTGCTCCTTCACCTGTTCAACTCCGCCTACTTTGAGCAAGGCCGCCCGCCGCGCTTCTTCGTCATTCATTCCTTCGTTGATGTTGCGTTGCGTCAGCAGCTCGACGTAGGAAGTCATTTCGTCACTGAGTTGCTTCTCGGCGCGGCGTTTTCCGGTGAGATTGGCGAAAGCGCTTCGCAGTTGATTCCAGAGCCGCATTGAGAGTTGATCAGGTCGCCCGCAATGCGCTCGTGATTCCCAGGGAAATGCGCTGCCAGTCTTTCGTTTCGGTGTCGAGCTGACGGCGGCCCGCTTTGGTCAGGGCGTAATACTTTGCCCGGCGATTGTTCTCCGAGTCGCCCCAGTTGGATTTTAACCAGCCAAATTCCTCCATCCGATGGAGCGCCGGAAACAGAGATCCTGGCTTCACTTCGAATGTTCCGTTGGTGATTTGCGCGATGCGATTGGCTACGCCGAGCCCATGGAGTTCCTGCACTGACAGTGCCTTCAAAATCAGGAGGTGGAGTGTTCCTTGCAGCAGATCAGCTTTCTTTCCCATTGTCGTATAGAATGTCTGTAGGAGGAGAATTGCAGGTCTCCTATAGACTGTCAATAGGGGAAATGGCTGGAGCTTGGCGGGAGCGATTCTTCGTCGCAGACTCTTCGCGTGAACGAGTTTTCGCGGCGCGACATGCTGCGTCTGATTGGCGGCACGGTCGCGGCTGCGTCGTTGCCGATTGGTGCGGCAACCGCGCAATCGGGACGCGAATCTTCTGCGATGCTGACCCGTGCGATTCCATCTTCCGGCGAAGAGTTGCCGGTCATTGGCCTCGGCACGTGGCAGGTCTTTGACGTTGGCGCATCCGGCGAAGCGGCGCTTGAGCCGGTGCTCGCCGAGTTCGCGAAAAACGGCGGGCGCATCGTCGATTCCTCGCCGATGTATGGCCGCGCCGAAGAGGTCGTGGGCGATCTCTCGGCGAAATTAAAGCTGCGGGATTCGCTCTTCCTCGCGACCAAGGTCTGGACGCGCGGCAAGCAGGCAGGGATTGAGTCGATGGAACATTCCCTGGCGCGGATGAACGCGAAGCGAATGGACTTGATGCAGGTGCACAACCTCGTCGATGTGAACACGCACCTTGGGACCTTGCGCGAATGGAAGCAGGAGGGACGTGTGCGTTACATCGGGATCACCCACTACAACGCGAGCGCTTTGCCCGAAGTCGAGCGCGTGCTGAAAAGCCAGCCGGTTGATTTTCTGCAAATTAACTACTCAATGCACGAACGTGAAGTTGAGCAGCGTGTCCTGCCGCTGGGCCAGGAAAAGGGCGTCGCTGTTATTATTAACCGGCCGTTCGGCGGAGGCGATCTGTTGAGGCGACTGCGCGGCGCGCCGTTGCCGAATGAGGCGCGAGAGGTCGACTGCGCCTCATGGGCGCAATTTCTACTCAAATGGATTCTTGGACATCCCGCTGTGACCTGTGTGATCCCGGCGACGAACAAGCTGGAACATCTGCGCGATAACATGCAAGCGGGCCACGGCCGGCTGCCCGATCATGATATGCGCGAACGCATGGCAGAACTGGTGGCGACGTGTTGAAACCGATCGTCTTCAGCTGCGCGCTGGCCCTGACCTTCGCGGCGCGCCTTGCGCGAGCGGAAAGCCAGACCGAGCAGGACGAGTACACTCAATACGAGTTGCTCGCGCCGGAGAGCGCCTCGTTCAAGATCACCTATGAAGTCACGGCAACGACGCCGGGCGCGAAGTTATTCTGGAATCCGATCCGCAAAGGCAGTGTGGCGAGCGACGAGGCGGTGTTCGACACGATGAGCGGCGCACCGCTGAAGTTCGAGCAGGTGAACGGCGCAACCGCGAAAGAACACGGACTCGGTGAGGCCGATCCGGCGAGCGACTATATCGAAGTGCAACTCGCGCGGCCGGTCCCGGCCGATGGAGGACAGGCGCGCGTTCGTATTATTAAGACTTACAAAGATGCGAAGAGTTATCGACGCGAAGGCAACGGGATCGTTTTTGAACGACCACTTGGCATCCGACGCAATGCCATTGTGTTGCCTGCTGGCTACCGTGTCGCGGATTGCAACGTGCCATCGCAAATCCTGGCCGAATCGGACGGTCGAACGCGCGTCAGCTTCATGCATCAGGCGCCGGGCCCTGCCGGGCTGGTGTTGAAAGCGCTGCCCGGTGCTCTTTCGACAAAGCCGCGCGAACTCACCGACGCGCGGAGCTGGGAACCGCCACCGACGCACGGCCCGACCGAACGCGAACGGCTGGCAGAGCGCGCACATCAGGATCGCGACATCGTCTATTTTCTCCAGCAACCGGAGACCCACGCGTTCAAGCTTTACCACGACTACACGGAGTCCCGCGAGGGCACGGACAAATATCTCAACGTTGTCCGCACCGGCAGCGCGGTGAGTGAGCCTTCAGGCAAGATTCTCGATACCGGTGAACCGCTGAAAGTTGAGGTGTTGACCGGCGCCAAATTGAAGGAAGCGAAGGTGGATACAGAAGACGAGAAGATCGCGCCGGATCAGCAAGCAGTCGTCTTCCGCTTTGCGCCGGTGAAACGCGGGCAATCAATACGGCTGCGCATGTCGGAGACCTACACCGCGCCTGAGTGCTACCGGCTCGAGGGGGACGAACTCGTGTTCGATCGCAGCTTTGGACGGCCGCGTAATTCCGTAGTTCTGCCGCGAGGCTGGTACTTAACGGCGTCTTCGATTCCAGCGGCGATCACCCAAACGCCGGACGGTCTGACGCGGCTGGACTTTGTGAATGGCCGGCCTGATTCGATCGCCGTCCTGATCAAAGGGAAGCGGATCGCGAACTGAGCAGGGCGGATTTCGTCGTAGCGCCCGACCTCGCGACGTTAGCCGACTGCTACTTTCGCCACAGGAGCGGCGCCGCCGCCAATCCTTTTCAGCCGGAAAAACACTGGCTTTCTCCGCAAAATCAGCAGCAGTTTTGCTGTTACTTTTTTCCAGAAACAATTCAGTTGCGCACGGCCCTTGCTTAAGCGAAAGAGACCGCCCCCCATGACAAAGAGCCTACTCGTATCCTGCCTTCTAACCGCTGCAGCGACCGCAGTTTTCGTGACGGAACTCAGCGCGAAACCCACGCGCTCGCACGCTCGCCAAGAGGCGCCGCGACAGTTCACGTTCAACGATGCGGCCGGCAAGCCGGCTACCGTCGACGTGGTGGATCATTACCAGCCAAAGAAGCTTCAGTTGGCGTCGGGCGGCGTCGACACAAAGCTTGCCCAGGCCGCGACGATTGCACAGGAGCGGGCAAATGCGCACTCGCGCCGCATGTGCTGGGCCTACGTGAAGGACGCGCTCCTCGCCGCTGGTGCTGTATCATCGCGTCCGACGACCGGCTTTGCGAAACAAGCGGGTGACGAGCTCGTGCAGAAATATGGGTTCAAGAAGCTGTCCGTCACGGATCCCTACAAAGCGCCGGTCGGAGCGGTGCTGGTCTACACGGCAAAGGGCGCACCCGGTCACGTGGAGATTCGGACGCAGGATGGTTTTGTCAGCGATTTCAGATCGAAGACGCCATCGCCGCGGCCGCTTATCGGCATCTACGGCAAATCGTAAGCGGGAGAAACCGCTTGCGCAGTACGCAGCGTGCGTACATATGAGGCACTCGCGTGCGGAAATTTATTGCTCTTACAATCGCTGCTTGTGGGTGCACCGCCGTGTTTCCGGCGAAAGCTCTGCCGCCGCCGAAGTTTCAACTCGCGCCTGTCAGGGCGACGCCAAAACGCGCTCCTGAAGCGGAAGTTGACGATTCCGACTCGGTGACGGTCACAGCGTCGAGCGTGGCGCCGAAATCAAAGTCAACGTTTACAATTCGCGATCCGTCAGGAACGCAGGAATCCATTCCCGTCGTCACCAAGTATCAGCCGAACAAAATCGTTTATCCCTACGGGAAATACGATCGCCGGGTCGGTGCCGGTTTGTTGCGTGCTGCGACCATTGCGCAGGAACGCGCCCGGGCGCATTCCCGTTCGATGTGCTGGCATTACGTGAAGGAAGCGCTCGTTGCTGCGGGAGTGGTGCCTACGCGTCCGAAAACCGAGCTCGCGAAAGACGCTGCTGCTGAGCTCGTGAACGTTTACGGCTTCCGCAAGCTGCCGGTGCGCGATCCCTACCAGGCGCCGATTGGCTCGGTGCTGGTTTACGGCGCTCGTCGTGCGGCGGGCCATATCGAGTTTCGCACCCGCGATGGTTTCGTCAGCGATTTCAAATCGAAGACGCCGTCGCGTCGTCCGCTGCTCGGCGTTTACGCCCGAATGTAGCGTTAACGCGAGGTTAGCTTCGCGTTCAGCTTGATCTCCGTTCCGGTCAGCGCTTTCGAAACCGGACAACCGGTTTTCGTTTTCTCCGCCTGCTCCTGAAACGCGGCAGCGTCGATTCCGGGGACCTCGGATTCGTTCTCCAACTCGATCGTCGTGATCTTCGGTCCGCTATCGGTGACCTCAAGCTTCACGTTTGCCGTCGTGCTGACGTGTTTCGCGGGATGCCCGGCTTTCTCGAGGTTCGCGGACAGCGCCATCGAAAAACAACCGGCCAGCGCGGCGCCGATCAACTCCTCGGGATTCGTACCGCTCCCGTTCTCGAATCGCGAGCTGAACGAGAACGGCCCCTCGTACGCACCGCTGCCGAGTTTCATCGAGCCGCTTCCTCCTTTGAGGGTGCCATTCCACATCGCTGATCCTGTTCGTTGAGCCATACCTTTATTGTTAGTCCGGAATCGGATCTCGTCTACGGCAGCCGCTTTGGATCCAGCAGTTTCTTGCGCGTCTGAGCACGGTCTTTTCGCGTGACCGCAGCGTAGCCGAATTCCTCGCGGAATCGCGGTGTCGTATCGGGCGCGAAGCCGTGGCGCATGATGTTCTCCGTCACGACGCGCGGGATCACGAAGTTCAGCAGGTAATCGGCGCTGCCGGCTTTCGTTCCGCCGCCGGACATCTTGAATCCGCCGAATGGATGACGGCCCACGACTGCGCCGGTACACGATCGATTGACGTAGACGTTACCCGATTCGATTTCGGCTTTTATGCGTTCGATGTTCGCCGGGCTGCGGGAGAAAAACCCGGCAGTCAGCGCGTAATCTGTCCCGTTGGCTACGCGAATTGCTTCATCGAGATCGCGCACTTTGATCACGCTCAGGACGGGCCCGAAAATCTCACACTGCGCGAGATCCTTGTTCGGATCGACATCGGTGAAGATCGTTGGCGGAATGAAGTAGCCTCCGCTCGGAATGCCTTTCGCCTCGTAAGCCAGCGTTGCCTCCGTCTTGCCTTCCTCGATCCGCTCTTTAATTCGCGTGTAGGCTTTCTCATCGATCACCGGGCCGACGGTAATTCCCGGTTCTTCCGGGTTGCCGACGCGCAAGCTTGCGGTCGCCGCAATCAAACGCTGCACGACGCGGTCATAATTTTCTTCGAGCACAATCAGACGCGAGCACGCGGAACATTTCTGACCTTGGTAGCCGAAGGCGGAATAGACCGTGTCGATCGTTACCTCGTCGAGATCGGCATCGGAATCGACGATCACGGCGTTCTTGCCGCCCATTTCGCAGACGACCCGCTTTAATTCGCGCTGCCCAGGCCGGGTGATGCCGGCTGACTCCCAGATTTTCAAGCCGACTTCGCGCGAGCCGGTAAACGCAACCATCACCACATCCGGATGGTCGACCATGTGCGCGCCCATGGTTGAGCCTCGACCGTTCAAGTAATTGAGCACGCCGCGCGGGACGCCGGCTTCGCGGAACATTTCCATCAACATCCAGCCGCAAATCGCCGACGGCTCCGCCGGTTTCATGATGACAGTGTTACCGGTCACCAGCGCCGCGGAGACCATGCCGGTGAGAATCGCGATCGGGAAATTCCAAGGCGCGATCACGAGCGCGACACCGCGCGGCCAGTAGTGCTGATAGCTTTCTTCGCCAGGTACGTGCTGCGTGAGCGTCGGCCGGCCGAGGATCCGCATCTGCTGGGCGTAGAAGAGCAGGAAATCGATTGCCTCGCGGATGTCGCCGTCTGCTTCGGCCCAGGGCTTGCCGACTTCGTAGACTTCAAGCGCGCTCAGCTCGAAACGACGCCTGTCCATGATCTCCGCGACGCGTTCGAGCAACTGTGCGCGATGTTCAACGCTGACGCGGCACCAATCCTCGAAGGCGCGCTTCGCCGCTGCTACAGCGCGATCTGCTTCGGGAATTTCGGCCTCGGCGATGTAACCGACGACTTCAGTCGGATTCGTCGGATTCAGCGAGGGGAAAAACTTCTCCGTCCACACTTCCTCGCCATCGATGAAGAGCGGATATTTCTTGCCGAACCGCGTGCGCATATCGCGCAACGCGGCGCGCATCTTCTCCTGGTTCTCCTCGTGCACGAAATTGACCAGCGGCGCATTCTCGTAGCTGTCGCCGGGCGGCGTCTCGCGATCAGTCGCTCCATTTCTGCTGTCATCCCGAGCGAATGCGAGGGACCTCTCATGCGGTCCACGGTCACGCGAGCTTGTGTGATCGCGCGTTCGGGCGGGAGGTTCCTCGCCGTCTGCGCGAGTCGGAATGACCGCGGAGCGATGCGCCACGAGTTCCCGCGGATCCTGTAGCAGCGCGATTTCGGATGCGTTGTCGGAAAATTTCGCGCGCAGAAATCCTTCATTTGAAGTGTTCTCGAGCAACCGACGCACGAGGTACGACATTCCCGGAAGCAGTTCACCAACCGGCGAGTACTCGCGCACGCGGTAACCCATGTCGACCAGCGCCCGCTTGATCGGATTCGCCATTCCGTAAAGGAGCTGGAATTCGAGCCGGCTCTTGTCGATGCCGAGCGAGTCGGCGTAAGCCATCGCGTGTGCGATACTGCGCACGTTGTGCGAGCCAAACGCGCTCGTCACCACCGACTCATTGTCGAGCAGAATGCGAGTGCAGTTTTCGAAGTTACCGTCGCTCTCGGGTTTCTCGAGCCACACTGGAATACGCCAGCCGTTTTGTCCGGCTTTGATTTTCTCGTAGTCCCAGTACGCGCCTTTCACGAGCCGAACGGTGAAACGCGTGCCGCGCGCGCGACCCCACTCGATCAAATCGCGGAGATCGGTTTCCGCATCGCGCAGATACGCCTGAATGACAATGCCGGCGTGCGGCCAATCGCGAAATTCGTCTTCGGTGAACAAACGCCGGAACAGCTCGAGCGTCGCGTTTTTATGCGCGTAGCTCTCCATGTCGAAGTTGATGAATGCGCCGAGCTCGCGCGCCCTTCGCAGGATGGGACGCAATCGCGGCGTAAGATGCGCAATCGCGTCTTCCGGATCGGCCGGATTCATCTGCGAATAGAGGGCCGAAATTTTCACCGACATGTTGACGACCGGGAACAGCTCGGTGTTTCGGCCTAACGGATCGTTCCAGCCGCGTGTCTCGTGGGCGAGGCCGTTGAGCAATGCCAGGCAGCGCGTCGCGTACTCTTCCGTTTCCTGCTCGCTCACGACCGCTTCACCTAACAGGTCGACCGTGAATCCGATGCGCTGCTTGCGCCGCTTGCGCAGGGTCTTCATCACGTCGTCTGCATCGCGACCGGCAATGAATTGCCGCGCCATGCCGCTCACGTTCCAGCGCATGAACGGTCCGGCGATCCAGGGAACGAGGTGCGACGCGCGGATCGCGGGCTTCAGCATCGGCGCGAAGCCGTTTTCGAGAGTGCTCAAATACTCGTCGAAATGCTGCACGATGTCGGTCGGCCGATGCAGCGTCGCGAGCACGTCGACGAAGCGGAACATCTGCACCTTGAACTTTTCGTCGCGCATCGAGAACTCCATCATCCGTTGGTAGAAACCGGAACGGCTGAAGAGTGATTCGGGGTGCTGATCGACGAGATCGAAAATTTGGCGGCCGCGTTCTTCGACGGCGGACTGCAACGCGCTCATGGCGGAGAATAATCGCGCCCGCTGCTTTGAGCAAAGGTATCGGGGCCTAACAAAAAAGGTGTCCAGACACGCGCGCGGCCTCGCTGGTTTTCGAAGTTTTAGTGTCGGTCGAAAGGAGACGAAAAATGAAATTGAGAGAAAAAATTCAGGAGAGGGCGGCGGCCGGCTACATTTTGCTGTGGCTGCTAGGTGTGCCGATTCCGGTGCTCTTATTGTTCTTTCTGCTGCGCGGTTGCACATAGAGGTTAGGGCGCTAGTAGAGGAGATCCGCCTGGCGGGGCGCTGAGCGCAGGCTCGGTGTTATCCGACCAGGCGATCTTTTTGTACGTGACCGGTGGCTGCTAACGAGTGACGAGTAGCGGGTGGAGCGTTACGACTTTGCGAGCGACAACACCGCGCCGATTTCGCCCCCTGTCTGGGAAGCGCTTGTTGAAGCGAATCGCGACACCGCGCCGTCGTACGGCGAAGATCGTTGGACGAAACGCGCGCGTCAGTTGGTCCGTGAATTGTTCGAAACCGATTGTGAAGCTTTCTTTGTCTTTAATGGCACCGCCGCCAATGCGCTGGCTCTCGCGCAGCTTTGCCGACCATTCGATGCTGTCTTTTGTCATGAGCGCGCGCACATCCAAACCGATGAATGCGGCGCACCCGAATTCTTTTCCGCCGGCGCGAAGCTCGTCACGACCCCCGGCGCAAACGGAAAACTCGATCTCGCTCAAGTCGCGCTCGCGCTGACTCGATTTCCGGATGTTCATTCGTCGAAGCCGCGCGTGGTCAGCGTGACGCAGGCAACGGAATTCGGGACGGTCTACAAACGCGATGAGCTGGAGCGGATTGCGCAATTCGCGCGTGAGCGCTCGCTCTTTGTGCATATGGATGGGGCCCGATTCGCGAACGCAATCGCTTCACTCGGTTGCGCGCCGAAATCGATCACATGGGAGATTGGGACCGACGTGCTTTGCTTTGGCGGCATCAAGAACGGCGGCGCCGTCGGCGAATTGGTCATCTTCTTTAACAAGGAACTTGCGCGTGATTTCGAGTATCGCGTGAAACAGGCGGGCCAGCTTGCGTCGAAGATGCGCTTCATTGCAGCCGCCTGGGTCGCGCTGCTCGAGAACGCGACCTGGCTGCAAAACGCGCGCCATGCTAACGACGCAGCGAAGTTGCTCGCTGAAAAGCTGAGCGCGTTGCCCGGCATCGTGTTGAGCTTTCCGACGGAAGCGAACGCCGTGTTCGTCAGATTCGGCAACGCGCTCAGCGAGCAATTGCAGAATCGCGGCTGGCGTTTTTTGAAGTTCGTCGAGCCAAACATTTACCGGCTGATGTGCTCATGGGCGACGAGCGAGCAAGTAATCGACGCGTTTGGCGACGACGTGCGGGAACTCGTCACGCATGTCGATTAAGTGTGGTTGCGAAGGGCTTTCCCACGTATGACGTTTTAGTATGAAACTGGCGGGCAGCGGGCTTCTGGCAGCGGCGTTCCTCCTCGTCAGTTGTAGCACGACGAAGAAAGCCGCGGTCACCACCTTTCACGTGATCGACGCGCCGGCTAACTACATCCGCCATCACCTTGATGAAGGTGATCACCCGACGACGACCACCACGACAACCACGTCTGATGTGACGACTCCCGGCAACCCCGTACCAGTAACGCCGCCGCCGCCGCGCCGGACAACGACGTCATCGCCGACCACCGCGACGCAGACCACTTCGCCGCGGCCATCGCCACCGCGGTCTCAAGCCGCCGCGCAGCAGCAAACGCAGTCATTTCCGACAGCCAAGCCAGTGCCGGGCAAACCGGGATTCGTCATCAGCCCCTACGATTCGAACGGCGGATACGTCGATGTGACTGGTTATCCTTCCGGGAGCAAGGCGAAGGACCCGTACTCTCAGAAGATTTTCATCGTTCCCTAAATCGCAGATTCTGCCCTGGCACGATGAGATCGCGCTCGCGCGTGCGAGCGGACTAAAAATCCGGACGCGTAACAAACACCGCCGCAATTATTTGTGTGGCGCGTTGGTCGACACGCCTGCTAAAACCGCCAATCCGCGTACAAATCCTGCTAGCTCGGTCGCCGATGTTTCGCTCCCCCAGAACGAGCACACGGTTGGCTGCGCTTTGCGTCCTCTTCGCGGCTTTCAACACCTCTGGCTATGTACTTGAAGGCCCACGCTGGGCCGCCGGTACTAATCTCGTTCTTCAGCTCAGTCTCGGCGTGCCAGCGACTCCGCTCCAGGACGGCAGCACGTCGTGGAACGAAGCAGTCGCGCCGGTCGCTGACATGTGGAACGCGGTACTCGGCAGCATTCATATCAGCAATGCGATGAACTCGTCGGTCGTCCCGAACAGCAACGATCGGCAGTACTCGGTGGCGTTCGGCACTACCGCCTTCGGCCAGAGATTCGGCAGCAGCACGCTCGCCATTACGCTCTACACCTACTCCCACAGTTCGATGATTGAGGCGGACACAACCTTCAACATCTTGCAGAAGTTTGACTCATATCGTGGCCCACTCCAGTTCCTGGCGCACGGACCGGCGAATGCGGACATCCGGCGCGTTTTTTTACACGAGCTCGGTCACGGCCTTGGTTTGAACCATCCCGATGGCGCCGGACAAAATGTTGCGTCTGTGATGAATTCTGTCGTTGGCAATCAGGAGACGCTGAGTGCAGACGACATCGCCGGCGGCCAGGCTTTGTACGGCGCGCCAATCAGCCAACCCCCACCGACACCAACACCGCAGCCGACCGCGACACCAACTCCGTCTGGTGGTGCGAGTCATCTCGTGAATATTTCAACCCGCATGCGTGTGGGCACGAAGGACAACGTGCTGATCGGCGGTTTCATCATCAAAGGTACGCAATCTAAAACCGTGATCGTTCGCGCGATTGGGCCATCCCTCGGCGTCCCCGGCCAGTTAGACGATCCGTATCTCGAGCTGCATGACTCGAGCGGCAGCGGTGTGGCGTCTAACGACGATTGGCAATCCGGCACGCAGGTGAACGGATTAGTCGCCAGCGGCGTCGCGCCATCGCAGGCGAAAGAAGCAGCGATGATTGTGACGCTCAAGCCCGGCAGCTACACCGCCATTGTCAGCGGCTACGGGAACGCGGGCGGGGTTGCGCTTGTTGAAGTCTACGAATACGACAACAACGCATCGCGATTGGTGAACATCTCGACGCGCGGCGTCATTGGCACCGGTGATCAAGCATTGATCGGTGGACTAATCGTGCAGGGTGGCTCGAAAAACGTCATCCTGCGCGCAGTCGGTCCCTCGCTCGCTGCCACAACGAGCGGCGCCCTCGCGGATCCCACGCTCGAACTGCGAGATGGCGCCGGCAATCTGATTTCGTCGAACGACAACTACACGCAAAGTGCGCAGTACTCCCAGATTCTCGCCAGCGGCGTTGCGCCGAGCGATGCGCGAGAATCGGCGATTCGCGCGACTCTCGCGCCGGGCAATTACACCGCCGTCGTTCGTGGCGCGAACAAGACGACCGGGGTCGGCATGGTCGAGGTGTTCGACCTCGATTGATCGGCGAGTTCGGTAGTGGAATTTTCGCGAAACTCGTGCCAAGTTCGGCGGTTGAATTCCGGACCGTCCGCGCTAGTCTAGCCGCCCTCGTTTCCCTCAAAACATGAAACCACTTCGTTCCCTCCTCACAATCGCCGCGGCGACTCTCATTTCCGCCAGCGCGATGGCCACAACGGTCATCCCGCCGACATGGGACCAGCTCGTCGGCGAAGCACAGCTCATCTTCCAAGGCACCGTCACCGACGTGCAGTCCCGCTGGGAAGGTGAAGGCAAGAATCACCACATCCAGACTTACGTCACGTTCAAGGTCGACGATCAGATCAAAGGCAAGGCCGGCAACAGCTACACGATCAGCATGCTTGGCGGCACGGTTGGCGAGCAGACGATGGAAGTGAGCGACGGGCCGAAATTCAAAACTGGCGATCGGGACATTCTTTTTGTAGAAAACAACGGCAGCCAATTCATTCCCCTCGTTGGAATCATGCATGGGCGCTTTCGTGTTCAGCGTGACTCCGCCGGCAACGAATTCATCGCGACGCATGACGGCGCGCCTTTGACAGATCTGACGCAGCTCGGGCATGAGGAAGCGGCAGCGAAAGCAGTGGGCGCTCCGATTACTCCGCAGAATTTCAAGTCGACCGTTCGCACGACGCTAGCACGTCTTCCGCAATAACGTGACGCGCCAATTCGGCCGGTTAGCAGCGATGATGCTCGCTGCATTTGGATTTCTCGCCTGCTCGTCAGCAGAGGCATACGTCTTTTTCAGCACGAGCAACCCGCATTGGATGCAGCCGTCGCTGACTTTTCACCTGCAATTCCCGCCGCCGGCATTCCCGTTAACGGACGGCAGTCTGACCTATTACCGCTCGTTCGAAAACGCGCTGCAACTCTGGAACGAGCAGCTCGGCAACTTCCAGTTTGCATGGGCCGAGGATGGGGACCCGCACAATCTCGGTGGCGGGGGAACTACCGAGGCGTCGATGGCGACCAACGCCTATAACTACACCTTCGGGAACAACACACTGGCGGTGACGTTCGTTAACTACGACGGCGCCCAAATGCAGGAATGCGACATTGTGTTCAACGTCAATAAGTGGACCTTCGATTCCTTCTTCGGCTTGAAAGGAAGGGCGATTGATCCGAATTCGCTCCCCATTCAGGATTTTCACCGAATTGCTCTGCATGAGCTTGGTCACGCGCTCGGGTTGGACCATCCCGACCAAAATCACGACGATGTTCACTATGTCGCGCCGCGGCCTCCGCCTCCTGCGATCATGAACTCCACCGAGACGAAGTTTGATGTGCTGCAAGATGACGATATTGCCGGCATCCGCGCGCTCTACGGCACGCCGGCAAATGCGCCGGCGCCGCAAGGCAATGGCCATGTAGCAAACATTTCCACACGCGTGCAGGTCGGGACCGACGCGCATGTTATGATCGGCGGATTTATCGTGCAGAACGCATCGAAACCGGTGCTCGTTCGCGCGCTCGGTCCGTCGCTCACCGCGAGCGGTGTTGCCGGTGTGCTGCCCGATCCAGTTCTCGAGCTTCACGACGGCAACGGCGCAAACATCGCGACGAATAACGACTGGAAAGACGATCCCGCGCAGGCGCAGCAAATTTCAGCGACAGGCATCGCGCCGCCGGACGACCGCGAATCCGCAATTTATGCCACGCTGACGCCGGGCAATTACACTGCAATTGTGAGCGGGCACAACGGCACGAGTGGCGTTGGTCTCGTAGAAGTTTACGATTTCGCCCAGTCGACCGGGAAGCTGGCGAACATCTCTACACGTGCCGTCGTCGGCACGGACGAGAACGTACTGATCGGCGGATTTATCGTTACCGGACCGCAGTGGGTACGCACGCTCGTTCGCGGGATTGGGCCTTCCCTTCGCAGTTCGATTCCCGACGCGCTCGGCGATCCGACACTCGAGCTCCACGACGCTAATGGCGGCGTAATCGCGAGCAATGATGACTGGCAGGACACCGACACGTCGACGCAACTCATCATCGAGAATACTGGCATCCCGCCAAAGGATCCGAAGGAGTCGGCGATCTACACCTCACTCCAACCGGGAAAGTTCACCGCGGTCGTTCGCGGCAAAAACAATTCAACCGGTGTCGGCCTTGTCGAAGTCTACGATCTCGGACCGCTGCCCGGCGGCGGTCAGTAATTGTTGTTGCTGGCGCGCTCGCGCAGCACTTCGCGTTTCACTTCCGCAGCGCGATCAAGCGAGTGTTTCGCCCAATCGTGCTCGCTGACAGCTGATACTTTTGCCGGTTGGGCAGGCGCAGCCTGTTCGCTGCGCCTTTGGAGAATGAACGCCGCACTGAGCCCGACGATCAGAACAACAACGAGCAGGGCTTTCATGCCCCTTCTAGCAGCAATCATCAGGCCATGGTAAATCTCCGCGTGACTCGCTGGGCACCGATCGTCCTGCTCGCCTTGACGAGTTTTGCCTCGGCGCAGAACTACCACGGTCGCGAGCTCGTCCACGCCGAGTTGGTCGCAGACACGAACGCGATCGTCGCCGGAAAACCGCTCACAGTTGGTCTGTTGCTGCGCATGGTTCCGGCTTGGCACACGTACTGGCGCTACTCGGGCGACGCCGGCCTTCCGACCGAAATCAAATGGGATCTGCCGGCCGGCTGGAAAGCGGGTGAGATCCAATGGCCGCTGCCGCACAAGATGCTCGATCCCGGCGATATCCTGACCTACGGCTATGCCGACGAAGTTTTGCTCCTGCAGGAGATCACGCCGCCGCCAAACATCGCGCAGCAGTCGATCACATTGAATGCTGAGGCCAGCTGGTTGGTTTGCGAAAAGCTCTGCATCCCCGGAAGCGCGAAGCTGCAGCTCACGTTGCCTGTCGGCACGCAAGCGTCCCCCGCGAATGAGCAACTCTTCACGCGTTATCGCAACCAGCTGCCGCAACCGTGGCCGGCAGGGAACATCGCGCAGACGTCATGGAGCCGGACCGGCTCCGATGTTGTGCTCACGATTAATAGCGCGACGCTTGCTAATTATTCGGCGGTCGACTTTTTCCCGCTGCCCGAACCGAATGTCGTCATCGGTCATCCGGCGGTAGAGCGCGGAAGCGGGCGCGTCACCGTTCGCATTCCGGTCGAGAGCGCGAATGTCTCAAAGCTCAACGGCGTCGTTGTCTTCGGCGCAGAAGAAAATTCTGCTGCGCGTAACGGCTGGATGCTGGACTCGACGGCCGCAGTTGCCCCGGGCACGGGCGCGGCGACTCCGATCGCCGGCGGCCTCGCGAAGTTCCTGCTCTTCGGTTTCATCGGCGGCTTCATTTTGAATCTGATGCCGTGCGTGTTGCCGGTGATCTCGCTCAAGATTTTCGGCTTCATCCAGCAAGCCGGACAAAGTCGCCGCAAGATTTTTCGCAGCGGTGCCGCTTTCGTCGGCGGCATTTTCGCCTGGTTCGCTGCGCTTGCGCTGCTGCTAATAGGACTGAAAAACGCCGGTCACGAGATCACCTGGGGCGCCTTTCAATTCTCCAGCGTCGGATTTCTGCTTGGGATGAGCGTGATGGTGCTCGTCTTCGCATTGAACTTGTTCGGCGTCTTTGAAATCACGCTGCCGCAGCGCGCGAGCCGCGGTGCATTCGCACTTGGCGAGCGGGAAGGCTACGCCGGTTCATTTTTCCAAGGTGCCTTCGCAACGGTCCTCGCCACGCCTTGCACCGCGCCATTTCTGGGTAGCGCGATTGGCTTCGCCTTCACTCAACCGTCGTTCGTGATCTTCATCATGTTCATGGCTGTCGCCGGGGGAATGGGTCTTCCATATCTGCTCCTCGCGGCGGAGCCGCGCTGGCTGGCTTTCCTGCCCAAACCCGGAGCGTGGATGGAGCACATCAAACAATTCATGGGTTTTCTGCTCCTCGGCACGCTGCTTTTTTTACTTTGGGTGCTCGGCGCTGAGCGCGGCGTCGACGCAGTCATTTGGGCGAGCTGTTTTCTCCTCTCGGTAAGCGTTGTTTGCTGGATTCGCGGCACTTTCGTCACTCCGGTCGCTTCGATGCGCACGCGAGCCGTTGCGGTGGCGTTCATGGTCCTCGTCGCCGGCCTGAGCGGTTGGTATTTCATCGGCAAGAAGTTCCCGAGCGCCCGCGTCGCGGCCGCTGCGCAACCGACCGGCGACTGGCAGCCGTTCACCCCCGAGCGTGTGGTCAGTGAACAAGCGCGCGGCAATTCGGTCTTCGTCGATTTCACCGCGGCTTGGTGTCTCTCGTGCAAATTCAACGAAGCGACCGTTCTCGAGACCGCCGCAGTGCGTGATGCCTTTCAGCGCGCCGGGGTTGTGAAACTGAAAGCCGATTGGACCAATGCCGACCCGGCGATCACAAAAATCTTGAAACAATTCGGGCGACCGGGTGTCCCACTCTACGTGCTGTATCCGGCTGGAGCCGACAAACAGCCGATTGTGTTCCCTGAATTGCTCACGAAAACCATGGTGCTCGAAAAACTCCAATCGCTGCAGCCGAACGTTGCAGCGCAATAATTTATGAAAACAAAACTCGCATTACTCACTTCATTCCTCGCGGCCGCTTGCGTTTTCGCCGAGCCGCCCCCGGTTGGTAGCGCCGCGCCGGAGTTCTCCGCGCCGGATTCGAAGGGCAAGACGCATTCACTTTCGGAATACAAAGGCAAATACGTCGTGCTCGAGTGGTTTAATCCCGAATGCCCGTTCGTGAAAAAGCATTACGGGAGCGGCAACATGCAAAAACTGCAGCAGGAATACACGAGCAAAGGCGTGGTCTGGCTGACGATCGATTCGTCGGCTGAAGGGCTTGAAGGTTACCTCGCGCCGGAGCAGGCGGAGAAAATCAGGAGCAGCTGGAACACGCATCAAACTGCGTTGCTTATCGATAACGATGGGAAAATCGGTCAGCTCTATGGCGCGAAAAACACGCCGGACATGATTGTCATTAACCCCGAAGGGAAAATCGTTTACGAGGGTGCGATCGACAACAAGGCCACGCCGAATCCCGCCGACATTCCGAACTCAACCAACTACGTGAAGGTTGCGCTCGACGAAACGATGAGCGGCAAACCGGTCTCGACGCCGACCTCGCGTCCCTACGGCTGCTCAGTCAAATACAAGAAGAGCTAGTCGACTTCCTTCGCACTTCCGAAGAGCCGCAATAGCGGCATCGGCGTCACTCGCACGATCGCCATCCCGAGCTTCATCACGACCCCGGGGATGACGAGCGGTCGGTCGCGCTCGACTGCTTTGAGCGCGGCGCGTACGACTGCTTTCGCAGAGACGTGTGTGAATTCCGGGGCGATTCTAGCTTTCGTATGCGGTCGGTGTGCCGTCTCGCCGAACTCGGTGTGGACGGGACCTGGACAAAGCGTCGTCACGCTAACGCCGCTGTCGCGCAACTCCATGCGGAGCGCTTCCGAAAAGCTCGTCACGTAAGCTTTCGTCGCACTATAGACCGCCATTCCGGCGATCGGCAGAAAGCCGGCGGACGAGCTGACATTCACGATCGCGCCGCGCTTCCGCGCGACCATTCCCGGCAGCAGGCGGTGAGTGAGGGTGGTGAGCGCAGTAATGTTTACCGCGATGATCTGCTCGACACGCGCAGCATCGCTCGTCGCGACCGAGCCGTAATCTCCCACACCCGCGTTGTTAATCAGTAGGTCGATTGCGATCTGCTCACGGGCGAGGAAATCGCAAAGCGCGTGGATCTGTTCGATGCGCGAGAGATCTGCCGGACAGACAACGACGTTGAGATTCGCATCGCGCTTCGTCAGCTCAGCACGAATCTGCTGCAGCCGATCTTCGCGGCGCGCGACCAGCACGAGCGCGCCGGCTTGGGTTGCAAGCTGTCGCGCGAATTCTCGTCCGATGCCGGCCGACGCGCCGGTGATCAGCGCAGTACAGCCGTCGAGTGCGAATCGACTCATCCCTGGCGAAGAATCGGCTCGAGCACGCGCCAGACGGTATCGGCAATGATGTGGTGTCCCGCAGCCGTCGGATGAATCATGTCCGGCTGATTCAAATCGCGAATCCCGCCGACGTTTTCGAGCAGAAACGGAATCAGCGTCGCGTGCGTTTCGCCAGCGAGATCATCGAAGGCACGTTTGAAACTCGCGGAGTATTCGATGCCGACATTCGGCGGAATTCGCATCCCGGCGATGACGATTTTTGCCTCCGGATTTTTCGCGCGGACTTTCGCGATGATCGTCCGCAGGTTCGATTTCATCGCTTCGATCGGCAAACCGCGCAGCCCGTCGTTGCCGCCAAGCTCGACGACGAGCACATCGATTTTGTTCTGGAGCAGCCAATCGATTCGGCGGAGTCCGCCGGCGGTCGTGTCGCCGCTGACGCCGGCGTTTTCGACATGATAGGGCAGGTGCTGCTCTGCGATTTTCTTTTCGATCAACGCGGGGAAAGCATCGTCGGGATCAATGCCGTAACCGGCAGTCAGGCTGTCGCCGAGAAAGACGACATTTTTTTCCGTTTGCGCCACCGCATTTGCAGCGATCAGCGCAAGCGCGATGACGATGAAAGCAACCCTCAAATTTCCCATGCGCGGTGAATAATGTTCGCGTAAGCAACTCGACCCGCGCGGCACGTCAATGAACTCATCGCCCATTCTCGACGTTCGCCAGCTAACCAAAATCTATCGCACCGCGGCCGGCGCGCTCACCGTGTTGAAGAACATCACGTTTGCGCTCGAGGAACGCGCCACTTGCGCGATTCTCGGGCCGTCCGGCAGCGGCAAGACGACGCTGCTCGGGCTTTGCGCCGGTCTCGATCAGCCAACTTCCGGCAGCGTCATGTTGAACGGTGTCGCGCTCGGCAAAATCGATGAAGACAAACGTGCGCGTGTTCGCAATGAATTCGTCGGGTTCGTATTCCAAAACTTCCAGCTCATTCCGACTCTGACCGCGATCGAGAATGTGACTGTGCCGCTCGAGTTGCGCGGCGATCGGACGGCTTTCGAGCGCGGCGCCGAATTGCTCGGTCGCGTTGGTCTCGCTGATCGTCACGATCACTATCCGTCGCAGCTTTCTGGAGGCGAGCAGCAGCGCGTCGCGCTGGCGCGTGCGTTCATCAACCGGCCGAAAATCCTGTTTGCCGACGAACCGACTGGAAATCTCGATGCAGAGACCAGCCGCTCCGTCATCGACGTCATGCTCGAGCTGAATCGTGACGAACACACGGTGCTGGTTCTCGTGACGCACGATCCGGAGATCGCGACGTTGACCGAGCGCACAATTCGGCTGCGCAACGGCGAAGTGGTGGCGTGAACACATTCATCTGGAAAATGGCGTGGCGCGATTCGCGCGCGAGTCGGCGCAGGCTGCTGCTCTTTTCCACCTCGATCACGTTCGGCGTCGCGGCACTCGTCGCGCTCGGATCGTTTCGCCAGAGTCTGGCCCGCGCAATCGATCAGCAGGCAAGGACCTTGATCGGCGCCGATTTAATCGTCGAATCGACGCGACCGTTCACTCCCGAGCAGGAACAATTTCTCCAGTCGTTAGGCGAATCGCAGGCGCGGGAAGTGCGCTTCACGACGATGGCGCTCTTTCCGCGGATAAACGGCACCCGACTCGTGCAGTTGCGTGCGCTCGAGGGCGACTTCCCGTTTTACGGCAAGCTGGAAACGGAACCTGCCGCCGCGTCGCAGCGGTTCAGGCAGAGCGGTTACGCGCTGGCGGAGGAAAGCGTGCTCATCCAGTTCGGTGCGAAAGCCGGTGATCAGATCAAGATTGGCGACTCGCAGTTTACGATTGGCGGAGCATTGAAAAAGATGCCAGGCGAAGCGTCGGCTGGAGCGTCGCTTGCGCCGCGCGTTTACATTCCTTTGCAAAACCTCGGAGCGACGAACCTGCTCAGGCCCGGCAGCATCGCGCAGTATCGAGATTACCTGCGATGCGGCGAAGGGATCGATGCGGACGCCCGCATTAAAGCGCTGACGCCCCGGCTAAGTGAGCTGCATCTCGAGTATGACTCCGTCGCCAAACGGAAGAAGGACCTCGGCAGCGCGCTCGAGAATGTTTACCGCTTTCTAAACCTAATCGGTTTCATTTCGCTGCTGCTTGGCGCCGTCGGCGTAGCGAGTGCGATTCATGCGCATCTGCAACAAAAGCGGAACACGAGCGCGGTTTTGCGCTGCCTCGGTTTGTCGCGAATGCGCGCGGTGTTTGTCTATCTCACGCAAGCGGCTGCGATGGGAATCATCGGTGGCGTTGCCGGCGCGGCACTCGGCGTCGCGATGCAGAAAATCTTACCGCGGGTGCTGCAATCCGTGTTGCCGATGGAAATGCCAAACGCGCTCGCCTTCGGCCCGATCGTCAGCGGCGTCGCGATCGGCTTTGCCACCTGCATTCTGTTTTCCCTTCCGCCGCTTCTGCGCTTCCGCCATGTTGCGCCGCTCGAAGTCCTGCGCGCGGACGCATCGGCGCCACGGCGCAGAGATTTTCTTGTGGCACTCGTTTATCTGCTGATCGCGATCGCGATCACCGCCTTCGCCATTGCACAAAGCGAGACCTGGCGGCGCGGCGTCATTTTCGCCGGCGGGCTCGGCTTGGCGATCGGGGTGTTCGCAGTCGTCGCAAAACTTCTCATCGTCACCGTTCGCCGCTTCTTTCCGCGCCGCCGATCGTTCGTGCTGCGTCAGGGGCTGGCAAACCTCTATCGTCCGAACAACCGCACGTTGTTGCTCACGCTCTCGCTGGGCCTCGGCACTTTCCTTTTGTTGAATCTTTATCTCACGCGCGAAGTGCTGCTCACCCAGTTCCGTTCCCTCGATCGCAACAATCAGCCGAACATCTTTCTCTTCGACATTCAACCCGACCAAACCGCCGCTGTGCGCGCACTGGTCGATTCGTTAGGCCTGCCCGTCATACAGGAAGCTCCGATTGTGACGATGCGTCTTGCCGAGATCAAAGGCCGGAAGGCGAGCGACATTCTGGCGGATCCGAAGCGCACGATTCCGCACTGGGAGCTTGAGCGCGAATATCGCTGCACCTACCGCGAGCAGCTCGCCGAGACCGAAAAAGTCGTCGACGGAAAGTGGATCGGCCGTGTCGATTACAAACCCGGTAATGTCGTTCCGATCTCGATCGATCAGGAAATCGCACATGATCTGAAAACGAAGATCGGTGACGAGATCGTGTTCGATGTGCAGGGCGTTCCGATGCGGACACGCATCGCCAGCTTGCGCGACATCGATTGGAAACGATTCCAGACGAACTTCTTCGTTGTTTTTCCAGCCGGCGTTCTGGAGAACGCGCCCACGTTTTTCGTTCTCGTCAGCCGGGTGCGCGATGCGGCCGAATCGGCGCGCCTGCAGAATGCAGTCGTGGCGCAATTTCCGAACGTCTCCGCGATCGATCTGACATCGGTCATCCAGACGGTCGATTCGATTTTAACGAAAGCCGCGCTCGTCATTCGCGTTATCTCGCTCTTCACCGTCGGCGCCGGCATCATCGTGCTGGTGAGTGCGATCTGGAGCGGGCGTTATCAGCGGCTGAAGGAGAGTATCTTGCTGCGAACGCTCGGCGCGTCGCGCGCGCAAATCTGGAAGATTCTCTGCGCTGAATATTTCATTCTTGGATTGCTCGCCAGCGTAACTGGTATCCTGCTCGCCGTGGCCGCGAGTTGGGGACTCGCGCGTTTCGTCTTCAAACTCAGCTACGCGCCATCACTTACGCCGCTGTTTGTCACCGCGGTTGCGGTCAGCGCGCTGACGGTTGCGGTCGGTTTGTTTACCAGTCGCGGTGTGGGGACGGCGCCGCCGCTCGCGATTCTGCGTAGCGAGGCGGAGTAGTTCGCCCGCAGTCACTCCGCGCCAGTGTCCGCGCGGCAAGTCACCGAGCCGCAACTCACCCACTCTAATCCGCACGAGCCGCTCCACCTCGTAACCAACGTGGTAGAGCATGCGGCGGATTTGCCGGTTGATTCCCTGGCGCAAAATGATGCGAAGGCGGGTCGGTGAGAGCGCGCGCAGTTCCTCGAACCGGGCTCGTTCTCCATCGAGAAAAACGCCGCGCAGAAGTTTTGCTGCGAGCGCCGAGTCCCACGGCTTGTCGAGCGTGACCTCGTATTGCTTGTCGATCTTGAATCGTGGATGCGTCAATCGCTGGGCAAGCTCGCCGTCGTTCGTTAGAAGCAGGAGACCTTCGGATTGCGCATCAAGCCGCCCGATATTGAACAGACGCGGGAACTTCGGCGGGAGGAGATCGAAAATTGTGTTTCGCGCGTGTGAATCGCTCCGCGTGGAAACAAAACCGGCCGGCTTGTTCAGCATAATCGTGAGCGGCCGCTCGATGTGGACGAGCTTGCGTCCGACTTTGACGTGATCGCCTTCCGCCGGTTGCGCGCTGAAATCAGTGCAGACGCGCCCGTTGATCGTGACCTGGCCGGCGGCGATGAGCTCGTCGCATTTGCGGCGCGAACCGACTCCGGCGGCGGCGAGATAGCGGTTCAGGCGCATGTTGCGCCCTCGCGACTACACGTCCGGCTTGGTCTTCGGAAGGCCGAGGACCTTCTGGCCGGACTTCCACTGACCGCGCTTCTTGAGCAGCTCAACCCGCTCGAAACGTTTCAGAACATTTCGCTTGGCGGTGATGGTGCTTGCGCCTTTAAGACTGCGATGCTGCGACATAAGATTCTGTGGGAAATTGGAGCGCGGAAACTACGATGCGGCGCCATCTTTTCAAATGGAAGTTGTCGTCGCCGGTCCGTTGCTGCATCAAAGCTGGTTCGTCAGCACGACGTACGTGCCGCAGGTCGCTACCTGATGAAAGATGTGAACGCGTTCTGTGATGACACGCTGCCAATAGGGAAGGCGGTTTTGTTCGACGATAAGGTAGATCGGGTCGGCATTCCGCCAGGCGCGGAGCAGGGTAGTTTCGCTCAGATATTTGTCCGCTGCGCCGAGCTGCGCTTCGAATGGCTCGGGCTTCTGATTCACGAGAAAGAACTCGCTGTCGAGATAGAAGACGAGGCTGCTGCCGGTGTGCATTGAGCCCTCGTAAAATAGTTGTGTCTCGTCAGTCATTCGATCGTTGAGAAAACGCGCGGCGTTGGCGAGCGAGAAAAACGGTGCCAGTCGCGCAACGCCATCAATGGCGAGGAGACCGATGGGGATCATTGCCGCAAGCATCGCGACAAGCGCGAGACGTTCGCGATTTTTCGACGCGAGATAGAAAGCCACAAGACCGCAGACGATCAACGCCGTCGCAGTAATGGCGATCATCGGACGCAGGCTGAGCCAGGTTGCGGCGGGAATCGCCTGCACGGTTTCCCATGCTGTCGATCGCGCGCTTGTCGCCGGCCATTCGGCAAGGGCGCCGTTGACGATACGCGGCAGCGCGAGCGCAACCGCTCCGACCACCGTTCCGCAGGTGATCACGATTCCCACGCCAGTGAGTCGCAAGCTGCGTGGCATTCGATCCCATGCGAGCACCCCGAGGATCGCAACCGCACTCCACATATTCATCGAGTAATAGTCCTGACGCTGGCCGAGAAAAAGCAGCGGCACGAAAACAACGCCGGCCCAGCAGAGCGGCAGCGCCTCGGCGAGATCAGACTTGAGCGAACGGAAAATTCGTCGCCCGCTCACAATTAGTCCGGGAAGGATAAGCAGCGAGGCCGGAAACCACCAGGCGACGTGGAGCGCAAGAAATTGCAGCTGGGGGACGTTGTCGTAGCTGCGCGTTGCATCGGTTCTCCCGAGGACGTGGACGAGAGCTTCCGACTTCTGCAGTTGGCCGTGGAAACCGGGAAAGTGCCATGCACACCACGCATGCCATGGTACGAGGATCGCGAGAAAAAGCAGCAGGTATGGCCACCAGAGCAGAAAACGAAAACGGAGCCGCGCTTCGCGAAAAAAAATCGCAAGAATTCCGCAAATCGCGGCCGGATAAAGCAGGCCGTGCAATCCTTTGGCGACGCAGGCAAGCGCGGTCGCAATCCAAAAGCCAGCGAACCAGAAGCGTCGATTGCGCTGTCCCTGATAGCCGGCGATTGCGCACAGGATCGCCGCTGCGATCAACGCGCTGAATACCGGCTCGGGCATGATGATTCGTCCGAGAAGAAATGTTCCGGCGAACGTGAGGTGCATGAGGCCGGCGAGAAATCCGCGCCAGTAATCGAAAAGCCGTTCGGCGATGAGAAATGTGACGGCGACAGATCCAATAGTCGCCACTGCGATCGGCAGGCGCGCAGCCGCTTCGTTCACGCCCAGTCCTTTGTAACAGATCAGAATCAGCCAGTAGACGAGCGGCGGTTTTTGCAGCCGCGGAATCCCGTCGTTCGTCGGCAGCATCCAGTCATGACGCTCCGACATCTCCCGCGCAGCGCCGGCGTACTGTCCGTCTGTTTCACCGTAAAGATCGCCCCATGCGGCGGTGCCGATGTGAAGAATCGCCGCGAGCGCGATTAGCAGGGTGAGCAACGCATGCCGCGTCGGCGGTGGATTTAGAACACGCGGACCAACCACTGTTTCGTGGAGCGGGAATGTCCGGGCGCTTGCAACCATCTAACGGAATCGGTCCCAATCGTCCGGCAGCCGGAGCAGTTTCGCGTCGGGCATTTGGATCAACGCCAGCATCTGACGGCATTCAGCGATGAGCGCGCCATCCGAAGGTCGCTCGATCCGAAACGCGCACCAGAAACGCACCCGCTCCAGTTGATCGAGCCAGCCTTCGATGACGAGCTTGTCCGCAAGTTTGGCCGCGCGCTTGTAATCGATCTCGGTTCGAACCACGACCGGATAGCGTTGCGTTGCGGCCATCTCGGCGAGGTGAAGTCCGAGCTGTTCGGCAAGCAATGTGCGCGCGACTTCGACAAAACGGAGGTAGGCGATGTTGTGCACGACGGCGCCGCAATCGGTGTCGAAGAACATGACCTGCACTTCGGTGCGAATACGCGGTCGATCGATCATAATCGTCGCGGCATCATCGCGTCGTTCGCGGTGGAGTCGAGCACCTCCAACACCGCGTTGACTACTTCACCTGCGGTGACCGCGTGCATACAGCGAAAATCAATCGGGCACTCGCGCAGAAAACAGGGACTGCACTCGACGTGATGACGAATAACGCGATTGCGTTCGCCGAGCGGGCCCGTGAGACCCGGCTCGGTGGATCCGAACACGGCAACGACGGGCACGCCAAGCAGGCTCGCAACGTGCATCGTGCCCGTGTCGTTGGTCAACAGCAGCGCGCAGTCGCGCAGCCGTTCTATCAGTTCCGCAAGCGTCGTCTTGGCGGCCAGGTTTGTGCAACGCGGACCGAGTACGTTTTCGATCTGCGCCGCGACAGCCGTGTCGGTTTTTGTGCCGAAGAGCAGCCAGTGACCATCGATACGTTCAGCGACGACCTGGGCCGCCTCGGCAAATCGCTCGGGCAGCCAGCGCTTGGCCGGCCCATACTCCGCGCCCGGACACAAGCCGAGGAATTTCCGATTTTCGGCCGTCGATTTTCTAGTTCCAAATGGCTCCGGAATCGCGCCGAGTGTCCTGGCGAGGTGCAGGTAATCATTGAGCTGATGATCGATCGGTCGAAATCGTGGGCGCTCGGGAATAATTTGGTTCAACAACATCGACCGCTGATGACCACGGACACCCACGCGACGTGGTACGCCGGCAAGCCAGACCTCCGCGGCAGCGCGGAATGAATTCGGAAAAAGAATTGCGACGTCGAAACGTTGTCTCGCGGATATAGCGCGCGCGGCGGCGAAAAGCGATTTGCGGGAGAGCGGCACGATCTCGTCTACTTCTGGCACGAGCTTCCAAATCTCGGCCGTTTTTTCCGGCGCGAGCACCGTCACATGGGCATCGGGCCGCCCGCGTTTGATCGCACGCACCGCGGGCGAGCTAATCACGCTGTCGCCGAGCCAGTTCGGCGCGCGGATCAGAATGCGGAACGGCTTAAGTTTCTCCGCCGGAAAATCCGGCGGCAGAAAGATGCCGCGTTTGTAACGCCGCAGAAGAAAGTTCGGTTTCGGCGTTTTCCAGCGGTTGTGAACCCAAAACCAATCTTCCGGCGCGGCGCGGATCTGCTGCTCGATAATTGCGTTCGCTTTGGCGGTGATCGATTCAACGGAGTCGTCAGGCAAATCGATCCGCGGCGTGAAACTAAGCCGCCAGCGCGCGACACCAATTGTGTTCACGCTCCCGGACAAGACCATCGCTTCGCTGCGTTTTGCGAGCAGTGCTGGAAGTGTGGTGGTCGACGCGAGTCGGCCAAAAAATGGCGTCCAGATTCCCTGATCGCCGGCGTGTTGGTCGCTCAGGACGCCGATGCCGGCGCGGCTACGCAGGAAATCGGTCGCTTTGCCGAAAGCGTCGCGATCGAACATGTGCAGACCGCCGCGCGCGCGTTGCCGGCGAACATGCTCGTCTATTCGGCGGTTTTCGAGGCGTTGGTAAATCGTGCCTGTTTTCACATTCGCAAAGAGCACAGGCAACAGCTGGGCGAGCGCTTCCCAGTTTCCGATGTGACCAAGCACAACCACTGCAGCGTTAGCCGATCGTTCAACTTCTCTGGCCGACTCTACGTCACCGAGTTCCACGTATTTCAAGACTTCGTCGAGCGGCATTTGGCTCATCTTCACGCCGCACAGCAGGTTCGCGCCGAGCCGTCGGAAATGATCACGGATGAGGCGCCGCAATTCGCGTTCCGATTTTTCGCCGGCAAATGCGATCCGGACGTTACGCAGTGCGAGCGCGCGATATTTCGAGAGGACAAGCCAGGCTACGAGCCCAACCGCGTTTCCCAGCCGGAACAGAAATGTGAGCGGTAGCGCGCCGATTGCCGCGGTGCCTGCGCGATAAAGCGCGTAAATGAAGTAGTCGAGCATGCGTTCGGGCCTGGGCGCGGGCGGTGTAATTTTGCCTGCGATGCGGCTCAATCAATATAATGTCGCAACGTGCAGTCGACCGTGACTGACGAACAGGTCGCGAAATTAGAGGCGGAAGTGCGGCGATTGCAACGCTCGTTGCGCACACGCATGGCCGAGCTCGAAGCGGCCGATCGTCATATTGCCAATCTCGAGCAGAAGCTACTGAAGCTGAAAGAATATCGGCGCAGCATCAAGCAGCTCAAAGATGAGAAACAGGCGCTACGCAAATCCCCCGAGCGAAGGATTGGCCAGGTCCTGCTCGCGCCCTATCGGCTCCCGCAGAAATTGATCCGCGGCCTTCGCAAACATTGGCCGAGGCGGAAAAGCGAGACGGAATATCAGGCGTGGTTCGCCCGCCATCGCGCCACCTCGACACAGCTCACGCAAATGCGCGAGGACAGTGCGAAGTTCACCTTCAGGCCGTGCATAAGCATCATCACGCCGGTTTTCAACACACCGGTGCAATGGCTGCGCGAAGTTGTGAAATCGGTGCTAGAGCAGGCCTACGATAACTGGGAACTTATCCTTAGCGATGATCAATCGACGGATCGCGAAACGTTAGCGTACCTCGAGGAACTGCGTGCCCGCGACTCCCGGATCATTGTCGATCATGCCCCACAACAAGGAGGGATTTCGGCCGCGTCCAATCGCGGGCTTGAGCTTGCCTGCGGCGATTACGTCGGATTTCTCGATCACGACGATCTCCTCGAACCCGATGCGCTGTTTCATCACGTCGCGCTCCTGCAGGAACATCGTGACGCCGATCTAATTTACTCCGACGAAGACAAGCTGACTGAGGATGGCCTCGACGCGCCGATCATGAAGCCGGATTGGTCACCGGATTTTTTCGACGCCGCAAATTACATCTGCCATTTCACAATCATTCGCATCGGCCTTTTGCGCGAGATCGGCGGCTTCCGTTCGGAATTCGACGGCGCGCAGGATTACGACCTGTTCTATCGAGTTATCGAACGAGACGCGCGCATCCACCACATTCCACGCGTCCTCTATCATTGGCGGCGCAGCGAAGCGTCGACGGCGGACAACATTCGGCGCAAACCAAAATCACTCGAAACCGGCCGACTCGCAGTTGAAGCGCATCTGAAACGCACTGACGTGCAGGGCCATGTCGCGGTCGATTGGCGAACGCATGCTTACTCAATCAAGCGTGATATTCCGGAGCCGAAGAAAATCTCCATCATCATCCCGGTCCGTGACCGAATCGATTTGCTCCGTCGATGCGTCGATAGCGTCAGGACGCGGACGAGCTATGAACCGTACGAAATTGTGATCGTGGATAACGACAGCTCAAGTCCGGAGGCACGCGATTATTTCGCAAAAAGCCCGGACCGCGTGCTGCATTTTCCCGGCCCGTTTAATTTCTCGGCGATTAATAATTTCGCGGTGCAGGAAACAGACAGCCCCTGGTTACTCTTCCTTAATAACGACACGGAGGCGATCGAGACAGGCTGGTTAACAGCGATGGTCGAGCATGTGCAGCGGCCGGAGGTCGGCGCTGTCGGTGCGCGATTGTTGTTCAGCGACGACACCGTGCAGCACGCCGGGATTGTCGTCGGTGTTGGCGGCATCGCGGAGCACGCTTTCCGCGGCTTTCCGGCCGATGCGCCGGGTGTTTGCCGGCAGTTGCAGGTAACGCGCAACTACAGCGCGGTGACCGCCGCGTGCATGCTTACGCGACGGGATGTGTTCGACGAAGTCGGCGGATTCGACGAGGAAAATCTGCCGGTGACATTCAATGACGTGGATCTGTGTCTGAAGATACGCCAGGCGGGCTATCTGATCGTCTACACACCGTACGCGAAGCTATATCACCACGAACATGGTTCGCGGCGCCGCGCGATCGAACCGATGGAAACGCGAGTTATGCAGGAACGCTGGGCTGACGTGCTCTCGCGCGATCCCTATTACAATCCAAATCTTTCTCGCGAACGCGCCGATTTCTCGCTAGGCGAATAAACGAATGGCTGACGTTGATAACCTTTGGCAGGGCCTGAGCGCGGAGATGCGATCGTTGCTTTCGACGCGCGACTACAAGAGCGGCGATCTCGCGCAGCAGCTCGCGACCGCTGGAGTAGAAGCAGGCAAACTCGTTACCGCACGCGCGCAGCTGCGCGATGCCTGGATTCCGGGCGTGGAAATTTTTCCGCGCACGATTTACCCGCAGCGCCACCGGGGTTTGTTCGGCGAATTCGTGCGGCGCGACGAAGGAATTCTCGCGCGCATCGCACTTTGGCCGAAGCAATGGGCGACGGCGCGAATGTTCGCGCAGACAGCGAAGGGTTTTCACATTCATCCCCCGAGCCTGCCGGACCGCACCACGGCTGAAGAATGGATGCGGCGCCAATTCGTCGACGAACCGGAAAATTTCGCGCTTCGTCGCTATGCCGAAGAGCAATGGGATGTGATGTTTTTCGTGCAAGGTCGCGTCGAGATTCTGTTGCACGACGTTCGCGCCGGGCTGCCGCGACGCACGATGCGACTGTGGATTGACGGCGACAATCACCGCGGCGCGAACAACGCCGGCGTTGTGGTCCCGGCTGGCGTCGCGCATGCGATCCGCGTCGAAGGATCGGAAGACGCGATAATGGTTTACGGCACGAGCACGTCGTTCCGGGCAGATTTCGAAGGGCGAATCGCGAGCGAAGTCGAGACGTCGGTTTTGCCGGAATCGTGGCAGCGCTTTCTCGCGCGCTGATTCGCCGCGATGAAGCGGCAATTCGACCCGGCGGTTCCGGAACTGATGGATCGGCCGCAGCCGATTTCTCCGGAACTCGAGATCGACCTGCACAATCTGCGGCAGCTCAATCGCTACTTTGGCAGCTATGCACTCGTGCGGCACTTTTTGCGTCGCTGGATTAATTCCGGAGACATGCTGCGTGTCCTCGATCTCGCGACCGGCTCCGGCGATATTCCACGGCTGATCGTCCAACATGGCCGCGACGTCGGCGCTTCTGTAAACGTCACCGCAGTCGATCAGCAGCCGGCCACGCTCGAAATCGCGCGGCGGTTGAGCCGCGAATTCGATCAAATCGAATTCATTAAAGATGATGCCTTAACGTTCACGCCCACGGAGCCGTTCGATATCGTGGTCTGCTCGCTCGCGCTCCACCACTTCAGTGATGAAGGCGCTATCGCTGTCCTTCGACGCTGCCGTGAATTGTCGCGGCGATATGTTCTGGTTGCGGATCTCTGTCGCAGTCTGTTCACGACGGTTGGGGTCCATCTGTTGACCGGCCTGATTTTTCGCGAACCGATGACGCGCGTGGATGGTCGTTTGTCGGCAGCACGCGCTTTTTCATTTTCAGAAATGGCCGCATTGGCGCGCCGGGCCGGATGGGCAAATTGCCATCATGCGCGTTTCAGATTTGGCCGTCAGGCGATCTGGATGGAATGAAGATCGTCACACGGGTTCAAGATGTGCCGAAGTCGGCGTGGCGTCGCGTGTTGGTCCCGACGATGGGGGCGTTGCATCGCGGTCATCTCGAACTTATTAGCGCTGCGCGTACAGCCGCCGGTGGCGATGGCGAGGTAGCCGTCAGCATTTTCGTTAATCCACTGCAATTCGCACCAGGCAGCGATTACGAAAAATATCCGCGTCCACATCAGCAGGACGAACAGCTTTGCCGCAACGCCGGTGTCGATCTGCTCTTTCTGCCCGCGGCGGATGAAATTTATGCGGCTAACGAATCGACGCGTGTTGATGAAATCGCGCTGTCGCAGGTGCTGGAAGGCAAATCGCGGCCCGGCCATTTCCAAGGCGTTTGCACGGTCGTGACGAAGTTGTTCAACATCATTGCGCCCGATGCAGCGATGTTTGGTGAGAAAGATTTCCAACAGCTCGCGATCATCCGGCGCATGGTGCGCGACCTGCAATTTCGTATCGAAATCATCGCGGTGCCGACAGTGCGCGAAGCCGACGGACTGGCGTGCAGTTCGCGTAATCAATATTTGAGTACTGCCGAGCGAGAGCAGGCAACGGTTTTGCCCAAGGCGCTGCAAGCAGCGCGCGAAATGCAACGCTCCGCGGCCGAGATTCTGGCGCGCGTGCACGCCATCATCTCCGAGGCGCCGCTTGCGCGTATCGATTACGTTGCGCTGGTGAACGCCGATACGCTTGAGCCAGTAGATTGGGCGGAGCGAGATTCCGTTCTCGCGGTTGCAGTCTATTTCGGTACCACGCGTCTCATCGACAACATCCGTCTGTCATGAAGCAGTACGATTTCGTCGTCATTGGCAGTGGAATCGCCGGGCTGAGCTTCGCGCTCAAGGCGGCAAAGCACGGGTCCGTTGCGGTAATCACGAAACGCAAAGGCGCTGATTCGAATACGGCATGGGCCCAGGGCGGCATCGCATGCGTGTCGAGCGACGAAGATTCATTCGAGCTGCACGTTCGCGACACCCTCGAAGCCGGCGCGGGCCTGTGCGATGAGCAGGTCGTCCGGACGATCGTCATGGAAGGACCTGAGCGGATTCGCGAACTGATCGAGCTGGGTTTGCATTTTGACGAACGTGAAATCTCGGGCCATCGCGAGTTAGATCTCGGCAAGGAAGGCGGTCATTCCAAACGACGCGTGCTGCACGTGCAGGACGTGACCGGGCTGGAGATCGAAAAAACATTGCTGCGCGAGCTGGAGCGTTCTTCAAAAGTTGACCTGCTGGAGAACCATATGGCGGTTGATTTGATCACCGCCGGCAAACTGGGTTTTTCCACGGAGGATCGGTGCCTTGGCGCTTACGTGCTGGATGAGGCGACGCAGCAGGTCGAAACGGTGCGCACCGATCGCCTCGTCCTTGCGACGGGCGGGTGCGGGAAAGTTTATCTCTACACGACCAATCCGGCAGTCGCGACGGGCGACGGCGTGGCAATCGCGTGGCGGGCCGGGGCCACGATCGCAAACATGGAGTTCGTTCAGTTCCATCCGACCTGCCTTTATCATCCGCAAGCAAGATCCTTCCTGATTTCCGAAGCAGTGCGCGGCGAGGGCGGGGTGCTGCGTAACAGCCGCGGCGAAGAGTTTATGAAGCGCTATGATCCTCGCGGTGCGCTGGCGCCTCGCGATGTGGTCGCGCGCGCAATCGACGCTGAGATCAAGCGGCTCGGCGCGAACTGCGTTTTTCTCGATATCACGCATCAGCCACCTGAATTTTTGCGCGAACGCTTCCCGCACATTTACGAAACATGCCTGCGGTTCGGGATCGATATGACGAAGCAAGCAATTCCGGTCGTGCCGGCTGCGCATTATCAATGCGGCGGAATCAGAACCGATATCAATGGCGCGACAACTCTGCCGGGGCTTTACGCCGTGGGTGAAGTTGCGTGCACGGGTTTGCACGGCGCGAATCGGCTCGCGAGCAATTCACTGCTCGAGGGCACCGTCGTCGCCCACCGCGCGTGCGAGGCGGCGGTTCGCGATCAGCCGACTTCGCACCCGGCGCGCGAAATCTCGCTGCCGGAATGGCAATCAGGTGACGTGCAGGACGTGGATGAGCTCGTTGTGATCTATCATAACTGGGATGAAATCCGGCGATTGATGTGGGATTACGTCGGCATCGTGCGGACGACCAAGCGTCTGCAACGCGCCGCCGCGCGTCTGCGAAATCTTCAACGCGAGATCCGCGAGTTTTACTGGAATTTCAAAGTCAGCGTGGACCTGCTCGAACTGCGTAATCTGGCAACCGTGGCGGCGTTGATCGTCGATTCGGCGCTCAGCCGCCGCGAGAGCCGCGGGCTCCATTACAATCTCGATTTTCCGCAAAGGAACGACCGCGAATTCGGCCACGACACGTCGATCAGCCGCACTTAAGTCTGGAACACTCCGTGCTTAGTAACTTCTGCCGCCCGACGCGTGCTGTCCTCTGGGGCTTGCCGCAAGGGCGGTTTTCGGATACAAAGGAAGCGCCAATCGCCTTGATGAGAAGAGTTTTTGCATTTTCCATACTGCTGACGGTTGGCGCAGCCGCGCTCCACGCGCAGACCGAATCGCCCTACGCGAGCAGCGCGGATTTCGCGAAATACGCAATGAAACTGCGAGAGCAGGCGCTGCTAAAGGTTGAGCCGCAGGTCTTCGTCCCGACGGCTTCGCGCACGAGCACGGCCCGCTATCCGTGGAAAATTAATATCGTGACCACGGTTTTCTGGATTGGTGAACAGCCGACCGCAAACAATCCTGTGCCGAATGTGCGTAGCGCGTGGGACGCAAACTGGACCTCAAATTACGGAGGCTTCGACACGCCCGATCCGACGCAGCGGCGCAAAGGCGATTACATTCCCGCGTCGTTCACTCCGCGGCAGAATCCGTTTTATTGCGCGCTGCCTTATAACGACGTCACGCACGGCCAGTTCAAACCAGAAGCTGCGCTGGTCATCCCGTGGTTTCGCCAGGCATACAACGGCCCCGGTCAATCGGTTTGCTGGCACCGCTGGATAGCGATTCGCAAAGGCAACCGAACCGCCTACGCACAGTGGGAAGATTGCGGGCCGTTTCGCACCGACCATTTCCAATACGTTTTCCAGAACGAACGGCCGAAGCCGAACCTTAACCGCGGCGCCGGCCTCGATGTTTCTCCGGCGGTGCGCGATTACCTCGGCCTCGCACCGACTGACGTGACCGACTGGCAATTTGTCGAAGTGCGCGACGTGGCCCCCGGCCCGTGGCGGAAATACGGCGATAATAACCACTTTGTCATCGCTGCGCGGCAAAACGAGCAGCGCATCGCCAAGGACACGACCGAAAAGGATAAGGCGAAGAAGTAGCTAGGGCGTCGGTTGTGCAGTTGGCGCCGGCGTTGGCGTCGATTTCGGCGGAACTGGCGTCGCCATTCCAAGTAGCTGCGACACCGTCACGAATTTAAATCCTTTCCCGAGCAACTCGTCAAACGTCGAGGGCATCGCTTCGATCGTTGGCGCGTGAATATCGTGCGAGAGAATGATCGAGCCGGGATGTGTCTCTTTTAAAATGCGGCTACGCACGATTGCCGGACCAGGCCGTTTCCAATCGAGCGGATCGACATCCCAAAGAACGATCCGGTAGCCGAACTGCTCCGGAATCCAGTGCTTCTGGTGCGCTGTAATCGCACCGTATGGTGGGCGGAAAAGCGTCGGCCGCACGCCGATCGTGTTGCGGATGATGTCATCGGTGCGCTGCAGCTGCGAGCGCGCGGCATCATCCGACATCTTCGCGAAGTTTGGATGCGACCACGAGTGCGTCGCGATCTCGTGACCTTCGTGCGCCGCGCGTCGGAGCACGTCCGGATTTTGCTCTACGCACTCGCCGAGCACGAAAAACGTCACTTTCATGTGACGTGCCGCGAGAATGTCGAGCAACTTTGGTGTTAGCGTCGCATGCGGACCGTCGTCGAACGTCATCGCTATGTAAGGACCGTCGACGTGGACCGAACTGACGGTGATTGGAGCATCGGCAGGCGGCGGAGGTGGTGTTTGAGCGCGGGCAAACCCTACGATAAACAAAGAGAGAAAGAGGACGCGCAAAGTTAATCTCATTCCGGCGAAAATTGCGCCTTATCTAGCAGAGCGGAGTCGCAACGCAAACGACTCGTAGCGGCGCAATTTCGTTACAGAAATTATATCCGCTTCAGCCGCGCTCTGCGTCGAAACTGGCAACCATCCTGCTCAACTTTTAACACATCAACCCACCCAGTTACGCGGTGAACCACGAAATACGAAGCCGCTTCGCGTTTCGTGCGTTCGGCGCGTGCCGCCATCGATGAAAATCCTGCTAGTCGAAGACCACGCCGAGAGCCGCCGCAGCTTGAAGAAGCTGATCGAGCGCCGCGGCCATTACGTGGTCGCAGTCGGCAGCGCTGAGGAAGCGGAACGCGCCCTGGTCAAGGAGACCTTCCCGTTCCTGATCCTTGACTGGATGTTGCCGGGAAAGAGCGGCGTCGAACTTTGCCGTGAACTGCGCGCGCTGCCCGCTGGCGACGACATGTTCATTTTGCTGGTCACGGCGAAAGCCGATACTGCTGACCTCGAGCAGGCGCTCGAAGCAGGCGCGAATGATTATTTGACCAAGCCGCTCGATCTCGGGTTGCTGAATGTGAGGTTGAGCGTGGCGGAACGTCAGATCCGCGAATTGACGGAACGCAATCAAGCGCGCGCCGCATTGCTGGAATCAGCACATGCGATGCAGAACATTTTGGAGAACACGACGGACGCGTTCTTCGCCGTCGACCGCGCCTGGAAGTTCACATACGTCAACGCGGAGACGGAGACGATCACCGGACAGCGCCGCGACCAGATTCTCGGCCGCACGTTTTGGGAAGTGTTCCCGAACATGCTCGGCTCAGCTTTTGAAACGAACTACCGCAAGGTGATGGAGAAGCAGGTCGCCGTAGAATTCGAAGCGTGCAATCGCAGCGGCAAAAAATGGTTCGAAGTCCACGCGTATCCGAGCAATGGAGGCGTCTCCGCGTTTTTTCGCGATGTCACCGAGCGAAAGCGTATCGAGGAACAGCGACTGACAACGAGCAAGCTCGAGTCACTCGGCACATTGGCGGGTGGTATCGCACACGACCTGAATAACATTTTGACCGTTATTTCCGGCAACATCGGCCTGGCGCAGATTGAAGCGCCATCCGACGGCGGATCGCTGCTCTCGTTCCTGTCCAAGGCGGGCCAGGCGGCGCAGCACGCCGCACATTTGTCGAGTCAGTTGCTGACGTTCTCCAAAGGCGGCGCGCCGATGAAGAAGGTCACGCAGATTGGTGAGCTGCTGACGCACGCGGCTGATTTCGGATTGCGCGGATCGCATCTACGCGCCGACGTCGATGTCAGCGTCGATCTCTGGAAGACCGATGTCGATGCCGCGCAAATCGAGCAGGTCATCAACGCGCTGCTCCTGAATGCGCGCGACGCAATGCCGCGTGGCGGTACCGTCATTGTTCGCGGATGTAATGTGACACTCAATGGCGATGAGACAGTGCAGTTGCCGGCGGGGCGTTACGTGAAAGTGACGATCACCGACCGGGGCGGCGGAATTTCCGAAGAACTCCTGACAAAAATTTTCGATCCTTATTTCACGACCAAGCCATCGGCTACTGGCCTCGGTCTGTCGATCAGCTACTCAGTTGTGAAGAAGCACGGCGGCATGCTGTGTCTCGAATCGACTTCGTCGCAAGGGTCCACGTTTGCCTTCTATCTGCGGGCGGCGGAACGCGACACGAACGCGTTCGATGTGCAGGTGAGCGACGCTCCTTATCGTTTTAATCACCAGCGCGTGCTGGTGATGGACGACGAAGACGCGATCCGCGAATTGACTTCGCAGTTGCTCGGCACACTTGGCTATGACGTCACCGCTGTTCCCGATGGGCTCGAAGCTGTTCGCGTTTACGAAAAAGCGTTGCGGCGCGGAGAACATTATCGAGCGGTGATCCTCGATGCGACGGTGCGGGGCGGAATGGGCGGCGTCGCGACCATCGAACGGTTGCGCGACATGGACCCACAGGTCAACGCGATCATTTGCAGCGGCTATTCAGACGAAGCGGCGTTGGCGGAATTTCTCGCTTTCGGATTTCGTGGCGCGCTGCCAAAACCGTTCACGCGCTCCGAGTTGGCGGACGCGTTACAGCGTTCGTTCGAGACAGCGAACGCGAACTAACTCTTTCGCAATTTCTCGACGCTCGCGATAAACGCGGCCGGCGTGGCCAGCGGCTTATCGCTATCCGCCGGCACCCCAGCGTCGTATCCGAGCGAACCAATCACTTTTCCATCACTGTTGATGACGATGATGGTCGGGAATGCTTCTATCTGGAACTTCTCAGCCAGCTTCATGTTTTTGTGCAGAAGATCCTTGTCGATCTGTTTGGCACGCGGGAAATCGAGTTCGACGAGGACCAGATTCTTGTTCGCGTACTCGCGAAACTCCGGCTTCGCGAAAACCTCGCGGTGCAGTTTGATGCACCAACCGCACCAGTCCGAGCCGGTGAAGTCGAGCAGCACTAGTTTGTTATCAGCCTTCGCTTTCTGCTGTGCCTGATCCAGATCGGTCAGCCATTCCGAATCCGCACGGACCGAACCGGCAAGCGCGACGGCCGCAACAATTGAGAGGAACAAGCGCGACGTGTTCACGTTGCAACTTTCCCGCAGCTTAGCCCTTGGTGCAAGGCCGTACAAAGCTAGCCCGGCGCAAGGAGACGCCGGGCCAGACCAACCAACGAAAGTTTTTGTTTGTCCGGGACCTTACGACATGTGCTGGTTCACCAGCTTCGTCATCTCGAACATGCTCACCTGGCTCTTACCGCCGAAAACACGTTTCATGTTATCGTCGGCATTGATCTGGGTGCGCTGCTTCTTGTCCTGAAGACCGTTTTTCTTGATGTAGTCCCAGACTTTTTTCGTGATCTCGCTGCGCGGCATCGCTTTGTTACCAACGATGGCGGCGAGCTTGTCGTCTGGCTGCATCGGTTTCATGAAAGCCGCATTCGGCTTACGTTTGGAAGTGCTCTTTTTCGCTGTGGTTTTCGGCATAGAGGCTGATTAAACGCTCTCTCCCGCCACGGCAATACTAAATTTTCTTCAACTCCGGCGCTGCACCGCCACCATCGCTACGTCGTCAGGCGCGTTGCCATCGTTCACACCGGTCTGCCCAAGCACGCGATTGACCAGTTCCTGCGCACTTGGCGCAGGCGTTTGCAGCAATTCGGTTAACCGATCCGAAGCATCCCGCAGGTTCAAATCCTGGCGCGCGCCGTGCACGCCGTCGGTATAGAGCAGGAAAGCATCGCCCGGCGAAATCGTGACGGTCTTCGCAGTGAACTGCGAGTCCTCCAGTAGACCGAGCGGCGGACAACATGAGTTGATCGACTCTACGGCACCGGCTTGTCGCGCGATAAGCAATGGCGGATGACCAGCACCGACAACGGTGGCCTCACCGCTCTGCGGTTCCAGCGCGACACACATCGCGGTCATAAATGAGCGCGCGCCAAAGATGCTGCGGAAATCGCTGTTCACCGCGCGCATGATGTCGGTCGGGCCGGCATTTTCGGTGGCGCCGTGCTGGAAAAGCAATTTCGCCAACGTGGTGAGCAGCGCGGCGGAGGCGCCGTGGCCTGTCGCATCCGCGATCCAGAAAAGCGTGCGGCCATCCACCATTCGCAGCCAACCGTAAATGTCCCCGCCCACTTGAATCACGGGGCGATAGGCGGCTGCGACGTCCCAATCGCGAAGGTTCGGGGGCTTCTGCGGGATGAGCGACTGCTGCGTCAGGCGGGCAGCGGCCAGATCGCGCTCGAGGTTGTGGCGCCATGCCTCGAGCTCCATATTTTGCTGCTGCAACTGGTCGCGCATCGAACGCAAACGAAGCTGCGTCTCAATTCTCGCCCGAAGCACCGCTTGATTGATAGGCTTTGTCACGAAATCGTCCGCGCCTGCTTCGAGGCAAAGCACTTCGCTTTCTTCCCCGCCGTGGCCGGTGAGCATGATTGCGGGCAATTGCGCGATCTGCGGATCAGTGTCGGCCCGCAATTTCTTCAGGACTTCCGCGCCGTTCATACGCGGCATGTCGTAATCGAGCAGTAACAGCGATGGTGGATTTGCGCGCACAGCTTTCAAAGCCTGGATCCCATCGCCCGACTCTTCGCAGGCGTAGCCGCCGTTCGAAAGCGCGCGAACGAGCAGGCGCCGACTCATTGCGTCGTCATCAGTCACCAGGATTCGCTGCGGGTTTTTGCTCACTTCAATTTGTGAATCGGAAACAGGTGGTCGCAGATTTGTATGTTTCGTCCGCGCAGGGGGTATTTAGGGTTTGTCACTTGCAGTGCAATGAATTACAAGCGAGACACATCCGTCGAATCCCCTTTATGAAATTTCTCGCGCCGTTCGCTCTTGTTGCTGCTGCTCTGCTTTCTGCCTGCCAGGAAGAGCCGCCGGTTCGACCGACGCGTCCTCATCCTACGCGCTACCCGGCTGCGCCAGTCCAGGCAGAGTATCCGCCGGACCAGCAACCTTTCGAAGCTGGGCAACCGCCCGCGTCTACGACCGCGCCCGAAAGCGGAGTGTCGGAAAGCGCACCGGCGACGCAGCCCGCCGCCACCGCAAGCACCAAGGCCAAGGGCGATATTCCGTACGGGATTCCAGTTCCGAACAAGCCCGGTTTCGTGACCAGCCCTTACGCACCGAATCAGGGTTATGTCGACGTGCGCGGTTTTCCGCCGGGGACTGAAGTCAAAGACCCCTACACGAACAAAATCTTCCTCGTGCCGTAACGCGCGGCGCGAATTCGCTTCCGCCCGTTCTGGACAAGGCGGACGAATAAAGGATGATTGACCTCCGGTCGCCGCGGCGACCGCGAACCACCGGCAAGATGGATTTTCGCGTTAAACGGGCACCTCGAATCGAAGCGGAGATCTCTGTGCCGGGCGACAAGAGCATTTCTCATCGCGCGGTCATTCTTGCCTCACTCACCAACGGCGTCTGCGTCATACGGGGATTTCTACCGAGCGAAGATTGCATGCACACCGTCAAAGCGATGCGTGCCCTCGGTATTAAAATCGAGCAGCCCGAGCCTGAGATGCTCATCGTTCACGGCGCGAAACGTCTGCTCAAACCGCCGACGGACGAGATAGACTGCGGAAACTCCGCGACCACAATGCGCTTGCTCGCAGGCCTGCTCGCGGCCCAACCGTTCGACAGCGTTCTTGTCGGCGGCGAAACACTTTCCAAGCGGCCGATGGAACGCGTCATCGAACCGCTGCAGAAAATGGGCGCCAACATCAGCGCGGAAGGTCCGAACAACACCGCGCCGATCAGGATTCGCGGCAGCAAACTGAAAGGCATCGAGTACAATTCGCCGGTCAGTAGCGCCCAGGTGAAGAGCGCGATCCTGCTTGCCGGGTTGTACGCCAAAGGCAGAACGACGGTGCGCGAGCCAGCGATCAGTCGCAATCACACCGAGCTGATGCTCGAATATTTCCTCGTGCGCACAGCGCGTGACGATGGTGCAGTCACGATGTTTCCAGATCAGGTCCCGGAATCGCGTGACTTCGATGTTCCCGGCGACATGTCCTCTGCGGCCTTCTGGCTCGTGGCGGCCGGCGCGCAACCCGGAGGCCATTTGCTCGTGCGCGACGTCGGTTTGAACGACACGCGCACGGCTGTTCTTGGCGTCCTCGTGCGGATGGGAGCGCAGGTCCGCGAAGCAGTGGACGATATTCAGCAGCACGAGCCGCGCGGCATTGTCGAAGTGACCGGCGCGCCGCTCAAAGCAACCGTTATACAAGGCAAGGAAGTGCCGCAGTTGATCGACGAACTACCTATTCTCGCCGTCGCCGGTGCGCTTGCTTCAGGGACGACAATTATCCGTCAGGCTTCAGAGCTGCGGATCAAGGAAACCGATCGAATCGCCGCCGTAGCGCATAACCTCCGCGCGATGGGAGCGCAGGTAATCGAGCTGAGCGACGGATTGGAAGTGCACGGCCGGGCGCCTTTGCGCGGCGCGCGCGTTCCGAGCTTTGGCGATCATCGGATTGCGATGGCTTTCGCTGTTGCTGGTCTTTTCGCCGACGGCGAAACGATCGTGCAGGACGTCGAGTGTGTGCGCGAATCCTACCCGACATTCGAGAGAGCCCTCGACGAGTTGGTGGATCCGAAGCGTGCTCGCGCGACGACGCCGGTGATCAGCTCTCTCGCGCCGGTGCGCGACGACGACGAAGCGTAACGCTTCGAATGAGACACCGTGTCATCGCGATTGACGGTCCGGCTGCGTCGGGCAAAAGCAGTGTCGCACGCGCGCTAGCCGGGCGCCTTGGATTCGCCTATGTGAACTCCGGCGCGATGTACCGCGCGGCCACCTGGTATGTTCTGCAACGCGGGGTCGATCCACGCGACGCGAGTCTGGTCGCCGCTGTCGCGGAGCGCGCGCGTATTGTTTGTGCAGTCAATTCAAAACAGTCGCAGATTGAAATCGACGGCATCGACCCGGCGGCGCACCTGCACGATGAAGCAGTCAACCAGTCGGTCTCGATCGTGAGCAGTGTGCCGCGGCTGCGCGAAATCCTGAGCGAACGCATGCGCGCATTTAGCGACGAGCATGATCTGGTGATCGAAGGCCGCGACATCGGTTCGGTGGTTTTCCCTGACACGCCCTTTAAGTTTTACATCGACGCTTCGCCCGAGGTGCGGCTTCAGCGCCGCGCCGCGCAAGGATTCCTCGACGAAATCGCGGCGCGCGATCGCGCTGATTCATCGCGAGCTACCGCGCCGCTGGTGGTCGCGCGCGATGCCGAAGTAATCGATAGCTCTGCGTTGACGATCGACGGCGTGGTCGATGAAATCGTGCGGCGCCTGCAGGCGAAAGGGTTTCAGTAATGGCGCGAATCGGCGGCCACCAAATCAACGCGTGGTATTACTGCGTTTACTGGGCGGCACGGCTCGTTGCCCGCCTGCTTTTCCGGTTTCGCATGCTGCACCGGGAGCGAATGATTAATGAAGGGCCGGCGATTCTCGCCTCGAACCATCAGAGCTATCTCGATCCTCCGTTGGTCGGAAACGCCGCCAATCGCCCGATCTTTTTTCTCGCCCGTAAAACATTGTTAGACGTGCCGGTGATCGGCCGGATTTTACCAAAGCTGAACGTCATTCCTGTCGATCAGGAAGGAAGCGACCGGAGCGCGTTAAAGGCGATCATTCGCGTTCTCAAGACGGGCGAAGCGGCGCTCGTTTTTCCGGAGGGTGCGCGCACGCTTGATGGCAATCTGCAACCTGCCCTTCCCGGAGTCGGCCTCGTCATAGCCAAAACGCTTGCCCCGGTTGTGCCGATGCGAATTTTCGGCGCGCATGAAGCGCTGCCGCGTGGCAGCAGCCGGCTGCGCCTGCGTCCCATCACAGTCGTAGTCGGCCAGCCGATTCGATTTACCGAGGCCGATCTTCAGCCGTCGGGCAAAGACTTGTATCAGCGTCTCAGCAATCGCGTGATGGAAGCGATCGCGGCGCTCAAAGCGGAGTAGCCAATGAGCGACAGAGTACCACGAGGTGCAGCCCAGTTGATGATCGCGATCCTCATCGTGTTCGCCCTCGTGGCAGTTTATGCAAACGTTCAACGCCTCCGTCGCGATAAGTTCGAGAAGGTCACAATCAAGTGGGTTTCGCCTAGCGCGACACCGACGCCGACCCGGTAATCTTTTGAATAGCAAACAGGCGGCAAAGTCTAAGATCACAACCATGAAAAATTTACGGCGTTTGGTGTTCGCAGTCGCATTCCTCGTCCTTGCTGCATGCAACAAGCAGCAGAGCGAGGCCGAGCGTCAGGCGGAAGTTAATCGCGAGGTAGAACAGCGGGTCGCGGCCGAGCGCCAGACGCAGCAGCAACAGGAGCTCGATCAGCGCGAAGCCGATTTGAAGGCACGCGAGCAAACGCTCGCCCTGCAACAGCAACAAACAGCGGAAGCGACCGCCACTCCGGAGGCGTCGGAGAGCGGGGAAAGCACCATCGCGACGACGGAGGAGCGCACGGAAGAAAGAGCCAGCCGTGAAAGACCCCGGACGATCCGGCGGCGTTCAACGCAAGAATACGGAATGTTTTATGAAAAGCTCGAACCGCACGGGGATTGGCTCGAGACAAGCGACTACGGCTACGTCTGGCAACCGCGAGCCGCCGAGCAGTCGCGCAACTGGCGGCCCTATAGCGACGGGCACTGGGTTTACACCGATGTCGGCTGGACGTGGGTCTCGGAAGAACCGTTTGGCTGGGCGACCTACCATTATGGGCGGTGGACGCGACTCCGTGGCGTGGGCTGGGTCTGGGTGCCGGGCCATGAGTGGGCGCCCGCATGGGTCTCGTGGCGTACCAGCAAACAGTATACAGGCTGGGCGCCATTGCCGCCCGAAGCCGAAATCACTAGCGGCGAGCAGATCGAGAATTGGGCCGACAGTTATTACGATATCGGTCCGGAGCAGTACGTTTTCGTCCCGACGAACGAAGTCGGCGGACGTCGCCTGACGACGGTTGCCGTGCCAGCCGAACGCAACGTGACGATCATCACCGAAACGCGAAACGTCACCAACATTACCTACAACAATACCGTCGTGATCAACCAGGGGCCGAATTACGATCAGCTGCGCGCGGTCAGTGCCCAGCCAATCGAGCGCTACCGCCTGCAACGTGAGACGATCGTGCAAGGCCAGCCGCAGCCGGTGGTGCGTGGCGAGGTGATCGCCTTTCCCGCTCCCACAACCGTGGCCATGCCCAATGTTCAGCGGCCGGCAGTGGTGAAGAGACAGATCGGCAACGCCGTAGTCGAAAATGGTTGGTCCGGAATTCCCGACAGAGCTGCCGCCGAACAGGCGCGCGCGAAAGTTATGGCCGAAGCAACCCCGCCGGCCAACGCGCCGGCAAAAGCGGCGGCGAACACCAGCACTGCCGCTGCGAGCGGTGCCCCAAGTGCTACAGCCTCGCCGCATCCGAGTACGACCGCGACCGTGCCGGCTGCTACTGCTACACCGCGAGTTACTGCTACACCGCGAGCTACTGCTACACCGCGTCCATCAATGACGCCGGCCGCCAGCCCGACGCCATCACCTGCACGGAGCGCGTCTCCGTCAGCGACGCCGCGCGCCACCGCTTCTCATCCCGCATTCTCGCCGCGGCCGACGAGCACACCGATATCGAGTGCGCCGGCCCTAACCGCGATCCCCACTGCAACACCGCCGACCGTCAGTTCGCCGGCAGCGACGCGGCCGATGCCTCCGGTGGTAAAACCGAGTGCAACGCCGCCATCGACGGTCACCGAGCACGCAGTGACTTCACCGCCGCCGAAGCTGTCGCCTCCGCCGGCCGGCGCAGCGCGGGAGGTAAATTCGCCACCGCCACATCCGACCGCGACGATCTCGCCGCGACTTCCACACACCCCGGTGATCGAAGCGACTGCGCCGCCAACCCATTCGCCGGCAGCGCCAGCGCGCCCACCGGCGACAGCGAAGCCTTCGCAATCACCGGACAACGATACAGCGCGCGCGGCGAAGAGACCTGAAACTGCGCAGCCCACACCGCCTGCAGTTCATGCGGCAGCTACCCCTCTTGCGCAAAAACCGCGCGTCAATCCTGCGCAGCCGGCGGCCGAGAAGTCCCCGGCGGTGCCCACGACGGCGGCGAATCCGCGCCCGGAACATATCGAGCGGCCGCCTGCAACTGTTGCGAGTCCACCGCGTCCAGTGCCATCGGCCGCCGAACGTCCTGCATTAACGCCAAAGCCAGCGACGCCGGCGCCAGTGGCGACCGCGCCTGCCCATCCAGTCCACCAGCCGCCCAACGCGGCACCACCTCACAAGCCACAGGCGTCACCGAGTCCCAGCGCGTCGGTCGCGGAGCAATAGTTACTCGCGCGCGCCTTTGCCGCCGACGTGCTGCTCCGCCAGCGTTCGCGCATAGCTTAGCGTGTCGATTGCATCGATGCTTTTGTCGCGGCGTATGGCCTTGATGCGGGGAAACCGCAGCGCCAGTCCGCTGCGATGACGCGTGCTTGGTTGCACGGCATCGAACGCGACTTCCAGCACGATGTCCGGTTTCACTTCGCGATATCGGCCACGATCAACAATTGTGTTTTGTTTGAAGTGCTCGGTCAGGTCGGCGATCTCCGCGTCCGTCAATCCGCTGTAGGCTTTGCCGATCGGCAGCAGCTCACCGCTGACGTCGTCGCGCACCGCAAATGTGTAATCGCTCAGCACGTGATTGCGTTTTCCGTGTCCGAGTTCGGCCGCGACAACTACCACGTCGAGGGTGGCGAGCTCTTTTTTGAGCTTGAACCAGAACATCCCGCGGCGACCGGGCGAGTAAATGCTGTTCGGGTCTTTCACCATCAATCCTTCATTCAGCCGGTGTCGCGCCGAGCGGAATTCAGCTTCGATGTCACTCGCCGACTTAGCCGTTTTGACTTCCGCGAGTTGAAAATTCGATGGCAGCGTGATCTGGCCTAACAAATCGCGGCGTTCACGCAATGACGCCTTGAGCAGCGACTGGCCATTCTGCCAAAGCAGATCAAACGCTACGAAAACAACTGGCACGTCGGCTGTGGCCGCGAACAAATCGCGCCCTTCGTTTTTCCGACCAAGCCGCTTCTGCAAATCGAAGAACGTGAGTTTTTTCCCCTGTTCGTAGGCGATGATTTCGCCGTCCAGAATCAGTTCGTCTCCAAAATTCGCCGCGTTCTCGACCAGCTCCGGAAACTGATCGGTCATGCGGCGCAAATCGCGCGAGTAAAGCTCAACTCGATTCCGGCCGCGATGCAGTTGGGCGCGGATCCCGTCGAATTTGTCCTCGATGAATGCAGCGCCGCTTTGCGCGAAACGTTCCCAGATCGTTTCCGCCGTCGGTTCGGGACTTGCCAGCATGCATTTGATCGGCCGAAACAGTGAGAGCTCGGCGCGTTGCAGTTCGCCGCGTTGCGCCAGCACTGCCGTTTCGCCTATGTCGCCGAGCAGCATGTTGGCTTCCTTAACGTCGTCAAGCGGAGCGCCGAATGCCGAAGCGATGGCTTCCTCCACGAGTCCTTCGCGCAATCCGATTCGGAGATCGCCAGTCAGAATCTTTACGATGTATTCGCCTTCGTGAGCGCTCAGTTTGGCGAGACGCGACTGGAGCAACTCGGCCTTCGCGATGGGTCCACGCGTGCGTTGCAGATCGTCGAACAGCTCACGCGACTCTCGTATCGTGAACGGCTCCGGCGACGTCCGAGTTTCGAGCGCTTCGAAGGCGGTCTTGCCCGCATCGCCGTGACCGCCGGCGATGCGATGCAACTCCGTATCCGAAATCTTTGCCGCGCTGAGCACGGCGCGGAAGATTACCGCCCAGCCGACCTGCAGTGTGCGCAGATCGCTTTGCGGAAACGGTTTGCCGGTGAAGTAAGTGGTTGCGATTCGCAGTTGCTCAACGTCGAGCGTGCCCAGGTAATCGGCGAGGAGGCGAACCTTCTCGAGCTTAGCCGCAGTCGCGCTGATCGCCTCACCGACGGCGGCGAACGCCGCGAATTCCGATTGGCGAGCTTCGGCGTCGCGCCGAAGCGGCTGCGAACCCGAGACGGGTTCGCTCGCGGCCCGGACAGCGGCGCTACCCGGAGTACGCAGCGTCAGCTCCATCTGATTTTCGGCGCTCAAAGCCCACGCATCGAAACCGCGGTCGCGCAGATCACGCGCGAATTCTGCTGCGAAGCCGTGCAGCGTCAGGACCCTACTGGGATCGACGAGTTCCACATAGCGCACGAGGTCGTTGTAATCAGCGTGATCGGAAAGCGGGAAAGCGGCGTCGACCTGGTAGCGGTAAACTGCATTCGGATCGACCGCCCAGCCGCTGATCATCGCGACTCGCTTGTTCTGAATGTTCTGGAGCATCGCGGAGCGATTCGCGCTCGGCGGACAGATGAGGACTTTGTGCGCGACCTCATTCGCGTTGTACCGCTCATACTTGCAGAACTCCTGACCGAACTGTTCATAAATGCGGGTCATCCGATAAACCGAGCCATGCAGCATCGGCGTGAGCCCGGCACCGGATAGTGAGCAGAGAATCTCCTGCGCTTTGCCTAACGAATAACCGAGCAACACCGGTGTTGCGCCGCTCTCCAGCGCTTCGCGACAGAACGCAAGGATCTGCTCGATCACCTGTTCACTGGGTGGAAAGCGGTAACGCGGCAGACCGAACGTCGTTTCCATGATCAACGTATCGGCGTGTGCCCACTCGGCCGGTTCCGCGGAACGACCGTGGCGTAATTTGAAATCGCCCGTGTAGAGCAGCGAACCCTCATCGCTTTGCACGTGGATCTGCGCTGACCCAAAAATGTGCCCGGCCGGGAGCAGCATCACGTCGACATCGCGGATTGCTCGCCGCTCGCCGAATGCCAGGACGTGTTCGTTTCTTTCGCCCGGCATTCGAGCCTGCATCAAACGCGCGGTCCGTTCCGATACGATGATCTCTTCGTGCGGGGCGATGTGATCGCTATGCGCGTGGGAAACGAACGCGAAGGGTTTCGCATCCCAAGGGTCGAGCCAGAGATCTTGTCGCGGCAGATAAACACCGCGCTCGTAACGCACGTCGATCACCGCGGAAAATAACGCGATGGCCGCGGATTGACACGTCGAGACCGAGCCCGTTGTATAAACGCCGATGCGGCTCCTCGTGTTTGCTACGATTCTGGCGACGTCACTTGCAGTCCGTGCGGCCGAACCGTCGAAGGCGCAGTCGGGTTTGAGTAAGCTGCCGGTCGCGTTGAGCGATGAATTTCAGTTCCGCAAGACGAAGCTCTATTTTCTCGATCCGGCTCCGCCGCCTCTCCGGCGTGGCAAGTTTGGTAGCAGCTTCTCAAAAACACAGGCGCAGCCGGACGCCTCGATCGGTTTCGAGCGCTCCTACCGCATGTTTGGTGCGGTCACCGGGCTCGATCAACGCCAGCGCTTCGGCCATTACTTCGATTTTTGGTGGCGCGTAAAGCACGACGCGAACGTCACCGTCCGTCTCGAGTACCGGCAGGAGAAGTTGCGCTCCTTTACCCAGGCAAAGGAAATTTCCTACACCGGTGCCAAAGGAACAATGCATACGGAGTTCCGCGTGATCGGGGATGAATTCTTCGATGACGGCAAAATCATCGCGTGGCGTTGTCTGCTGATTTCCGACGGCCGGATTGTGGCGGAAGATCGCTCCTACATGTGGGACTAATCCGGGTGCGGGTGGCGTTGACACCCCAGAGGGTGACCTTATCCTGCTAAGGAGGAGTCGTGCAGTCGTCAATACAGGTCGGGGTAAACGGGCAGGCCGTCTGGGTGAAGGTCCAAGGCAGGGGAACTTTCCTCAATAGCGGCGAGTTCAAGCAGTTCACTCGGGAAATGGTGAACCGCGGCTATCGCGATTTCATTATCGATTTGGAGAACTGTGCAATGATGGACTCGACCTTCATGGGAACGATGGCTGGCGTCGCGCTGCGGCTTAAGGAACTAGGTCAGGGTCACCTCCATGTCGTGCATTGTGGGGAGCGTAGCCGCGAGCTGCTTACTGGTCTCGGTCTCGATCAACTCTTCGATATTCAGTCGAACGGCGCAGCGGCTCCGCAATGCGGCCTGCTCGAGCGGACGCGCGATTCGAAACCCGAAACGACGCGCGATATGCTGGCTGCGCATGAGGCGCTGTGCCAGGTTACGCCGCAGAATTTCTCCAAGTTCAAAGACGTTCTAGAGTTCCTCAAACAGGACCTGCACCAAGAGCCGGCAAAGTAATTCCCCTGCGGCGCGATGTGGCCTTTCATCTTCTTCGCGCTGTTTCTGATTTGTCTGGCGGGCTGGGTCATAACCTGGCTGAGCCAAACTGGCCGCGTTCGTCAGCTCGAGCGCTCCAAGGAAGAAATCCAGATCGAGGAAACCCTCGTCTTCGATTTTCTCCACGGCCTGGGCGAAGCATTTACCGACACCATTCGCCCGGCCGATTTGCATCGGCTCATTGTCGAAGGGGCGGCGCGCGTTCTCGATGCACATGGCGGCGCGCTCTACATGATGGAACGGACGGGCGGCAAACTCGCGCCCGCGTTCATTTCAACCGGCTGCCCGCCGCTCATCAATGTGCCGGCGCACATTCTGCAACAGGCGACGAGCACGCCGGCCGCGCTCGAAAACTACTCGCGCATGCATACCGTCGCGCCGGGCGAGGGGATCATCGGTCGCGCCTGGGAAACGCGACAGGCCATGCACATCACCGACGCGAGTGCCGCGCCCGAGTTATTGCCGTTGCGCAATAGCTCGCTTGGAGTGACGTCGGCGATGGTGACGCCGTTGCTCTACGGCAAACAAAATATGGGCGTCCTCGCCCTCGCCAACGGTCCGATGAGCCCGCCATTTACCGCGAGCGATTTCGTCGTCTTCAAATCCATCGCCGAGCAGTCAGCCTTCGCGCTCTACAATGCGATCGTTTACTCGGAAGCGAACGAGAAGAAGCGGCTCGACCACGATCTCGAAATCGCGCGCGACATTCAGCGGATCCTGCTTCCAGCTGAAGCGCCGATTGTAAAAGGTTTTGAAATCAGCGGTCTCAACATTCCTGCGCGGCAGGTGAGCGGCGATTACTTCGACTACATCGAGATCGACGAATCGCGTCTCGGCATCGCGATTGCGGACGTGTCGGGTAAAGGCGTCCCGGCGTCGATTATCATGGCGATCTGCCGAAGCGTGTTGAGGAGTCAGGCGATGAGCAGTCCGTCCCCGGCTGATGTCTTGCAGAAAGTAAATCGACAGCTTTATCCAGACATCAAGGAGGACATGTTCATCAGCATGGCCTACGTCGTTCTCGATCACGCGCTCGGGAACGTCACGCTGACCCGCGCCGGCCACGACGCGCCGCTGTTATACACCGCTGCGACCCAAACGATCGCTCCGCTCAAGCCGCCCGGAATGGTCCTGGGAATTGACGCCGGCAGCGTGTTCGATAGGATAACGCGTGACGTTGCAGTCCCGCTTTCACGCGGCGATTGCCTGCTCCTCTACACGGATGGAGTAACCGAAGCGCTCGATGCGACTGGCTCTGAATTTGGCCCCGATCGCATGATCAAATCGGTGCAGGCGAGCGCGATGAATGGCGCGGCTGCGATTATCACTCGCGTGATCGAAGATCTGCGCGCTTTCGTCGACACCACGCCACAAAATGACGACATCACGCTGATCGTAATTCGCAAGACATGAAGAAAATTCCAGTAACGGACGACGAACAAAATCCTGGAGCAGACGCTGGCAGCGTCTCAGGAAAGCCGGAAGAGCAGGATGAACTGGCGAATGTTCAGGCTGATCTCGACCGCTTTCGGGATCTCGCGTTGCGTAGCCAGGCTGATTTCGAAAACTACAAGAAGCGTTGCCAGCGCGAAAAAGAGGAAGCGGTTAAATACGCGAACACCTCGCTGCTCGAGCGCCTCGTCACGATCATCGACAACTTTGAGCTCGGTCTTTCCGCAGCAAAAGGTGAGGGCGAAAACTCCGCTATTTATTCCGGCATGAGCATGGTGCTGAAACAGCTCAACGATTTTCTGGCCGACAACGGTCTGCAACCGGTCGAAGCCGAAGGCCAGCCGTTCGATCCGAAACTGCACGAGGCAATTGGCCACGAGCCGAGCGACACCATTCCGGAAAACCACGTCATCCGGCAGACTCGCCGCGGCTATCGTTTCAAGGATCGCCTGCTCCGGCCGAGCAGCGTCGTTGTTTCAAAAGGCTCTGCGGCGGCCTAACAAGCCGCGAGGCCGTTGTTTGTCATTTCACGCGAAGTCGAAGAATCTTTCTGATCGATGGCCACGACAAAGCGCGACTACTACGAAGTTCTGGGCGTAGAGCGGACGGCGACGGAGGAGGACGTGAAACGCGCCTACCGCAAGCTGGCGGTCAAGTTTCATCCGGACAAGAACCCGGACGATCCGCACGCCGAAGAACATTTTAAGGAACTCGGCGAGGCCTACGACGTCCTGATGGATGGCGACAAACGTGCGGCTTACGACCGCTTCGGCCACGCGGCGTTCGCACAAGGCGGCGGCGGTCGCGGCGGCTTCCATGATCCATTCGATATTTTCCGCGAAGTTTTCGGCGGAGGTGGTGGTGGTGGCGGATTCGGAGGCGGAATCTTCGAGACGTTCTTCGGCGGCGGTGGCGCCGGTGTCGATCGCGAAGGCCGACAACGTGGCAGCGATCTGCGTTACGACATGCAGATCACGCTTGAGGAAGCAGCGTTCGGCGTTGAGAAGGAGATCGAGGTACGCAAGCTCGACGCGTGCGACAAATGCCAGGGCAGCGGCGCCGAGCCTGGTTCGCGCACCATTAACTGTCCGACCTGCGGCGGTCGCGGACAGGTCATCAGCTCGCGCGGATTTTTTCAGGTTTCGCAAACGTGTCCGCGTTGTCGCGGCGCGGGCCAGATCGTCGAGAAACCGTGCCGTGTTTGCGACGGCGAAGGCCGCGTCGAAAAAACGAGCACGATCAAACTGAAGATCCCGCCGGGTATCGCCGACGGCTCGCGCCTGCGCTCGTCGCAAAACGGCGAAGCCGGAATTCGTGGCGGGTCGCCGGGCGACCTCTACGTCGTCGTTCACATCAAGGAACATGAAATCTTCCAGCGCGATTCGGACGATCTTTATTGCGAGGTACCGATTCCATTCACGGTCGCGGCCCTAGGTGGCGAAGTTGCGGTTCCGACGCTGGAAGGTAAAGCGCACGTCAAAGTTCCAGCCGGCACGCAAAGCGGTCAGATGTTCAAGCTGCGCGGCAAGGGAATTCTAAACGTGAATGGCCGCGACCGCGGCAACCTGCTCGCGCGTTTGATCGTCGAAGTGCCAACCCATCTCAACGGCGAGCAGCGCGCGAAGCTCGAGGAGTTCGCCACGCTTTGTGGCGAAGAAAACACGCCGCTGCACAGAAGCTTTTTCGAGCGCGCGAAAGAATTTTTCCGATAATCTGGCCGGCGCGCATGTCATTCCGAGCGTAGCCGAGGGATCCGCGTATCTTTTGCTGCACGTGGGTGTCTCGACTGCGCTCGACATGACAATGGCGCAGTGAAAACGGATGCACCGCTTCTACATCGCGCCTGACGTGTGGGATCCGGCGGCGATCAAGCTGAGTGAATCTGAAGCGCACCACGCACGCGACGTCCTTCGGCTCGCCCGCGGCAGTCGCATCGTCGTTTTCAACGGTCGCGGCCGTGAAATTACCGCCGAGGTCACTGATACGAGCGCCTCCGCGGTCCAGCTCCGCAAGTTGCACGAAAGCGAAACGCCGCCATTGCGCTGCCGCATCACGCTCGGCCAAGCCATGCCTAAGGGAAAGAACATGGATCTAATCGTGCAGAAAGCGGTCGAGATCGGTGCGGCCGAAATCGTGCCGCTGATCTCCGATCGCACGATCGTCCGGTTAAGCGACGACGACGCCGAACAGAAGCGCGTGAAATGGCAGGCGATCGCGATTGAGGCGGCGAAGCAATGCGGCCAGAACTGGCTACCGCAGGTGCAAACGCCGCGCACGCCCGCGCAGTTCTTTGCCGGCGCCCCGGCTCACGAGCTGCGCTTGATCGGTTCGCTGCAACCCGACGCGCTCCACTTGAAAACGGTGCTTGGCGAACTCGAGCAACGGCCGACCACCGCGCTGATGATGGTCGGCCCGGAAGGCGATTTCACACCGGCGGAGCTAAACCTAGCTCGCGCCAACGGCTGCCGACCGATAACGCTTGGACCGATCATCCTCCGCGTCGAAACCGCGGCGATCTATTGTCTCAGCGTCCTCTCCTACGAGCTGCTGGTTTGATTCACTTGGCGCCCCCGTAGCTTACCCGCCAGATCGTGCCATTGGCGTCCTCACTGAACAGGAGTGCGCCGTCTTTTGCGATGGTGATTCCGACCGGACGGCCCCACACGTGATCGTTATCCGCGACGAAACCGGTGACGAAATCGACTACGTTGCCGCGCGGTTTGCCGGTCGATTTATCGAACGGCACCCGAACGATTTTGTAGCCGACGCGTTTCTTGCGATTCCACGAGCCGTGCCACGCAGCGAAGATGTCGCCGCGGTATTCAGGCGGAAATTGCTGGCCGGTGTAGAAGCACAAATTCAGAGACGCGATGTGGCTTTGTGTGAGCACGTCGGGCACGATGACTTTGCTCGCTAACTCAGCGTGTTTTCCTTTGTGTCGCGGGTCCTGGTGATTGCCGATGTAAAACCACGGCCAGCCGTAGAACCCGCCCGGCCGCACGCTGCTGATGTAATCGGGCGGCAGATCGTCGCCCAGCTCGTCACGTTCGTTCGTGCTCATCCAGAGGTCATTTGTGCCCGGGCGGAACGCGATCCCGACTGCGTTGCGGATTCCCCACGCGAACACCTTTCGATTGTTGCCATCGGGATCGAACTCGAAAATGCGCGCGCGGTTCGCTTCGCTCGCGTCGTCTGAAACATTCGAGCGAGAGCCGATCGAGACGTACATCTTCTTGCCGTCAGACGAGAAGACGACGTCGCGTGTCCAATGTCCGCCGCCGCGCAGCAACCCGCCGCTCGAGAGCTCCGCGTTGGCCAGTTTCTCGGCCGGCGCGCGCGCTTTGAGGTCGCCGTTGCGATACGGAAAACGAATCACGCCGTCGGTGTTCGCAACGTAAAGCCACTGCGGATCATCGCCGGGCGGATAAAACGCGATGCCGAAGGGATCGTGCAGGCCGCTCGATGCGAACGTCTGCACGTTGCGGTCGCGCAGCACCTTGATTCGATCGGCGCGACTTTCGGTGACGAAAATGTCGCCGTTCGGCGCGGTGAGGAGAAAACGCGGATTGCGAAAACCGCTCGCGTATTGCTCGATCTTGAAACCCGGCGGCACTCGCGGTTGCGCACCAGCCGGCGGCCTGATCTCACTCGGCCCGTTATCGACAGAATCTGTCGCGAAGGGCGGCGGCAGGTCGTCGACGGTGATTTGGCGACTCACGCCGGGCGCATCCTGGGTCCAATCGCCGGAAACTGGGGCTTTGCCTGTGAGCGTCTGCGCGTCTGCCGCTGCGCCAAGGAGCGCCAGCGCGACCAGTACGAATCGCATCAGTAGATATACGGCTGCGCCAGCGTGAATGCGTTTTGAATCAATTCAATCTGCGTTGGCCCCTCGTCGCGCATGACCACCTCCACGGCATCGAAGCGGAAGAGAATGTCGGGATTATCCAGCAGGCGCAGCCAGGCGAGTGCACCGCGCGAAATTCGCCGCTGCTGATCGCGACGGATCGTTTCGAACGGTCGCCCGAACTCTTCGCTGCCGCGCGTTTTCACTTCGACAAACACCAGCGTGTCACCATGGCGCGCGACGATGTCGATCTCGCCGCCCGTTCGACCGCGGAAGTTGCGATAGAGAATCTTGTAGCCGTGCCGACGGAGGAATTTCGCCGCCAGTTTTTCGCCACGCCGCCCGCGTTCG